>JBDHZV010000043.1:0-19292 GCA_039812125.1 Candidatus Nanopelagicales bacterium
GCGGGGCCGAGCTGTGCGGGGGTGGGGTCAGGCGAACGGGTCGCTGGGCCAGTCGCTGGACTCCACCCGGGCCGCCTGGGTGCGCCGCTGGCGGGCGGCGGCCGACAGTGAGGCCGCGACCCCACCGGCGCCCAGGGCGATCAGGATGGACGGGCCGATCCAGCGGCCGTCGAGCTGCCACCCGGTCGCTGCACTGATCGCCAGGGCCACGCCCAGGATGGTGAACAGCAGGCCCGCGGCCAGGCTGAAGTAGTCGGGATCATGCTGCTTCACGGAGCACCTCCAGGTTGCCGGCGCCGATGGCGGCGTCGAGGGTGACGATGTAGGCGGGGGCGTCCTCGGCCGGGGTGGCCTGCGGGACGGTGGTGTCGACGCTCAGGTTCTCGCCCTTGAGCGGAGTCTGGCCGGGCAGGTCGATCTGTCCGGCGTCGACCGTGGCGGTCAGGTCCACGACCACGTCGTCCGGGACGAGGACCCGCAGCTGGCCCAGGCCGACGCCGGCGTCGATCTCGATGCGCTGGCCGACCTGCTCGGGGCGGGCGGCGTCGGTCAGCGCGGTCAGGTCCAGCGTGGCCTCACCTGCGGTCAGCCGGTACTGCAGGGGGGAGTCCGCCCGGTCTGCCGGGGTGACCGTCCAGGTGCGATCGCCGATGGTCAGGCCACCCCACGTGCCGTCCGCGGTGGCCGTCGTCCACCGGTCCCAGTTGGGGTTCTGCTGGACCCAGTTGCCCGCGGTGACGGTGGCGAAGGTGATGAATGCCAGCGGGACGGCCAGGAACACCAGCCACCGGGCGCGCCCGTACCGGGTTCCGACCAGCATCCCGACGCCGAGGATCGCGAGGCTGACCCCGCCGATGATCCCCCACATCTGCACCGAGGCCGGGACGAGGAACCCGACCAGGCCGAGGATGCCGGCGACCAGCAGGGCCACCGACACGATGAGCCAGCCGAGGTGGGAGCGCTCCCGAGGGGGGGCGGGGGCGGCGTACGAGGCCTGGCCGGCGTAGGCGGGGTTGCCGCCCGAGGCGTAGCCGACCTGGCCAGGCTCAGGCGTGGGTGCGAAAGGGGCGGGCCCGCCCGTGCTCATGGGTTCCTCCGGGATGGCGATGAGGGCGATGAGGTAGCCGATGGCCAGGGCGCCACCGGTGAAGAGGGTCAGCACGACGGCCAGGATCCGCAGCAGCACCGGGTCGGTGTTCCAGTACCGGGCCAGGCCGCCGCACACGCCGGCCAGCATCCGGTCGTCGCGGCTGCGGGTCAGCCGCCGGGACGGCCACGGCGGCGGGTAGGGCGCACCGGGCGGGGGGTAGGCCGGGCCGGGCGGGGGGTACGACGCGCCGGGCGGGGGGTACGCGGAGGTGGGGGGCGGGTAGCCGGCACCCGGGGATGGGGCCCCCTGGTACCAGCCGGCACCCGGCTGCGTGGGATCGGGCGAACCGGCAGCGGCCGGTTGCGGGGGCGGGGCCGCCGATCCGAGGGCCTCGGTCGGTCGGTCGTCGGGGGTGGGGGACGGTGTGGTGGGGTCGGTGTCGGTCATGTCTCCACCCTGCACCCGCCGGCCCCCCGAGCGGATCCGATTCCCCCCTGAACTGACCCTGAGCGCACCCTGAGGGCCACTCAGGGTCGGGCCCTGAGGACGCCTTCGCCCGGCCGCGACATCATGGGCCCATGCCCGATGCCCCGCAGGTCCGGCGCGTGCTGCGCAGCACGTCGCAGCGCTGGGTCGGGGGCGTGGCCGGCGGGCTGGCCGAGCACTGGGCGGTGCCCGCCTGGACCGTGCGCCTGGGGTTCGTCGTGGCCACCCTCGCCGGCGGGCTGGGACTGCTGGCGTACCTGCTCATGTGGGCTTTCCTGCCGCTGGAGCCGGTCCCGGCCGGGGACACCGCCGTGGCGCGATCCCGGGGCGGCGCCGGGTGGGACCTCAGCGGCGTCCTGGGGCTGGTGGCACTGGCGCTCGGAGGGCTCATGGCCCTGTCCGCCCTCGGGATCCCGGTGCAGCTCACGGCCTGGGCCCCCGTCCTGCTGGTCGGGGCGGGAGTGGTGGTGCTGTGGCGGCAGGGCGACGACTCCCGGCGCGAGGCGCTGCGGGCCCGGGCCCAGGCCGGGGTTCACGCCACCGCGTCCGTGACCGACCAGCGGGCCTGGTTGCGGGTGCTCGTCGGACTGGGCCTGGTCCTGGCTGGCCTGGTGGGCTTCATCGGGCCGCGGGTGGACCTGATCACAGGCCTGCGCGGCCTGGCAGCCGCAGGGGCGGTCGTCGCCGGTCTCGCGCTCATCGCACTGCCCTGGGTGTCCGCGTGGGTGTCGGGCCTGCAGGCGCAGCGCTACGCCGCGGTGCGTGCCGAGGAGCGGGCGGTCATGGCCGCGCGGGTGCACGACTCCGTGCTGCAGACACTGACCCTGATCCAGCGCCGCGCCGACGACCCCCGTGAGGTCATGCGGCTCGCCCGGGCCGAGGAGCGGGCGCTGCGCTCCTGGCTGTACGCCCCGGAGGGGCGCGCCGGCTCGCTGGGGGCGGCGCTGGCCGAGGTGGCGGCCGCGACGGAGTCCGACTACGACGCACGCATCGAGCTGGTGACCGTCGGGGACGTGCAGGTGGATGATCGGGTGGCGGCCGTGGTGGCCGCGACCCGGGAGGCCGTCGTCAACGCCGCCAAGCACGCCGACGCCCCCGCCACGGTGTACGCCGAGGTGACCGAGGACCAGGTGGAGGTCAACGTGAAGGACCGGGGCCGGGGGTTCGACCCGGATGCCGTGAGCCCCGACCGCCACGGGCTTCGGGAGTCGGTCGTCGGGCGGATGGCCGCAGCGGGGGGCAGCGCGACGGTCCGCTCGGCCCCGGGATCCGGCACGGAGATCCGGCTGATCCTGCCCATCGGGGCCCGACATGGCTGAGCGGCTGCCCCGCGTCGTGCTCGTCGACGACCACGGCCTGTTCCGCGCCGGCGTCGCCGCGGAGCTGGGCGGCAGTGTGGAGCTCGTCGGCGAGGCCGGCGATGTCGCCAGGGCTGTCGTCGTCATCCGTGCGACCCGTCCCGACGTGGTCCTGCTCGACGTCCACCTGCCCGGGGGCGGCGGGCGCGCCGTCCTCGACGCGTGCGTGGCCGAGCTGCCGGCCACCCGGTTCCTGGCGCTGAGCGTCAGCGACGCCGCCGACGACGTGATCGGCGTGGTCCGCGGCGGTGCGCGCGGCTACGTGACCAAGGGCGTGACCGGTCCGGAGCTGCTCGACGCCATCCACCGGGTGGCGGCCGGTGACGCCGTGTTCTCCCCCCGCCTGGCCGGATTCGTCCTGGATGCGTTCTCCCGGCCGGGCGCCCCGGTGCGCGACGAGCTGGACCAGCTGTCCCCGCGCGAGCGCGAGGTGATGCGGTTCATCGCCCGCGGGTACACCTATCGGGAGGTGGCCCGGGAGCTGGTCCTGTCGGTCAAGACCGTGGAGACCCACGTGTCCTCGGTGCTGCGCAAGCTGCAGCTGTCCAACCGCCACGAGCTGGCCCGGTGGGCCCAGGCCCGTGGGGTGGTCTGACCCGGGGCGACCGGCGAGCTCAGACGAAGACCGCGATCACGACGTTGGCCAGGGTGAGCAGGCCGATGGCGGCCCACACCCCGGTGGAGATCGACTCCTTCCTCCGGTTGGCCAGGGTGAGCGCCACGATCACCAGCAGGATGACCAGCTTGGCCCCGACCTTCGCGTGGTTGAGCTCCTCGTCCAGGGATGCCTCGGCGATCCCGACCAGGGCCACGCCGGTGACCAGCTGGGTCAGGGCGCCGTCGACCATCGCGCGGTTGACCACGCGCGGGGACGCCGAGATCTGGACCAGCCACCCGCCCAGCAGGGATGCCAGGCCGACGAAGTGCAGGACGACGAGCGCGTCGTAGAGGAACTCCATGGCAGCACCCTAGGCGAAGTCCGCTTCACCCGTCGGGGCGCGCGTGTCGCGCTCAGCCGGTGCGCACCGCGTGGAACGCCTCCGCGAGGCGGCCCTCGGGCAGGCCGCCGCGCCGCGCGGCGTCGGTCATCCACCCCACGATGAGGTCCGCCAGGTCGGTCATGTGCGCGGTCTGGCTGACGTGGGCCCGCAGCGCCTCGAGC
The DNA here is from genome assembly GCA_039812125.1 of Candidatus Nanopelagicales bacterium. Taxonomy (GTDB): domain Bacteria; phylum Actinomycetota; class Actinomycetes; order S36-B12; family CAIYMF01; genus Prado023. Next base: position 4,097 of record JBDHZV010000043.1, read on the forward strand.
TTGCGGGGCAGCTCGTCGGTGACGTCCGGGAAGGTGTTCGGGGTCGGGGAGCCGAACATCCACAGCTCGGGGACGATCCACTCGCCCAGGCCCTCGTCGGCCACCAGCGTCGGGTGGGCGAACTGGTTGCGGGCGTCGGGGTAGATCGCCTGGACCGTTGCCTCGGCTGCGGCCATGTGGTCGGGGTGGGAGCTGCCGATGCGCTCCCAGTTGCGCACGGGCGAGGTCGTGAGCACGCGCTCCGGGCGCACCTGCCGGATCACCCGGGTGATGTCGCGGCGCAGGTCGTGCGTGACCGTCAGCTGGCCGTCGCGGTAGCCCAGGAAGCGCACGTCGTGCACACCCAGGACCTCGGCTGCCGCACGCTGCTCGGCGCGACGGATGCCCGGGATGTCGGCGCGCGGCACGGCGGGGTCGAACCCGCCGGCGTCGCCGTCGGTCACGACGCAGTAAGTGACCTCGGCGCCTCCGGCGACGAGCTGCGCCACGGTGCCCGCCGCGCCGAAGTCGACGTCGTCGGGATGGGCGGTCACGACCAGGACACGCGAGGGCACTGCCGGGTTCTCCACGACGGACATCGTAGGTTGACCCTCAACCTCGGGGGGTGCTCCGACCGAAGGGAAGACCATGCGCTCAGCCCGCCTGGCCCTCGCCGGTGCGGTCGCGTCAGCCCTGCTCCTGGGCCAGCCCGCCCTTCCGGTGCTGGCCGCGCAGCCGGTGCCCACCCCGGACGTGACCCTCCCGGCGACGATCGACAGCCCCTCGTTCTACGAGGCCCAGACCATCTGCGACCCCACGGCCCGGCCCGGGTCGACCGCGCTGAAGGACCTGCTGGTCCGGACCTACGGACCAGCGACGGTGTACATCCCGCGGGCCTGCACGAGCAGCACCAGCGAGCACTTCGACGGCCGCGCGGTGGACTGGATGCACTCGGTGCGGGTGTCGTCGGAGAAGGCCGAGGTCGACGCGTTCCTGGCGTGGCTGCTCGCCGACGGCCGGGACGGCACGCCCAAGGAGATGGCCCGGCGGCTCGGCGTGATGTACGTCATCTGGAACAACCGGATGATCCGCACCTACGACGAGCGCAACCGGCCCGGGTGGACCGAGTACAGCGGCTGCACGGCGTCGTCGAAGTCCGCCGCGTCCTACGACACCACCTGCCACCGCAACCACGTCCACATCTCCCTGTCCTGGGACGGTGCGGCCAAGCTGACCAGCTGGTGGACCGGGACCGCGATGACGCTGCCCTCGTGTGCCGCGACGAGCACGTCGGCGGCCCCGGGGGCCGGACGGGCGTACCTGGTGCCGTCCGGGTCCGAGGTCCCCGGCCTCGTGGCCGTCGACCCGGTCAGCGTGCTGGACACCGCGCGGGGTGCCGGTGCCGGGCTGACCCGCGGCTGCCGGGTGCTGGCCGGGCGCAGCCTGCACGCTTCGGCCACCGCTGCGGTCCCGGACTCGGCCGTCGCGGTCGCGGTCCGGCTCACGGTGCGCAGCAACGCGCCGTCGAAGCTGTCGGTGTGGTCCTCGGGTGGGGCCCGACCGACCGGGCAGGTCCCGCTCGGGATCGGCGCGACGACGACGGCGACCGTGGTGGTGCCGCTGTCCTCGCGCGGCACGTTCGCGGTCTCGCCGTCGCTGGGCTCGGCCGCGGTCAGCGCCTCGGTCGTCGGGTACCTGACCTCGACGTCGGCGGGCCCGGCGCCCGCACCCGCACCGGTCCTCAAGGCGCCCCACAAGCCCCGCTCCGTGAAGGCCACGGCCGGGCACCGGAGGGTCACCACCCGGTGGAAGGCCCCGACCGGGGCCGCGAACTCCCGGATCACCGGCTACCGGGTGCAGGCGCTGACCAGCGCGAAGAAGGGTGCGAAGGTGGCCGGCACCTGCAAGGTCGGGCCGACGAAGCGCTCGTGCACCATCAAGGGGCTGAAGAAGGGCAGGAAGTACTGGATGTCGGTGTCGGTGGCGAACGCGGCGGGTCGCACCTGGGCCGCCCGGGTCAAGGTCAAGGTCCGCTGACCGACACCCGGGGCCGCGCCGGGCATCGGTCGCGTGTCGTACCGGACACCTAGAATTCGCGGGTGCTGTTGGACGACCTGCTGCCCCGCCTGCCCCACGCCACGCTGCCCTCCGAGGACGTCGACGCGGCCGCCGATCGTGCGGCTGACCGGCCGCGGGTCGTCCCCGGGCCGGGCGCATCGGCCGTCCCGCGCGCTGCCGACATGGTGCGCGCTGCCGTGGCCGCCGCCCGGGGCGAGGCTGACCACCGCGCCGGTGACGCGCGGGTGGAGCGCGCCGCGCAGCGTGAGGCGTCCATCGACGACCTGGTGCGCGACCTCAACCCCCCGCAGCGCCAGGCGGTCGAGCACCGGGGCAGCCCCCTGCTGATCGTCGCCGGGGCGGGGTCGGGCAAGACCCGGGTCCTGACCCGGCGGATCGCGCACCTGCTGGCCACCGGCGACGCGCGCCCCGGCGAGATCCTGGCGATCACGTTCACCAACAAGGCCGCCGCCGAGATGCGCGAACGGGTGGAGGCCGCGGTCGGGCCGAAGGCGCGGGCGATGTGGGTGTCCACGTTCCACTCGGCGTGCGTGCGGATCCTGCGTCGCGAGGGCGACCGGCTGGGGCTGAAGTCCGGCTTCTCGATCTACGACCAGGCCGACAGCCTGCGCCTGGTCACCCTGGTCTCGCGCGACCTGGACCTCGACGCCAAGCGCAACCCCCCGCGCGGGCTGCTCAACCGCATCTCCGCGCTGAAGAACGAGCTCGTCGACCACGAGACCTTCCGCTCCCGCGCGGCGAACCCGACCGAGGAGGTGCTCGCCGACGTCTACGCGGCCTACCAGCAGCGGCTGGCCCGGGCCCAGGCCGTCGACTTCGACGACCTCATCGGGCACACGGTGAGCCTGCTGGTCGGGTTCCCGGACGTCGCCGAGCACTACCGTCGCCGGTTCCGGCACATCCTGGTCGACGAGTACCAGGACACCAACCACGCCCAGTACCGCCTGGTGGCCGAGCTGGTGGGGCGGCCCGACGGGCAGCTGCCTCCGGGGGCGCTCGTGGTCGTCGGCGACTCCGACCAGTCGATCTACGCCTTCCGCGGCGCCACGGTGCGCAACATCGTCGAGTTCTCGACCGACTACCCGGACGCCCGCCAGATCGTGCTGGACCAGAACTACCGGTCGACCCAGACGATCCTGTCCGCGGCCAACGCCGTGATCGCGCGCAACCCCGACCGGCAGGCCAAGAAGCTGTGGACCGACGCCGGGCAGGGTGAGCAGATCGTCGGATACGTGGCCGACTCCGAGCACGACGAGGCGGCGTTCGTCGGCACCGAGATCGACCGGCTCTGCGATGCGGGGCTGGCCCGCCCCGGTCAGGTGGCGGTCTTCTACCGGACGAACGCCCAGTCCCGGGCCCTGGAGGAGGTGTTCATCCGCACCGGGCTCGCCTACAAGGTCGTCGGGGGCACCCGGTTCTACGAGCGTCGCGAGATCCGCGACGTCCTGGCGTACTTGCGGGTCGTGGCCAACCCCGCCGACGACGTCAGCCTGCGCCGGGTCCTCAACGTCCCCAAGCGGGGCATCGGCGAGCGGGCCGAGGCGTACGTGGCCGACTTCGCCCAGGCCGAGCGGATCACGTTCGGCCAGGCACTGCGCCGGGCCGGCGAGATCCCCGGGATGGCTCCCCGCTCGGCGGCGGCGATCGCATCCTTCGTCGCCGTGCTCGACCACCTCGCAGCGGTCGTCGACTCCGGCGGGACGCCGGCGGACGTGATGCGCGCGGTGCTGGAGCGGTCGGGCTACCTGGCCGAGCTGCAGGCCTCCACCGACCCCCAGGACGAGGTCCGCGTCGAGAACGTGGCCGAGTTCGAGGCGGTGGCCACGGAGTTCACCCGGGAGGCCGCGGAGTCCGGGGAGTCCTCCGGGAGCCTGGCGGACTTCCTGGAGCGGGTCGCGCTGGTGGCCGACGCCGACGAGATCCCGGAGGGCGAGGACCACGAGGGCGTGGTGACCCTCATGACGCTGCACACCGCCAAGGGCCTGGAGTTCCCGGTCGTGTTCCTCACCGGCATGGAGGACGGCGTCTTCCCCCACATGCGGGCCATGACCGACCCGGTGGAGCTGGCAGAGGAGCGCCGGCTGGCCTACGTGGGCGTCACGCGGGCCCGCGAGCGGCTCTACGTCACCCGCTCGGTCAGCAGGTCGGCGTGGGGCTCCCCGAGCTACAACCCCGAGTCGCGGTTCCTGGCCGACATCCCGACCGAGCTGATCCGATGGGAGCGGGAGGAGCCCCGGCGCTACACCCCGCCCAGTGCGGGGGGGTACGGGTCCTCGCCGTCGCTGGCCGCCGCCGCCGCCAAGCCGCAGGCGCGGACGACGGGATCGCGACCCGTGGTCTCGCTGGCAGCGGGTGACCGGGTGCTGCACCCGACGTTCGGCATGGGCACGGTTGTGAGCACCTCAGGGGCCGGCGACCGGGCCGAGGCCAGCGTCGACTTCGGTTCCGAGGGCGTCAAGCGGCTGCTGCTGCGCTACGCGCCGGTGGAGAAGCTGTAGGCCCCCGGGGGGGTACGGGTCGGTCGGCCACTGGGCGTCCGACCGCCCGATGCCGGGGGCTACCCTTGCACCATGACGAGCTCCCTGAACCTGACCGGTGAGCACATCCGGGTCATCGTCGGCAAGCCGGGCCTCGACGGCCACGATCGTGGGGCCAAGGTCGTCGCCCGCGCGCTCCGCGACGCCGGCATCGAGGTGATCTACACCGGGCTGCACCAGACGCCCGAGCAGATCGTCGCCACGGCGATCGCCGAGGACGCCGACGGCATCGGCCTGAGCATCCTGTCGGGGGCGCACCTGACCCTCTTCCAGGCCGTCATCGACCTGCTGCGCGAGCGCGGCGTCGACGACATCTGCGTCTTCGGCGGCGGGATCATCCCGGAGGACGACATCCCGAAGCTCGAGGCGATGGGCGTCGCGCACGTCTTCACGCCGGGCACCCGCACGGACGAGATCGTCGGCTGGGTCAGGGATCACGTCGCCCACGCCGCCTGATCGACGCGGCCGCTGCGGGCTGCGGACTGGGGTACGGTACGCGGGTCGGCCCGTTCCCCGCACAGGGCACCACCGCGGGGTCCCTCGTCCGGGAGGAGCAGCCCCGAGGTGGATCTGTACGAGTACCAGGCCAAGCACCTGTTCGGAAAGCACGGCGTCCCCGTCGTCCCCGGCGTCGTGTGCGCCTCCCCGGACGCCGCGCGCCTGGCTGCCCGCCGCATCGGCGGGACGGTGGTGGTCAAGGCCCAGGTGAAGACCGGTGGGCGCGGCAAGGCCGGCGGGGTCAAGCTCGCCCGCGGCGAGGACGAGGCGAGCGCCCGTGCCCAGGACATCCTGGGGATGGACATCAAGGGCCACACGGTGCGCCGGGTGCTGGTCACCGAGGCGGCCGACATCGCCGAGGAGTACTACGTCTCCTTCCTGCTCGACCGTGCCAACCGGTCGTTCCTGGCGATGGCCTCCGTGGCGGGCGGCGTGGAGATCGAGCAGGTGGCCCGGGACAACCCGGACGCCCTGGCGATGATCCGGGTCGATGCGCTGGAGGGCTGCGACGAGGCCAAGGCGCGGGAGATCGTCGCCGCGGCCCAGTTCCCGCAGGCCGTCGCCGACCAGGTCGTGCAGGTGCTGTGCAGCCTGTGGAAGGTGCTCGTCCAGGAGGACGCGACCCTGGTCGAGGTCAACCCGCTGGTTCGCACGGCCGACGGCCGGGTGCTGGCCCTGGACGGCAAGGTCACCCTCGACAGCAACGCGGACTTCCGCCACGCCTCCCGCGCCGACCTGGTCGACGTGGCCGAGACCGACCCGATCGAGCTGCGGGCGCGCACCTTCGACCTGAACTACGTCAAGCTCGACGGCGAGGTCGGGATCATCGGCAACGGTGCCGGGCTGGTCATGTCGACCCTCGATGTCGTGGCCTACGCCGGTGAGGAGTTCGGCGGCATCCGCCCGGCCAACTTCCTCGACATCGGCGGCGGGGCCAGCGCCGAGGTCATGAGCAACGGGCTGGACATCGTGCTGACCGACCCGGACGTGCGCTCGGTCTTCGTCAACGTGTTCGGCGGGATCACCTCCTGCGTCGAGGTCGCCAACGGCGTGATCCTGGCGATCGGGATGCTGCGCGACGCCGGTCGGACGGTGGACAAGCCCCTGGTGTGCCGCATCGACGGCAACCGGGCCGAGGAGGGCCGCCAGATCCTGCGCGAGTCGGGGATCGAGGTCGTCGAGCTGGTCGAGACCATGGACGCCGCCGCCCGTCGGGTGGCCGAGCTCGCCGCGGCGGGGAAGTAGAGGACGGGCGATGGCGATCCTGCTTGACGGCAGCTCCCGGGTGATCGTGCAGGGCATGACGGGCTCGGAGGGCATGAAGCACACCGGCCTGATGCTGCGGGCCGGTACCACCGTGGTGGGCGGGGTGAACCCGCGCAAGGCCGGCCAGAGCGCCACGTTCCCGCAGGCCACGCTGCCGGTGTTCGGCTCGGTCGGCGCCGCGATGGCCGAGACCGGGGCGAACGTGTCGGTCGTGTTCGTGCCGCCCGCCGGGACGAGGGCCGCGGTCGAGGAGGCCGTCGACGCGGGCATGCCCCTGGTGGTCGTGATCACCGAGGGGGTGCCCACCCTGGACACCGCCGCGTTCTTCCAGTACGCGCAGAACTCCGGGGTCACCCGGATCGTCGGGCCGAACTGCCCTGGGGTCATCTCGCCCGGGCTGTCCAACGTGGGCATCATCCCGGCCGACATCTCCGGCCCGGGCCCGATCGGCCTGGTCAGCAAGTCCGGCACGCTGACCTACCAGATGATGCACGAGCTGCGCGACATCGGGTTCTCGACCGCGGTCGGGATCGGCGGCGACCCGATCATCGGGACCACGCACATCGACGCGCTGCGGCTGTTCCAGGACGACCCGGACACCGAGGTCATCGTCATGATCGGCGAGATCGGCGGCGACGCCGAGGAGCGCGCGGCGGCCTTCATCGCCGAGAACGTCACCAAGCCGGTGGTCGGCTACGTGGCCGGGTTCACCGCTCCCGAGGGCCGGACCATGGGCCACGCGGGTGCCATCGTCTCCGGCTCGTCCGGCACGGCGCAGGCCAAGAAGGAAGCGCTGGAGGCTGTCGGCGTGCACGTCGGGCGGACCCCGTCGGGCACTGCGCGGCTGGTCCACGACCTGTTCGCCTGACCCTGGCCCCGGTCCCGACCGGACGTCCGGGCGTGCCGCGGCCGGGGGCACCCGCCGGGCTGGGGGAGAATCAGGGGATGGATGTGGAGGCCCCGTCGCTGCTCGTCGACGACGCCGAGGAGGACCAGCTCCTGCTGGTCCGGTCGCGCCGGCCCGTGGTGGCCGGGGTCGCAGCGGCGATCTGGAGCCTGCTGGTCGGCGTGGGCGTGGTCACCTGCCTGGTGATGGTCGCCTGGGCCCTGGCCCCGAACGCCACGGGCGACGCCGCGGCCGCGTGGAGCGCCTCCGGCCTGACGTGGCTGGGTGCGCACCAGGTCCCGCTGGTGATCGGCTCCACCCGCGTCACGCTGCTGCCCCTGGGCGCGCTGGCGCTCGGCCTGCTGCTCACCCGGCGCGGTGGGCGGTGGGCGGGTCGGCTGCTCGCCCGGCCCAGCGGCCACGAGGTCGTCACCATCGTCGGTTCCGGGGCGGGCACGTACGCCCTGGGGGGCGCCATGGTCGCCTGGCTGAGCGCCCGCCACGGTGCGCAGGCGTCCCCGCTGGTCGCGATGGGGGTCACCGGCCTGGTGGCCGCCGTGGGGCTGACCTGGGGGATCTCCGGCGAGGCCGGCCTGGTCACCGGCCTGCGGGCCCGGATCAGCGACGCCACCTGGCGGACGCTGCTCGCGGGGGTGGCCGGCGTGGTGGCGCTGTTCGCCGCGGGATCGGCGCTGGTGACCCTGAGCCTGCTGCGCCACGTGGTGGACGTCCTGCAGATCCTGGTGGAGATCGACGCCGGGCTGATGGGCACGCTCTTCCTCACGCTGCTGTGCGTCCTGGCCCTGCCCACGGTGTCGATCTGGGCGATGGCCCTGATGGTCGGCCCTGGGTTCCAGGTCGGGGCGGCCGGGGACCTCAGTGCGTTCGGTGGCCAGGCGGAGAGCCTTCCGGTGCTGCCGATCCTGGCGGCCCTGCCCACCTCCATCCCGGCGTGGCTCCCGGTCCTGCTGCTGCTCCCGGTCGCCGTGGGCGTGCTCGCGGGCCGGATCCGGTGGGGTCGAGACCTGCCCACGTTCACGGGGGCCGCGCTCGGGGCGATCGGCGTCGGGCTGGTGGTGATGGTGCTGGTCGCCGGGCTCGGGGTCCTCGCCTCGGGGTCGGTGGGGGCCCTGGTCGGCGTCGGCCCGCAGCCCCTGCCGGTCGCGGCCTGTGCGGCGATGCTCGTCGTCCTGGGGTTCATCCTGGACGCGGCGGCGCAGTCGTTGCTGCTGACCTGGGAGCTGTACCGGGCCGAGCAGCGCTCCGTCGGCGGCGCGGTGGCCGGCCCGGACCCCACCGGGCGCGACTGAGCCCGGTCCCGCGCGCGGCTGCGGGTCGGGGGAGGCCCCCGGCGCGGCGCGTAGAATCGCCCCGTGGCGCGGACCCGGCTCGTCGTACTGGTCTCCGGTTCGGGGACCCTCCTGCAGGCCCTGCTCGATGCGTGCGCCGACCGTCACTACCCCGCCGAGGTCGTCGGCGTCGTCTCCGACAACCCCGCGGCGGCCGGGCTGGGGCGGGCCCGCGCGGCGGGAGTGCCCGGTGTCGCGGTCGCGCTGTCGGACCACCCGGACCGCGGCGCGTGGGATCTGGCCCTGCGTGACGCCCTGGAGGCATTCGAGCCCGACTGGGTGGTCTCGGCGGGGTTCATGCGCATCCTGGGGCCGGCAGTCCTGGCAGCCTTCCCGCTGCGGATCGTGAACACCCACCCGGCCCTGCTGCCCAGCTTCCCGGGCGCCCACGCCGTGCGCGACGCGCTGGCGTACGGCGTTCGCGTCACCGGCTCCACGCTGCACCTGGTCGACGAGGGCGTCGACACCGGGCCGATCATCGACCAGCGACCGGTCGCGGTCGAGGCCGACGACGACGAGGCGTCGCTGCACGAGCGGATCAAGGTCGTCGAACGGGCCCTGCTGGTGGACGTCGTCCGCCGGATGGCCACCCACAACGTGCACGTCTCCGGCAGGAAGGTGACCCTGGCATGAGCATCCCCCGCGACATCATCCCGGTCCGACGGGCCCTGGTGTCCGCCTACGACAAGACCGGGCTGGAGGAGCTGGCCACCGCGCTGCACGGGGCGGGGGTGCAGATCGTGTCGACCGGCTCGACCGCGGCGCGGATCGCCGCGGCCGGCGTGCCGGTCGTGGAGGTGTCCGAGCTGACCGGGTTCCCGGAGTGCCTGGACGGTCGGGTCAAGACGCTGCACCCGAAGGTGCACGCCGGGATCCTGGCCGACCTGCGCCTGGACGACCACATCTCCCAGCTCGAGGGCCTCGGGATCGAGCCGTTCCAGCTGGTCGTCGTGAACCTGTACCCGTTCACCGCCACGGTGGCCTCCGGGGCCAGCCCGGACGAGTGCATCGAGCAGATCGACATCGGCGGGCCGTCGATGGTCCGCGGTGCGGCCAAGAACCACCCCAGCGTGGCGGTCGTCACCTCGCCGTCGGCGTACCCGGAGGTGATCGAGGCGGTGCGCTCCGGTGGGTTCACCCTGGCGCAGCGGGCCCGCCTGGCCGCCGAGGCGTTCGTGCACACCGCCACCTACGACATCGCAGTCGCCTCGTGGATGGGCAGCGTGGTGGCGCCCACCGACGGCGGCTCCGGGTTCCCGGCGTGGGCAGCGGGGGCCTGGGAGCGCTCCGCGGTGCTGCGCTACGGCGAGAACCCGCACCAGCGGGCCGCCCTGTACACCGACGCGCACTTCCCGGGCGGGCTGGCCGGTGCCACCCAGCTGCACGGCAAGGAGATGTCCTACAACAACTACGTCGACGCCGACGCCGCGCGGCGGGCCGCGTACGACTTCGCCGAGCCGGCCGTGGCGATCATCAAGCACGCCAACCCGTGCGGGATCGCAGTCGGCTCCGACGTGGCCGAGGCCCACGCCCGGGCCCACGAGACCGACCCGGTCTCCGCCTTCGGTGGGGTGATCGCCGCCAACCGGCCGGTGACCGCCGCGATGGCCGAGCAGGTGGCACCGGTGTTCACCGAGGTCATCGTCGCGCCGGCCTTCGACGACGACGCCCTGGAGATCCTGACCCGCAAGAAGAACCTGCGGATACTGGTCGCCCCCCCGGTGCCGGAGTCGGCCACGGTGGAGGTCCGCCCGATCAGCGGCGGCCTGCTGATGCAGTCGCGCGACCGCATCGACGCCCCCGGCGACGACCCGACGACGTGGACGCTGGCGTGCGGCGAACCGGCCGACGAGGCGACCCTCGCCGACCTGGCGTTCGCCTGGCGGGCCTGTCGCTCGGCGAAGTCCAACGCCATCCTGCTGGCCCGCGCAGGTGCCGCGGTGGGCATCGGCATGGGTCAGGTCAACCGCGTCGACAGCGCCCGGCTCGCGGTCGCCCGGGCTGGCGAGGAGCGTGCCCGCGGGTCCGTCGCGGCCTCCGATGCGTTCTTCCCGTTCCCGGACGGCCTCGAGGTGCTCATCAACGGCGGCGTGCGCGCGGTCGTGCAGCCGGGCGGGTCGGTGCGCGACGCCGAGGTGATCGCGGCGGCCGAGGCGGCCGGGGTCACGATGTACCTCACCGGCACCCGGCACTTCTTCCACTGAGCGTGGCACCCGTCGAGCCGGGGTGGCCGCAGCCCGTCGACTCCCTGGCAGCGCTGCTGGGCGAGCACGACGCGATCCTCTGCGACATCTGGGGCACGATCCACGACGGGCGCGCGGCGATCCCGGGGGCGGTCCCCGCGATGCGGGCAGCGCGGGCCCGCGGCGTGCCCGTCGTGCTGACCTCGAACGTCCCCAGGCCGGGATCGGCCCTGCTGGCCCCGCTGGCGCGCGTCGGGATCCCCCGCGATGCCTGGGACGCCCTCGTGACCAGTGGCGACCTGGTCCGTGAGGAGCTGGCCAGACGGGCCCCCGGACCCGCCCTGCGGCTGGGCCGGACCACGGACACCTCCCTGTGGGAGGGCACGGGGGTGGCGTTCGCCGGGGTCGCGGACGCGCAGTTCGCGGTCATCGCCGGCCTGCGCGACGCCCTGGAGGAGCCGGGCTCGTACCGGGACGTGCTGACCCGGGCACGCATCCGCGACCTGGAGCTCGTGTGCGCCAACCCGGACGTCCAGGTCATGCACGGGTCATCCCTGCAGTGGTGCGCGGGGTCGGTGGCGGCGCAGTACGAGGCGCTCGGCGGTCGTGTCGTGCAGGCCGGCAAGCCCCACCCGCCGATCTACCAGCGGGCTCGTGCTGTGGTGGCGGACCTGCTGGGCCGTCCGGCGGATCGCCTGCTGGCGGTCGGCGACGGGATCCCCACCGACGTGATCGGCGCGGACCGCGAGGGCATCGACTGCCTGTTCGTCGCGACCGGGATCAACGGCGACACCCTGCTCGGGCCCGACGGCCGCCCGGACGCCGGGCAGGTCCACGCCGCCCTGGCGGCGCACGGCACCCGGGCGGCCTGGGTCATCGACCGGCTGCGCTGAGCCCGCGCCGGGTCGGGGGCGGCGGGGATGCCGCGACCGGGCGGTGCCCCGGCCGGTCCGGGGCCGGTCCCGGGCCCGCCGCCTGCGACAATCTGCGGCGTGAGCGCGACGATCCTCGACGGCAAGGCGGCCGCGGCCGCGGTGAAGGCGGAGCTGGCAGCCCGCGTGGCGGACCTGCGGGAGGCCGGGGTGGTGCCCGGCCTGGGGACGGTCCTGGTCGGCGACGACCCCGGGTCGCACGCGTACGTGGCGGGCAAGCACCGCGACTGCGCCGAGGTCGGCATCACCTCGCTGCGCGTGGACCTGCCGGCCACGGCCAGCCAGGCCGACGTGCTCGCCGCGGTGCGCGAGCTCAACGCCGACCCGACCTGCACCGGGTACATCGTGCAGCTGCCGCTGCCCCGGGGCCTGGACCCGAACGCGGTGCTCGAGCAGATGGACCCCGACAAGGACGCCGACGGGCTGCACCCGGTGAACCTCGGGCGGCTGGTCCTGGGCACCCCGGCCCCGCTGCCGTGCACCCCGCGGGGCATCGTCGAGCTGCTGCGCCGGTACGGGGTGGTCATCAACGGCGCGCAGGTGTGCGTGGTCGGCCGCGGAGTGACGGTCGGCCGGCCGCTGGGGCTGCTGCTGACGCGCAAGTCGGAGAACGCCACCGTGACCCTGTGCCACACCGGCACCCGGGACCTGGCCGCGCACACCCGACAGGCCGACATCGTGGTGGCCGCGGCGGGGGTCGCGCACCTGATCACCGCCGACCTGGTCCGGCCCGGCGCAGCGGTGCTCGACGTGGGCATCACCCGCACCGCCTCCGGGCTGGTGGGCGACGTGCACCCCAGCGTCCGAGAGGTGGCCGGGCACGTCGCGCCGATGCCCGGTGGCGTCGGTCCGATGACCCGGGCCATGCTGCTGGCCAACGTGGTCGAGGCTGCTGCCCGCGCGGTGGCCGGGTCGTCCCGGACCGGGGCGGCGTGACCACCGGCGCCGACCCGCAGCAGCCGGAGGAGCCCGTCTTCGGCGAGGACCGCCAGATCGAGGATGCCGACCTGGCCCGGGCGGTCCGGCGCGAGGCGGCCGGTCCGCGCGTCCAATGGCCGCTCACCCTGGTGCTGGCCGGGATGGTGGTGTCGCTGGCCATCGTCGCCACGGACCACTTCCGCCGGGGCTCGGTGCTGTTCGCCGGCTGCGCGGTACTGGCGTTCTTCCTGCGCGCCCTGCTCTCGGACGCCGACGCGGGATGGTTGGCCATCCGCAGCCGTCGCATCGACCTGGCCACCATGGGGGTCCTCGGCATCAGCCTGGCGGTGTTCGCCCTGATCGTCCCGCCGCCGTCGTAGGACCCGGGCATCGAGGTCCTCACGCCCCCGGCGGGGGACAGTGGTCCCGGCCGGTGCCGGGGGGCTGACGAGTAGGCTGATGCGGTCACGCGACCGCGCCGGGACGCCGGCGCCTGAGAGAGGAATCCCATGACCCTGAACGGCAAGGTCACCGTCGTCGGCGCTGGCTTCTACGGTTCCACGACCGCCCAGCGCCTCGCGGAGTACAACGTCTTCGAGACGGTGGTCCTCACCGACATCCTCCAGGGCCGGCCCGAGGGCCTGGCGCTGGACCTGAACCAGTCCCGGCCGATCGAGGGCTTCGAGACCACGGTGATCGGGCAGACCACCGACCCGGCGACCGGCGCCGGGTACGAGGCGACCGCGGGGTCGGACGTGGTGGTGGTCACCGCCGGCCTGCCCCGCAAGCCGGGCATGAGCCGGATGGACCTCATCGAGGTCAACGCCCGCATCGTGCGCAACGTGGCCGAGAACATCGCCCAGCACTCCCCGGATGCCGTGGTCATCGTCGTGTCGAACCCCCTGGACGAGATGACGGCCCTGACCCAGCTGGCCTCCGGGCTGCCGCGCACCCGTGTCATCGGCCAGGCCGGCATGCTCGACACGGCCCGGTTCACCAACTTCGTGGCCGTCGAGCTCGGCGTGCCGGTCGGGTCGGTGCGGACCCTGACCCTGGGCTCGCACGGCGACACGATGGTCCCGGTGCCCTCGCGGTGCACGGTCGACGGCCGGCCGCTGTCCGAGCTGCTGTCCCCGGAGAAGGTCGAGGAGCTGGTCGTTCGCACCCGCAACGGGGGTGCCGAGGTGGTCGCGCTGCTCAAGACCGGCTCGGCGTACTACGCGCCCTCCGCCGCAGCGGCCCGCATGGCCAAGGCGGTCATCGAGGATTCCGGCCTGGTCATGCCGGTCTGCGCCTGGGTCGACGGTGAGTACGGCATCTCCGGGGTGTACCTCGGCGTGGAGGCGGAGATCGGCCGCACCGGCGTCCGCCGTGTCGTCGAGGGCGACCTCACCGAGACCGAGCTGGCCGGCCTGCGCGAGGCCGCCGAGGCCGTGCGCGCCAAGCAGGCCGACGTCCAGAGCCTGTAACCGCCTGTTCCGCGCCCTCGGCCCCGCTCCCACCCGTGGGTGGCGGGGCCGAGGCGTTCTCCGGGTGCGGCCTCAGGCCTCGGGCAGCTCGGCTGCCCCGGCGAAGTGCGCCGCCAGCCGGTCGAGCACCCGGCCCCAGGCAGCGTCGAAGTAGTCGAACGCGTCGTCCCACTGCCCGCCGTCGCCCCAGCCCAGCTCGGTCAGGTGCACGGCGGTGGTGGCCTGCGCGGTGGCCAGCAGTCGCAGCAGCACGACCGTGCGCTGCTCGCGGGCCTCCGGCAGGCTGGGGGGAGCGTTCCAGGTGAACGTGAGCATCGTGGGCGCCTGGAAGCCGATGACCTGGCAGCCCTCCGAGCCCTGTGAGCCCCGTGGGGCGTCGGTGAGGAAGTACCACTCGTAGGGCCCGCCGACCCGCAGCTCGACGTGGGAGTCGTCGACCAGCCATCGGCGGAGGCCGGCGTCGGTGGTCCAGGCGTCCCACACCTGGTCGATGGGCGCCGCCACCTCCACACGTTTGTGGACCATGCGCTCGGATGCGAGGGCGCCGTCGCTCATGGGACCTCCTGTGCTCAGGCTCCGGAGTCTGCCACGGCCGGCAAGGACCATCCACCCACGACGTCGTATCGGGGCCGGGGCCCGGTGACCGAGCGCACCAGGGTGAGCTGGTCGGGCACCCAGGCCGGCCCGGCATGCCCGGCCAGGGCCGGGACCGCGGCGCGTGCATCGGCGGCGGCGCTGCGGCCGCGCCCCCGGGCGAGCGTGACGTGGGCTCGGAACCGCCGGTCCTCGACGTGCAGCACCTCCTGCACCGCGCGTGCCAGCGGGGACAGCCACGGCCCATGATCGACGCCCACCCAGAGCACGGGACCGAAGGTCCCCGACCCGGCCAGCCGCACCGGCCCGGGAGCCGGCAGGGGCACCCGGGCGAGCCGTCGGGCAGCCTGATCCGGATCGGCCGGGCCGAGGAACGCCAGGGTGACGTGCCAGCGCTGCGGCGGCTGCCAGCGCAGGTCCAGCGCCGTGAGACCGGGTCGGGCGCGATCGACCTCGTCGGCCAGGGCGGTCACGGCCGACGGGCTGGGCCACACCGCGACGAACAG
>JBDHZV010000044.1:0-18313 GCA_039812125.1 Candidatus Nanopelagicales bacterium
GGGGTCCTGGGTGACCGCTCGACCGGCCAGGTCGTGCGCGACGGGCTGATCGGGCTCGTCCTGCTCATCACTGCCGGCCGGATGATCGTGCTGTCCGCCGCGGACTTCGGGGACCTGTTCGGCTGGGACATCTTCGTCGTCGGGGCCATCCTGGTCGCCGTCGCCACGTCCGTGCCCGAGCTGGCGACCGTGGTGATCGCCCGCCTGCGCGG
This sequence comes from Candidatus Nanopelagicales bacterium, assembly GCA_039812125.1. GTDB lineage: Bacteria > Actinomycetota > Actinomycetes > S36-B12 > CAIYMF01 > Prado023. The sequence goes on from JBDHZV010000044.1 coordinate 213, forward strand.
GCACGACGAGGTCAGCGTGGGCACCGTCCTGGGCAGCAACATCCTCAACGGCCTGCTGATCGTGGGGGTCGTGGGACTCATCGAGCCCATCGCGACCTCCCGGGTGGAGTTCGGGATCGCGATCGTCGCCGGGATCGTCACCATGCTGCTGGTCATCCCGGGGCGCTCCCACCGGCTTGCGCCCCCGCGGGGGGCCGCCCTCCTGGTGGTCTATGGCCTGTACCTGGTGGCCCTGCTGGTCGCGCATGACCGCTAGCTGTTCTGTCCCGCCCGAACCGTCCGCCCCGACACCCGAACCGCCACCGGCATCTGGTCGAATCCGGTCATGAGGGTTCTGAGCCGACCTCGCGCCATCCTGTGGTGGGACCGGGCCACCTGGATCATCCCGGTCCTGGGCACCATCGCCGGCGTGCTGCTGGCCGTGGTGGTGTCCGTGGTTGACGAGGCCGAATGGCTGCTCGACTCCGGTCGGGCGACCATCTCGCCGGCGGCGGCGACCACGGTGCTGTCGGCGGTGGGCGGCGGGATGGTGACGTTCACCGGCTTCGTGTTCTCCTTCGTCATGCTGCTGGTGCAGTTCGGCTCCACGGCGTACTCCCCGCGGACGGTCACGTACTTCCTGCGCGCCCGGACCGTGCAGTGGATCCTGGGGCTGTACCTGGCCACGATCACGTTCTCGTTCGTCAGCGTCGTGGAGACCGGGTCGCTCGGCAGGCAGGACTTCGCCCCGGCCACCGCGGTGTTCGTGTCGCTGCTGATGCTCGTGGCCAGCCTGCTCGGGTTCGTCGTCCTGCTGCACTCGATCGGCCGGCGGATCCGGGTCGACGCCGTGCTGGCCGCGATCGGGCGCAGTGCCCGGCGGCAGCTGCGAGGCCGCGGGGAGGCCCGCCCGGGCGTCCGGACTGCCGCGGCGACCGGGGCCACCCCGGGCCCGGCCGCCGCCGACGGGACCGTGGCGACCGCCGGGGTCGCGGACCCGGGGGTGATCGCGGAGTACCTCGGTCGCCCGGGGCAGATCGTCGCGATCGACGCCCGGCAGCTCGTACGACTGGCGCGCGAGCACGGCTGCACGATCCAAGTGGTCCCCAGGATCGGCGACGCCGTGGTGCCCGGGACCCCGGTCGCACGGGTGCTGGGTCGCGCCCCTGCCCTGGACCGTCGCATCAGCCGATCCCTCGTGGTGGACGTCGAACGGTCCCTGCTGCACGACCCCCTCTATGCGCTGCGGCTCCTGGTCGACGTCGCCGTCCGGGCGCTGTCCCCGGCGGTGAACGATCCGACCACCGCGGTGCGGGCGCTCGACGAGATCGAGTCGGTGCTGCGCACCGCGGTCCGCTCCGAGCACCTGGGCGCGCTGACCCTGCCGGCCGGCCCCGGGTCCGTGGTGCTGTCGCGACCGTCGTGGGACGAGGTCGTCGACCTGGCGCTCATCGAGGTCCTCGAGTGCGGCCGTGGCCAGGTGCAGGTCGACAGGCGCCTGCTCGTGCTGCTCGACGACCTCATCGCGGACGTCGGCCCGTCGCTGCGGCCGGTGCTGGTCAGCTACCGCGACCAGGTGCAGGCCGCGGACCGCCTGGTCACCGGGCGGGCGCGGGCCATCGCGCGGGTAGGCGACCGGCAGGGCCTGGGCGGCTCCGGCTGAGTCCTCCGGGTCACTCCAGGGTGACCGACTCGAAGCCGGTGGTGTCGATGTCGTCCAGGTCGACCAGGACGTCGTCGTCGCAGTCGGAGGCCCGGATGTCGTACGAGGCCGGCGCGGCGACGGCGACGGTGACGCGCTGGCCGGGCTCGAGGGTCTGCGACCCCAGCTCGTCCTGGCCCCACCACCCGGAGGCGCTCGGTGACACGCGCAGGTAGCAGACCTTCTCCGACAGGCCGTTGACGATCTCGAGCTGGGCGGCGGTGTAGTCGTCGCCCAGGAAGATCGACTCGGTGCGCGACGGGATCTCGGCGTCGACGTACACGCCCAGCTCCCACAGGCCGTCGGACAGGCCCCCCTGCCCGCCGGTGGCGCAGATGTACCAGCTCCCGGACGCCCCGCCGGACCACCGGTCCCCGCGGACGCTGGCCCCGTCGGAGATCTCCCCGTCGCGGGTCCAGATCAGGTCGTAGGTGGTGCCGTCGACCATGTTCTCGTACTCGAACGACCCGCACACCGACGGCGACCCCGACGGCAGCGTGACAGGTCGGTCCTCGGGGTTGCCGTCCTCGTCGACGGCCGAGGACAGCACGAGGGCGCGGATCACCGGGCCCTCAGCCGACGGCTCAGGGGTCTCGGCGGGCTCCCGTGACAGCTCCGCGACGGCGATCGGGCCGGAGTCCGCTGCCCGCGCGATCAGGCCGGAGGCCAGGTTCACCGGGCGCAGCCCGTTGATGAACCCGCCGATCGGAACGCACGTGTCGTCCTCGGTCACCTGGCCGTCGCCGTTGGTGTCCGAGACGATGCGGCAGTCCACGGCCTGCGAGGTGTCCCCGGGGCTGGACCTGGTCGGCACCCCGATGAGCCGGCCGGCGCTGTCCAGCGCGGTCCCGCCGGAGTTGCCGCCGGCGACCGTGGCGGCGGTCTTGATCCAGGCCCGGTCGCCGTGCTCGGAGTCGGAGAGGAACCCGGCGACCCGGCCGTCGGTGAAGGTGATGGTGTCCCCGCCGATGCCGGGATAGCCCAGGATCCGCAGCGAGTCACCCAGGCCCACGGTGTCGGAGTCCCCGACCGGGATGAACGGCAGGTCCGGGGTGACGGCCTCGCCGTGCAGGCCGGAGGTGATCCGGACCACCGCCAGGTCGGCGACGGGATCCATGGCGTGGACCGCGCCCAGGTACGCCGGTGTCGGGGGCTGGTCGGTCCGGTCGGTGACCGAGACGACCAGCCGCTGGTAGTCGCACTGCGACGGCACGTTCTCGACCACGTGGAAGTTGGTCAGGATCGTCCCGGAGGCGTCGATCAGCGTGCCTGATCCCCACCAGCACTCGTTGCCCGCGGCGTCCGTGGGCGCCAGGCGCACGACCGCCGCAGCGAGCTGCTCGGCCGTGGCCGCCGCGGTGCTGGCAGCGGCCGACGGCCCCGAGCCCGAGGGTCCGGGATCGTCCCCGGGGGCGCTGCAGCCGGCCCCGGCCAGCCCCGTGGCTGCGACCAGCGCGCCGAGGAGGAGCAGGGACGAGCGTCGATGGTGCGCTGCGTGGACCCTGGCCATGGCAGCCCCCTGCCCGAGTCGTCGTGGCCGTCGCCACACGTGCAGCATACGGCGGTGGTGTCGGCGATCCGGGCCCGACGGACCCGTGCGCCCGCAGGGCTCAGGCGGTTCCGGCCAGGGGGTGCCCCGGGTCGGGGGCGAGCGTGTCGGGCAGGTCGTGGCGCAGCTGCGGGTCGAGCGCGACCCGGTTGCGCCCGGCGCGCTTGGCCGCGTACATCAGCTGGTCGGCGCGATCCACCAGGGCGTCCGGGGACTCGCCCGCCCGGGCCATCGTGGCTCCCACCGAGGCTGTCACCTTGAGCCGGCCGGTCGGCGCGTCCAGCCAGGAGCTGGCCACCAGCATCCGGATCCGTTCGGCCGCCGAGGCCAGCCCGTCCGGTCCCACCCCGGGCAGAACCGCGATGAACTCCTCGCCACCCCACCGGATCGCCAGGTCCCCGCGTCGCAGGGCGCTGGCCATGGAGCGGCCCACCATGCGCAGCACCCGGTCCCCGGTGCGGTGGCCGTGGGTGTCGTTGACGGCCTTGAAGTGGTCGAGGTCGACGAACACCACGCCCAGGCTGGCCTCGCCGGCGGTGACGGCGGCGGTCAGCGTCGCCAGGTGCAGCTCGCCGAGGCGGCGTCCGGGCAGCCCGGTCACCGGGTCGTCGGAGCGGGCGGGGGCGCGTCGCTCCAGGTCGGCGTAGGAGTTGTCGGTGCGGATGGAGAACACCTCGGCGCTGCCGACGATGCGTCCGTCCGGGTCGGTCAGGGCGCTGCCGTTGACGGTGACCGCGACGCGGTGCCCGTCCTTGTGGTGCAGGTACACGTCGGCGGTGCGGGGCCGCCCGTCCATCATCACGGCGGCCAGGGGACACGTGGTCCCGCACAGCACCTGGCCGGACTCGTCGACATGGCGCAGCAGGCCCATCGAGCACCGCCGCCCCAGGACCTCCTCGGCGGTGTAGCCGGTGATCTGGCGGGCGCCCGCGTTCCAGTACGTGATCCGACCGCCGGTGTTGACGAAGTACACCCCGTCCGAGACCTGCTCGAGCAGGTCCACGTACACAGGTCCGGGGTACTTGGCGCTGTCCACGGTCCCCTCCGGCTGGTTGCGAACCGCCACGTGTGCCCCCGGCGGTGAGGCGGGGTCGCCACCCTCGCCCAACCTCCGATGGTAGCCACCCCGGCGCGGGCCGCCCGAGCGCGCCGGGTCAGGATGGGGGGCGACCACCCGTTCGGCCCCCCTCACGAATACCCCCATGGGTATGCTAGAGTGGAGTCGTTCCACGAACGCTACCAGCCCAGGAGCAGACCATGACCACTGACGTCCTGTCCGTCGTCCCCACCATGCCCCGCATCGGCGACCCGGCCCCGGCCTTCACCGCGAGCACCACGCAGGGGGAGATCAGCTTCCCCGGTGACTACGCCGGAAGCTGGGTCATCCTGTTCAGCCATCCGGCCGACTTCACGCCGGTCTGCACCACCGAGTTCATGACCTTCGCGTCCATGCAGGACGAGTTCGCCGCGCTGAACACCAAGCTGGTCGGGCTGTCCGTGGACGGGCTGTTCAGCCACATCGCGTGGCTGCGCACGATCAAGGAGAAGATCGAGTTCCGCGGGATGAAGGACGTCGAGGTCACCTTCCCGCTGATCGACGACGTCGGCATGGACGTCGCCTCGCTGTACGGGATGATCATGCCCGGCGAGGACACCACCAAGGCCGTCCGGGCCGTGTTCGTCGTCGACCCCACGGGCACGATCCGCACGATCATCTACTACCCGCTGTCCCTCGGGCGGAACTTCGACGAGCTCAAGCGGGTCGTCATCGCCCTGCAGACGGCGGACGCGCTGAGCGTGGCCACCCCGGCCGACTGGCGCCCCGGCGACGACGTCATCGTCCCGCCGCCCGGTTCCTGCGGCACCGCCAAGGACCGCGTCCAGGAGCCCGGCGAGGGCGTCACGGTCGTGGACTGGTTCTTCGCCACCAAGAAGGTCAGCGTCGCCGAGGTCGAGGCGGCAGTCGGCACCTCGCTGTCCTGACCCCCGCACGGCTGCGCCCCCCGGCACGCACGGGGGGCGCAGCCGTGCTCAGGTGTAGCGCAGCAGCAGGTAGGGAGCGCACAGTGCGACCGTGACCACGGCGACCGGCAGGCCGTACCGCAGCCAGGTGCCGAAGCTGATGTGGACCCCGTGCTTGGCGGCGGCGCCGACGATGACCACGTTGGCGCTGGCCCCGATCAGGGTGGCGTTGCCACCGAGGTCGGCACCGAGGGCCAGCGCCCACCACAGCGCCCCCTGGTGGCCCAGCGCCGGGTTGAGCTGGATCAGGTGCTCCACGACCGGGCTCATCGCCGTGACGAACGGGATGTTGTCCACCAGCGCGGAGGCCACCCCGGAGCTGGCCAGCACCGCGAGCAGGGTCGGCGCCGGCTGGGCGCCCGTGGCCGCCGCGATCGCCTCGGCCACCCGCTGCAGGGCGCCGACCTCGACCAGGGCGCCGACCAGGACGAACATCCCCATGAAGAACGCCAGGGTCTCCCACTCGACGTCGCGCAGCAGCTCGCCGACCCGCAGCGGCGAGAGCAGGATCAGGACCCCGGCGCCCAGCAGGGCGACGACGGCCGGGTCCAGGCCGGTCTGGCGCTGCAGCAGGAACCCGGCGACGATGCCGACCAGCACCACCACCGACGCGGTGAGCATCCGGGGGTCGGTGATGACGTCGCGCTCGTGGATCCCCGCCACGACCTCGGGGTGGGTGCCCCGGCCCGCCAGCTCGCGACGGAACAGCAGCATCGCCAGCCCGAGGAAGACCGCCAGGGCGACCAGCACGATGGGCGCCAGGTGGACCAGGAAGTCCGTGAAGGTCAGCCCGGACCGGCTGGCGATGATGATGTTCGGCGGGTCGCCGACGAGCGTGGCGGTGCCGCCGATGTTGGCGGCGAACGCCTCCGACAGCAGGTACGGGCGGGGGTCCAGCCCGAGCCGCTGGCACACCGACAGCGTCAGCGGGACCAGCAGCAGCACCGTCGTGACGTTGTCCAGCAGGGCGGAGGCACCTGCGGTGACCAGGACCAGCAGGACGAGCAGCGCCCGTGGGTTGCCCCCGGAGGTTCGGGCCGCGTGCAGGGCCAGGTAGTCGAAGGCGCCGGTCCGGCGCACGACCCCGACGACCAGCATCATCCCGAGCAGCAGGAAGATGACGTCCCAGTCGATCCCGGTCTGCGGGGAGTAGAAGGCCTGCTCGCTGTCCACGATGCCGAAGGCCAGCACCAGGCCGGCCCCGCCCAGCGCCGCGGCGACGCGGTGCACCCGCTCGGTCGCCACCAGGACGTACACGCCGATGAAGATGGCCACTGCCAGCCACGCCGACATGCTCACGGTGCGCAGCGCCGCGATCGGGTCCCGGGGCGACGGTGCACGACTGGACCCTATCCACCCGGGGGTGGCGGTCCTGTGACGGCCTCCCGCTGGGTGACCAGGGCCGCCGGGTCCACCCCAGAGGGTCGGCTCGCCGAGGCACAGCACGTCGGGCCGCCGGTGTGGTGGGATCCCGGGATGGCACCCGACACGGCCCACCTGCTGCCCCCTGCTCCGGACGCGGCGCCCGACCTCGAGGACGACTTCGCCGGTCCGTCGCTGCGGACCGACCTGTGGATCGAGCACTACCTCCCGCACTGGACCACCCCGGACCGGTCGGTCGCCCGCTACGACCTCGGGCCGGACGGCCTGCGGCTGCGCATCGACGTCGACCAGCAGGACTGGCGCGAGGAGGACGCGCCGCTGCGGGTGTCGAACCTGCAGACCGCGACGTACTCCGGCCCGCTGGGCTCGACCCGGGGGACCCACCGGCACCGGCCCGACGGCCTGGTGGTGCGCACCTCGACCCCCACGCGGCTGCTGTGGGCGCCCCGCGCAGGCCGGGTCGACGTCACCCTGACGGCCAGCGCCGACCCGGGCTGCGTGCTGGCCGCGTGGTTGGTGGGCACCGAGCACCTCTCGGGCCGCGACAGCGGCGAGATCTGCCTGCTCGAGATCGACGGGGATGCGGTCGGGGCCCGCTCCTGCCGGGTGCGCACAGGCGTCAAGGCCCATCACGACGATCGGCTGCGCACCGACATGGCGGAGGTGGACGTCCCGATCGCCGGGGACCAGCCGCACACGTGGACCGCGATCTGGGGCCGGGGTGGCACCCTCATCGGCTGCGACGGTGTCGTGCTGCGCCGCCACGACCAGGCCCCTGACTACCCGATGGTGCTGATGATCGACCTGTTCGAGGTGGGCCCGCGGTCAGCGGCGGGGGCCTACCCGAAGTCGGCGCGGCTGCACCGGGTCGTCGGGTGGAGCGACCCGGTGGGTTCCGGGTCCGGCAGCACGACCCCGGGGGCAGTCCCAGGCGGGTCCGGTGCGGACGCCGCAGGGGCAGCGCTGCGCCGGTAGGCAGGTGTGGCGACCACGAGCAGGATGAGCGCCACCACCAGGGCGCCGACCATCGTCGCCGCCATCGCGGTGGCGTCCGCGCCGAGCAGGGCGACCAGCGGGCTGACCGCCCCGGCGATGCCGGTCTGCAGCGCGCCGACCAGCGCTGCCGCGGAGCCGGCTCGCTCGCCGTGCCGGGTCAGGGCCAGCGCGGTGCCGTTGGCCGGCAGCAGCAGCACGGCGCTCATCACCAGCCACAGCGCGACCAGCAGGCCGATCACCCCGCCCGCACCGGTCACCGCCACGGCCAGCAGCACCAGGGCCAGGGCCAGCACCAGCGGCACCGCGACCCGCAGCACGGCCAGGGGGGAGTGCCGGCGGACCAGCGCCGCGTTGACCTGGGCGGCCATGATCCCGCCGGCCCCGTTGATGGCGAAGACCAGGGCGAACTGCCGCTCGGTCAGGCCGTACCCCAGTTGCAGGACGAACGGGGCGGCGGCGACGTAGCTCAGGATCACGGCCATCGCCAGGCCCGGCAGGGCCGCCAGGGCCAGGAACCGCCGGTCGGCGAGCAGCTGGCCGTAGCCCCGGACTGCGGAGCCCACCCCTGCCTGGGCGCGCCGCTGCGGCGGCAGCGTCTCGGGAAGCAGCCGCCACACCAGCAGCCACAGCACGGCCCCGAAGGCGGCCAGCACCCCGAACACGGCCCGCCACCCGGCGACGCCGGCGACCAGCCCGCCCACGGTGGGTGCCAGCAGCGGCGCGACGCCGATCACGAGGGTCAGCCGGCTCAGCACGCGCGCCGCGGCCGCGCCACTGAGCCGGTCGCGGATCACGGCCAGCGCGGTGATGGTCGCCGCGGAGTTGCCGACGCCCTGGACCATCCGCAGCGCGATCAGCGCGCCGATGCTGGGCACCACCATGCACAGCAGCGAGGCGACGACGTGCAGCCCGATGCCGGCCAGGGCGGGCCGGCGCCGGCCGAACCGGTCCGACACCGGACCGATGAGCAGCTGGCCGAGCGCGGCGCCGATCAGCACCCCCGAGATCGTGAAGGCGGCCGCGGCCGCGGAGGTGCCGAGGTCCTCGGCGACCTGGGGCAGGGAGGGCAGGTACATGTCGGTCGACACCGCTGCCAGCGCGGCCATGAGCCCCATGAGCGCCACGAAGCGCACCGACGGCCGGTACGGCTGCGCCGGCTCGGGGGCGGGGGTCGTTCCGGTCACCGGACGGTGATACCCCCCGGGGGACAGGGTGAAACCGGCGGCGGCCGCCCTCAGGGCCGTTCGGGGGGTCCCGTGGCGGGGGATCACGGCACCCGCGGCTCCGGTCGCGCATCCCTCGAGGTGCGAGGTATTGTTACCTGCCAGATCTAGGTACACCGCGGAGGTGCTCGTGCACATCGACAAGGACCTGGTCGCCGCCTCGGCGATGCCGCTGGTCCTCGGGATCCTCGCCGACGGCGAGTCGTACGGCTACGCGATCCTCAAGAGGGTCAACGAGCTGTCCGGGGGCCAGATGACCTGGAACGACGGGATGCTCTACCCGCTGCTGCACCGGCTGGAGCGGCTCGGCCACGTCGAGTCGGCCTGGCGGGTGGCCGAGAACGGTCGGCGGCGCAAGCACTACGCCCTGACCCCGGCGGGGCGCGAGGCGCTGGCCGAGCGGCAGCGTCAGTGGGAGGTCGTCACCCACGCACTCGGGCAGCTGCGGACCGGTGCCCTCCCGGTCGTGCTCCCCCAGCTCGGGGGGGCGACGCCATGACGGCCCTGCCCAGCACCCCGGGCCCGGCCCTGGAGGCCCGCATCGACCAGTGGCGCGGGTACGTGCGGCGCCACCGCGTCATCAGCGCGGCCGACGTGGAGGAGCTCGAGGAGCACCTGCGAGACCAGGTGGCCGACCTGCAGGCGGCCGGCCTGAGTGGCGACGAGGCGTTCCTCGTGGCCGTGATCCGCATGGGCAACCTCGACGAGGTGTCCCGGGAGTTCGCCCGGGAGCACTCGGAGCGGCTGTGGAAGCAGCTGGTGATCACCGCCGGCCCCGGGAGGGCCTCGGGTGCCACGGCCGGGCGTGAGCTGGTCGTGGTGGTGGTGCTGGCCGCGGCCGCCGCGGTGGCCATCAAGCTGCCCGCCCTGGCCGGCCGCGGCCTGGACGGCAGTGGCGCGTTCTACGCGCTGAACCTGGGGCTGTTCGTGCTGCCGTTCCTGGCCGCCTACTTCGCCTGGAAGCGCCAGCTCGGGTGGGGCCGCGGGCTGGCCCTGCTCGCGCCGCCGTTCCTGGTCGCGGCCCTGATCGCGAACCTGTCGCCGTTCGCCGATCCCGGGGACACCGAGGTCATCGTGGCGATCCACCTCCCGGTGGTGCTCTGGTTCGCCGTGGGCCTGGCCTACGTCGGTGGGGACTGGCGGGCGCACCCGAGGCGGATGGACTTCATCCGGTTCACCGGCGAGTGGGTCGTGTACTACACGCTGCTGGCCCTCGGCGGCGGGGTCCTCGTCGGCCTGACGGTGGCCGGGTCCTCCGCGATCGGCATCGATGCCGAGCCGGTGATCTCGCAGTGGGTGCTGCCCTGCGGCGCCATGGGTGCGGTGATCGTGGCGGCCTGGCTGGTGGAGGCCAAGCAGTCCGTCGTGGAGAACATCGCCCCCGTGCTCACCGCCGTGTTCACCCCGCTGACCACGGTGATGCTGCTGGCGTACCTGGTGGCCATCGTGGCCACGGGCGACCTCGTGGCCGTCGACCGCGACCTGCTCATCCTGGCCGACCTCATCCTGGTCCTGGTCCTGGGTCTGCTGCTGTACGCGATCTCGGCGCGCGACCGGCTGGTCCCGCCCGGGATGTTCGACCGGCTGCAGCTGCTCCTCGTGGGGACGGCCCTGGTCATCGACGTCCTGATGCTGGCCGCGATGCTGGGCCGCATCGCCGAGTTCGGCGCCAGCCCCAACAAGGTCGTCGCCCTGGGCCTGAACCTGGTGCTGCTGGTCAACCTCGGCTGGGCGGGATGGCAGGGCATCCGGTTCCTTCGGGGCGGGCCCTTCGCCGCCGTCGAGCGCTGGCAGACCGCGTACCTGCCCGTCTTCGCCGCGTGGGCCGCGCTGGTCGTCACGGTGGTGCCGCCCGCGTTCGGCTGGCAGTAGCGGGCTGCGGCTGGCCCGGCTACCGTCGGCCCGTGGCCAGCAGCAGCGCGACCAGTGTCGAGCAGTACCTCGCCGAGCTTGCCCAGGAGCGTGCCGAGGTCGTGGCGCACGTGCGCGACCTCGTCAATGCCAGCCTGCCGGCGGGGTACGTCGAGGGGATGGCCTACGGGATGATCACGTGGGCGGTGCCGCTGGAGGCCTACCCGGACACCTACAACCGCAAGCCGCTGGCCTACGTCTCACTGGCTGCGCAGAAGTCCTACTACGCCCTGTACCTGATGGCCGCCTACGCGGGCTCCGAGCAGGACACCCGGCTGCGCCAGCAGTGGGTCGCCCGCGGCACGAAGCTGGACATGGGCCGCAGCTGCCTGCGGTTCCGCAGCCTGGCCGACCTGCACGAGGACCTCGTCGCGGAGGTGGTCGCCTCGACTCCCATGGACGACTTCATCGCCGTGGCCAAGCAGGCGCACGAGCGCCCCGGGAAGCCCCGCCCGGCCGCCCGCTGACCGTGACGACCACGGCCGGCCCCACCCCCTCGGGCAGGACCGACCGCGCAGCCCGGGGACCGATCCCCGGGGCTGGGTCAGGACGACATCGGGCTGGCCGACGCCGACCCCGACATGGAGTGCTCCATGTCGCCGGAGTACTCCTCCTCGGCACCCTCGAACGTCTTGGCCTGGGCGGTGAACGCCATCGTGGCGCCCGTGGCGCAGGTCAGCGTGAACGCGACGTCCGCACCGGGCTCGATCGGGTCGGTGACGCCCATCAGCATGAGGTGGTAGCCGCCCGGCTCGAGGGTCAGGGACCCTCCGGCGGGCACGGCGAACCCGCCCTCGACGGGCTGCATCACCATCGAGCCACCGGACTCGACGACCTCGTGCAGCTCCATGGTGGAGCTGGCCGGCGACGACGCGGCGGTGATCGTGACCGCCTCCGAGGAGGGGTTGGACAGGGTGCCGAACGCGGCGGTCATGCCGGTCTCGGCTGCCTTGACCCAGGCGTCGGCGATCGTGACGGGGCAGGCGGCGGCGCTGGTCGAGCCGGAGGGGCTCGCGCCGCTGGCGGTGTCGGAGGAGCTGGAGCACGCCGACAGGCTGACGGCGGCCAGGAGGGCCGCCGAGCTGGCGGCCAGGGTGCGAACGAGCATGACAGGTGGGCCTCTCTGGGAGCGGTGGAGCGGGAGTCACCGCACACGGGCAGCCCGGCTCGCGGGCTCGGTGCGGGAGGGGCACGCGCGACCGGGTCGCGGCGTGGTCACGTCAGGCGGGGGCGCCGACTCCCGGAGGTCCCCGCCTGACCACCGCGGCCCGCAGCACGTGCAGCGCCGCTGGCCGGCCCCGGGCGGGTTGCGGACCGACCCACGTCCCTCGGGGGGTGGTCGCGGGCAGGCGGGGGGCCGCCAGCAGCGCGCCGGCGGACAGGGCGGCGTGGACCGCGGCGCCCGTCGTGGCCAGGACGTGGGCCAGTCCCAGGACGCTGCGCTCCAGCCAGCGCAGCAGCAGGCCCACGCACAGCGTGGCGATGGTGTGGGCCAGCAGCATCCCCAGCCCGCTGGAGTGCCCGCCCAGCACGGGCAGGTCCAGGGCGCTCGCCGCGTCGCGCGGGTCGGCGTGGTGCGTCCGGTGGCCGCCGGCGCGCGACGCGACCGTGGCGGCCGGGTGGATCGACCAGTGCACGATGGCCTGGCCGGCGACGAGCGCGGCCCCGGCCGACAGGTTCGGGACTGCCGCATCGCGGCGGTGCCGGGCGACCCGCCCGTCCAGCCAGGCGCCGGCCCCCGCGATCCCGGACACGGCCAGGGCGACGAGCGTGGCGCTGACCAGCACCGGTCCCAGGCGGGGCAGGTGCTGCTGGGCGGCGGAGACGTGCGCCGCGGTGCCGATCACGACCGAGGCGCCGACGAGCACGGCGACGCGCACCAGGTGCGAGGTGCGCAGGTGCCGGTCGCGCCGCATCGCCGCACGGTACACCACGGGCCCGGCCCCCGCCGGGGAGCCGGGCCCGTGCTCTGTGCCTCAGGAGCGGTCGAACCGGTCCAGGGTCATGACCTTGTCCCACGCCGCGACGAACGCGTGGACGAAGGCCGCACCGGCGTCGTCGCTGGCGTACACCTCGGCCAGGGCCCGCAGCTGCGAGTTGGACCCGAACACGAGGTCCGCCCGGCTGGCCCGCCACCGGCGCTGGCCGGTGGCCGTGTCGTGGCCGGCGAAGGTCTCCTCGCCCTCGTCGACCGGGGCCCACGCCGTCCCCGCGTCGAGCAGGTTGACGAAGAAGTCGGTCGTCAGCGTGCCCGGTCGCGAGGTCAGGACGCCCAGGTCCGAGCCGTCGTACGTGGCGCCCAGTGCGCGCAGGCCGCCCACGAGCACGGTCAGCTCCGGCGCCGTCAGCGTGAGCAGCTGGGCCCGGTCGACCAGCAGCTGCTCGGTGGGCCGGTTCGCGCCCTTGCCGAGGTAGTTGCGGAAGCCGTCGGCCACCGGCTCGAGCACCGCGAACGACTCGACGTCGGTCTGCTCCTGGGTGGCGTCGGTGCGCCCGGGGCGGAACGGCACGGTCACGGGCACGCCGGCGTCGGCTGCCGCCTGCTCCACCGCGGCGCACCCGGCGAGCACGATCAGGTCGGCCAGCGAGACCGGGGTCTGCGGGTGGGCGGCGTTGAACTGGCCCTGGACCGCCCCGAGGGCGCCCAGCACCTGGGCGAGCCCGGCCGGGCTGTTCACGTCCCATCCGCTCTGCGGAGCCAGCCGGATGCGGGCGCCGTTGGCACCCCCGCGCTTGTCGGTGCCGCGGAACGTGCTCGCCGAGGCCCAGGCCGTGGTGACCAGCTGGGCCACCGACAGCCCGGAGGCCAGGACGGCCGCCTTGAGCTCGGCGACCTCGGCCGGACCGACCAGGTCGTGGGTGACCGGGGGAACCGGGTCCTGCCAGATGAGCTGCTCGGCGGGCACCTCGGGGCCGAGGTAGCGGGTGATCGGGCCCATGTCGCGGTGGGTCAGCTTGAACCACGCGCGGGCGAACGCGTCGGCGAACTCGTCCGGGTGCTCGAGGAACCGACGCGATATGGGTGCGTAGATCGGGTCCATCCGCAGGGCCAGGTCCGTGGTGAGCATCACCGGGGGGTGCGAGGCGGAGGGGTCGTGGGCGTCGGGGACGGCGCCAGCGGCGGCCGGGTCGGTCGGCACCCACTGCCAGGCGCCCGCCGGGCTCTTGGTCAGGTCCCAGTCGTAGCCGAACAGCGTCTCGAAGAAGCTGTTGTCCCACTGGGTGGGCGTCGGGGTCCAGGCGCCCTCGAGGCCACTGGTGATGGCGTCGCCGCCCTTGCCCGAGCCGTAGCTGCTGGTCCAGCCCAGGCCCATCTCCTGCAGCGGGGCGGCCTCCGGCTCGGGGCCCACGTGGGTGGCCGGGCCGGCCCCGTGGGTCTTGCCGAACGAGTGCCCGCCGGCGATCAGCGCGACGGTCTCCTCGTCGTCCATCGCCATCCGCCGGAACGTCTCGCGGATGTCCTGGGCTGCGGCCAGGGCGCTGGGGGTCCCGTTCGGGCCCTCCGGGTTGACGTAGATCAGGCCCATCTGGACCGCGGCCAGCGGGTTGGCCAGGTCGCGCTCACCGGTGTACCGCTCGTCGCCGAGCCAGGTGTCCTCGGTGCCCCAGTTCACCTCCTCGGGCTCCCACACGTCGGCGCGACCGCCACCGAATCCGAAGGTCCGGAACCCCATCGACTCCAGGGCGACGTTGCCGGCCAGCACCATGAGGTCCGCCCACGACAGCGCCCGGCCGTACCGGCGCTTGACCGGCCAGAGCAGCCGGCGGGCCTTGTCCAGGTTGGCGTTATCGGGCCACGAGTTCAGGGGGGCGAACCGCTGCTCGCCGGAACCGGCGCCGCCGCGGCCGTCGCTGATCCGGTAGGTGCCGGCGCTGTGCCAGGCCATGCGGATGAACAGCGGACCGTAGTGTCCGTAGTCAGCGGGCCACCAGTCCTGCGAGGTGGTCATCACCGACTCGATGTCGCGCTTCACGGCGGCGAGGTCCAGGGCCTGGAACGCGGCGGCGTAGTCGAAGTCCGCGCCCATCGGGTCGGCAGTGGGCGGGTTCCGGTGCAGCGGCCGCAGGTCGAGCTGGTTGGGCCACCAGTCCCGGTTGGACCGCGCCACGGTGCCGTGGGCGACCGGGCACTTGCTCTGCTCGCTCATGTCATCCTCTCGTGTGGTTGCTGGCTGAGTCGGGTCCGGCGCCCGGAAGGGGCGCCGTCAGGCGGGGGTGGTCGGCCGGCAGTCGGGGCACAGGCCCCAGTAGATGACCTCGGCCTCGTCGATGTCGTAGCCCTGGGCGTCCACGGGGGCCAGGCAGGGCGCGTACCCGGCGGCGCACTCCACGTCGCTGATCGCCGCGCAGGACCGGCAGATCAGGTGGTGGTGGTTGTCGGCGGCCTGGACCTCGAACAGCGCCGGGGAACCGGCAGGCTGGATCCGGCGGACCAGGCCGACGTCGACCAGGGCGGCGAGGGCGTCGTAGACGGCCTGCAGGGAGATGGACCCCATGTCGTCGCGGACGGACTCGGCCACCGCGTCGGCGGTCACGTGCCGGCCCTGGGTCACGGTGCGCAGGACGGCCAGCCGCTGGGCGGTGACCCGCAGCCCGCGCTGGCGCAGCAGCTCGGCGTCTGTGTGGGGCACGGTGCCGACACTAGCGGTTGTCTGGAGGGATTCCAAGAGCAGAATCGCTCTGATCTCCTGACGGACGGATCACTTCGGTCGGAGATGGACCAATCTGGTACATTCGCGGGACGCTGCGTCGCCGGGAGGAGCCGTCGTGTCGGTGTTGCTGTACCTGATGGGCCATCGCGCCTTCCGCGCCCGGAGGCTCGTCGCGGCCCTGTGGGCTGCCGCCCTGCTGCTCGTGGGGGCGGCGGCGGTCCTGTTCGGGACCGGGGTCGACAGCAACGTCACCATCCCGGGCACCGAGGCGCAGGCCGCCCTGGACCGGCTGTCCCACACCTTCCCGCAGGTCAGCGGCTCGGACGCCCAGGTCGTCGTCGTGGCCCCCACCGGTGGGTCCGTGCGCGACCCGGAGGTCCGCGCGGCCGTGACGGACATGATCCATGCCCTCGAGGAGGTCGACGGCGTCGAGCTCGTCGTCGATCCGTACTCGGGCACGGTCGAGGACGTGATCAACGCCGGGGGGACCGCGGCGATCGTCACCGCCCAGCTGGACCGTCCGGCCACCGAGGTGACCGACGCGCTGCGCGACGAGCTGCGCGCACCGGTCGACAGCGCCGGCGCGCGCCTGCCGGCCGGATCCACCGTGGCGGTCGGCGGCAGCGCCTTCGCCGTGGACATGCCGACCGTGGGCGCGGCCGAGGCCGTCGGCCTGCTCATCGCACTGGTCGTGCTCGTCGTGACGTTCAGCTCGCTGCTGGCGGCTGGGATGCCGCTGGTCACCGCGCTGACCGGCGTGGGGATCACCGTGGCGGCGATCCTCGCCGTGACCGCGGTTGCCCCGGTGTCCTCGACGACCCCGCTGCTGGCGCTCATGCTCGGGCTTGCGGTGGGCATCGACTACGCGCTGTTCATCGTCTCCCGGCATGTCGACCAGGTCCGCCACGGCATGGACCCCGAGGAGTCCGCGGCCCGGTCCGTGGCGACCGCGGGCTCGGCCGTGGTGTTCGCCGGCCTGACGGTCATCGTCGCCCTGGTGGGGCTGGCGGTGACCCGCATCCCGTTCCTGACCGTGATGGGCGTGGCCGCGGCAGGCGGTGTCGCGATGGCGGTGCTGGTAGCGCTGACCCTGACCCCCGCCCTGCTGGGGTTCGCGGGCCGCCGGGTCGGCAACCGCCTCGGCCGGCGCACCCAGCACGGCACCCTGGCGGGGGCCGAGGCGGCCCGCGCGGTCCACGACAACCGGGCCCTGGGCGGCTGGGTGCGCGCCACGACACGGTGGCCGGTCGTGACGATCCTGCTGGTGCTGGCGGGAATGCTGCTCATCGCGGTGCCCGCCCGCGACCTGCGGCTGGCGCTGTCCGACGCGGGCGCGAACCCGGTCGGCAGCGAGTCCCGGGAGACCTTCGACCTGATCGCTCGGGAGTTCGGGCCGGGCTACAACGGCCCGCTCATCGTCACCGGGTCCGTGCTGGGCAGCACCGACCCGCTGGGCCTGATGGCCGACCTCAAGGCCGAGATCGAGGCGCTGCCCGGGGTCGTCTCCGTGCCCCTGGCCACGCCCAACGCGACCGCCGACACCGGGATCCTGCAGGTGATCCCCGCCGGCGCCCCGAGCTCGGAGCAGACCGCCGACCTCGTCCGCGAGCTGCGGGCGCAACGGGAGCGGATCTCCGAGGAGCACGGGTTCGACCTGGCCGTCACCGGCTTCACCGCTGCCGGGATCGACATCAGCGCTCGGCTGTCCGGTGCCCTGGTCCCGTTCGCGGTCTTCGTCGTCGGGCTGTGCCTGATCCTGCTGATGCTCGTGTTCCGGTCGCTGTGGGTCCCGCTCACCGCGACGGTCGGGTACCTGCTGTCGGTCCTGGCCTCGTTCGGCGTGGTCGCCGCGGTGTTCGGGTGGGGCTGGGGCGCGGACCTGCTCAACGTCGCCCGGATCGGGCCGGTGATCAGCTTCATGCCGATCCTCGTGATGGGCGTGCTGTTCGGCCTGGCCATGGACTACCAGGTGTTCCTGGTCTCCCGGATGCGTGAGGAGCACGTCCACGGCGCGCCCGCCCGCGAGGCGGTCCGGCTGGGCTTCCTCGGGTCCGGGAAGGTGGTCGTCGCCGCCGCGGTGATCATGGTCGCCGTCTTCGTGTCGTTCGTCCCCGAGGGTGACAAGAACATCAAGCCGATCGCACTGGGCCTGGCCGTCGGCGTCCTCGTGGACGCCTTCCTGGTCCGCATGACCCTGATCCCGGCCGTGATGCACCTGCTCGGGCCGCGGGCCTGGCAGATCCCCGGCTGGCTGGACCGCCGCCTGCCCGCCCTGGACGTCGAGGGAGAGGCGGTGGAGCGTGAGCTCGCCCTGGCCGACTGGCCCGGCGGGTCCTGGGCGCTGGCCGCCGACGACCTGCACGTGACACCTCCCGACGGCGACGGCGACGGCGACGGCGACGGCGATGGCGGGCAGGGCGACCCCCGGCGAATGGGTCACCGGGGGTCCATCCGGCTGCCGTACGGCCGTGCCCTGGCCGTGCGCACCCGGGACGGCGGGCAGGCCCGGGCGGTGGCCCTGGCCCTGTCCGGGCGAACCCCGGCGGTGGGCGGCACCGTCCGGGTCGACGGCCTGCTGCTGCCCGGGCGGGCAGCAGCGGTGCGCCGGGCGCTCGACGCCGCGATGGTCACCGCCCCCGACCTCGCCGTCGTCGTGACCTGCACGGACGCCGACGCCGTCGCGG
>JBDHZV010000045.1:0-17948 GCA_039812125.1 Candidatus Nanopelagicales bacterium
ACGACCTCGTCGGCACCCTCCGTCGCGCCGGATCCGCCGGCGCCACCCGCGGGCCCCGCGGCCAGGGGATCGTCGTCCCCCGGCCGCGGGTTCGGCTGCTCGGTCACTTCTGCTCACCCTCGTCGACGATCTCGGCGTCGATGACGTCCTCGTCGGCGGCCGCGCCCGGGGTGGGGCCACCGGTCGGGGCGGCGGCCTGCGCCTGGGCGTACATCGCCGAACCGAGCGCCTGCGACGCGGTCGCGACCTTCTCCGAGGCGGACTTGATGGCCTCGATGTCGGTTCCCTCGAGGGCCTTCTTCAGCTCGGCCAGCGGCTCGTCGACATTGGCCTTCGCATCGGCGGGGACCTTGTCGGCGTTGTCGCGCAGGAACTTCTCGGTCTGGTACACCAGCGACTCCGCGGTGTTGCGGACCTCGGCCTCCTCGCGGCGGGCGTGGTCCTCGGCCGCGTGGGCCTCGGCGTCGCGCATCATGCGATCGATGTCGTCCTTCGGCAGCGCGGAGCCACCGGAGATCGTCATCTTCTGCTCCTTGCCGGTCGCCAGGTCCTTGGCCGACACGTGGACGATGCCGTTGGCGTCGATGTCGAAGGTGACCTCGACCTGCGGCACGCCACGGGGGGCCGGCGGCAGGCCGGTCAGCTCGAACGTGCCGAGCTTCTTGTTGTACGCCGCCATCTCCCGCTCGCCCTGGTAGACCTGGATCAGCACCGAGGGCTGGTTGTCGTCAGCCGTGGTGAAGATCTCCGAGCGCTTGGTCGGGATCGTGGTGTTGCGCTCGATGAGCTTGGTCATGATCCCGCCCTTGGTCTCGATGCCCAGGCTCAGCGGGGTCACGTCGAGCAGCAGGACGTCCTTGACCTCACCCTTGAGCACGCCGGCCTGCAGGGAGGCGCCCAGCGCGACGACCTCGTCGGGGTTCACGCCCTTGTTCGGCTCCTTGCCGTTGGTCAGCTGGCGCACGACCTCGGACACCGCGGGCATGCGGGTGGACCCGCCGACCATGACGACCTGGTCGATGTCGGCCACCGAGATGCCGGCGTCCTTGATGACCTGGGCGAACGGGGCCTTGGTCCGGGCGAGCAGGTCCGCAGTCAGCTCCTCGAACCTGGCCCGGCTCAGCGACTCGTCCAGGTGCAGCGGGCCCTCGGCACCTGCGGTGATGTAGGGCAGGTTGATGCCGGTCTGCATGCTGCTCGACAGCTCGATCTTGGCCTTCTCAGCCGCCTCGCGCAGCCGCTGCAGGGCCATCTTGTCCTTGCCCAGGTCGATGCCGTGGGCGTTCTTGAACTGCCCGACCAGCCAGTCGACGACGCGCTGGTCCCAGTCGTCGCCACCGAGGTGGTTGTCGCCGGAGGTGGCCTTCACCTCGACCACACCGTCGCCGATCTCCAGCAGCGACACGTCGAACGTGCCACCGCCGAGGTCGAACACCAGGATGCGCTGCTCCACGTCGGCCTTGTCCAGGCCGTACGCCAGGGCGGCCGCCGTCGGCTCGTTGATGATGCGGCTGACGTGCAGGCCCGCGATCTCACCAGCCTCCTTGGTGGCCTGGCGCTGGGCGTCGTTGAAGTAGGCCGGCACGGTGATGACCGCGTCGGTGACCGTCTCCCCCAAGTACGCCTCGGCGTCGCGCTTGAGCTTGGCCAGCACCCGGGCGCTGATCTCCTGGGGCCGGTAGTTCTTGTCGTCGATGCGGACCGTGTAGGTGCCGTCGCCCATGTGCCGCTTGATGGAGCGGATGGTGCGGTCGGGGTTGGTGACCGCCTGGCGCTTGGCGACCTCGCCGACCAGCACCTCCCCGTTCTTGGCGAAGGCCACGACCGACGGCGTGGTGCGGGAGCCCTCGGCATTGGCGATCACGACCGGCTCGCCGGCTTCGAGCACGGCGACGCAGGAGTTGGTGGTACCGAGGTCGATTCCGACAGCACGGCTCATGGAGGGTCCTCTCGTTCTCAACGTGCCGCCGCTTTGCGCGGCGGCGGATGACATCACCGAGTATGGGAGGGCGCGAGTTCTCTGTCAAGCCAGAGATCAACAGACTTGAGTCGTTGCGACTCAAGTCGCCACGCGGGCGGATTCCGCCGCCCCGCGGTTGGGAGGCGGTCGCCCAACGCCTGCGCCACGGCCCGGCGCTGACCACCGCGGCGGGGCAAAGGCCGATGACATGGGCGGAATGCGACGCTACCGTCGAGTACGCTCCCCATGACCGGGCCGCACGGGGCGGGGACCACAATGGGCCCGGCATTCCGATGGGCCCGGACCGGCTCCGGGCTGGAGGTGGCGAAGTGGACTCCATGATGGTCGTCCGGGCAGTCGTCGGCGTGATCCTGATCCTGGTCGCGGGCTTCCTCGCCCTGCGCCGCGCCTGGTTCCTGTACCGGCTGGTCCGGTCCGGCCAACCCGCGGTCGGGCGCACCGACCAGGTCCCGGTGCGCGTGGAGGCCGAGGTCACCGAGGTGCTCGGCCAGCGCAAGCTGCTCAAGTGGACGGTCCCCGGGGTGGCCCATGTGTTCGCGTTCTGGGGCTTCCTGGTTCTGACGCTGACGGTCGTCGAGGCGTTCGTCGAGCTCTTCGTCAGTGACTTCGCGTTCCCCCTGGTGGGCACCTGGCCGGTGGTCCGGTTCGCCGAGGACCTCTTCGCCGTGCTCGTCCTGGTCGGCATCCTCATCTTCGCGGTCATCCGGTGGCGCAACGACCCCGCCCGGCAGGGCCGGTCGTCGCGCTTCTTCGGCTCCCACACCTCGGGCGCCTGGCTCGTGCTGTTCATGATCCTGATGGTCGTCGTGACCCTCCTGGTCTACCGCGGGGCGAAGATCAACGTCGAGGGCAGCGACGGGATGGCCGGGGCGTTCGCCTCCCAGTGGGTCGCGGGGCTGCTCGAGCCGCTGGGCGAGACCGCGAACGAGTGGATCCTGACCGTCGGGATCTGGGCCCACGTGGCGGTCATCCTGGGCTTCCTGCTGATCGTGCTGCACAGCAAGCACCTGCACATCTTCGCCGCCCCCATCAACGTGGCGGTGTCCCGCCGACCCGACGCCCTGGGACCGCTGCTGGAGATGTACTCCGGGACCGAGCGCATCGACTTCGAGGACCCGGCCGAGGACGCGACCTTCGGCCGCGGCCGGGTCGAGGACTTCACCTGGAAGGGCCTGCTGGACTTCGCGACCTGCACCGAGTGCGGCCGCTGCCAGAGCCAGTGCCCGGCCTGGAACACGGGCAAGCCGCTGAGCCCGAAGCTCATGATCATGAACCTGCGGGACCACTCGTTCACCAAGGCGCCCTACGTGCTGGCCACCCAGGCCCGCAACGAGGGCCGCAACCCCGAGCTCGGGGAGGTCGACGAGGAGGTGCTGGCCACCATGCCGGCCGCCGTGGCCGCGGAGGTCCAGCGGCCCCTGGTCGGCCCGCGCGAGGACGACCCGCACCGGGAGACCGACGGCTACGACCCCTCGGGCCACCGCTCCCACGACGGGCCGGTCATCGACGCGGACGCCCTGTGGTCGTGCACCACCTGCGGCGCCTGCGTCAACCAGTGCCCGGTCGACATCGAGCACATCGACCACTTCCTGGACATGCGCCGTCACCAGGTGATGATCGCCAGCGAGTTCCCGAACGAGCTGAACCTGCTGTTCAAGGGCCTGGAGAACAAGGGCAACCCGTGGGGCATGAACGCCTCCAAGCGCAACGACTGGATCTCCGAGGTCGACTTCGAGGTGCCCGTCTTCGGCATGGAGGGCGAGGACGAGATCCCCGCGGACGTCGAGTACCTGTTCTGGGTGGGGTGTGCCGGCGCGTACGAGGACCGGGCCAAGCAGACCACCAAGGCGGTCGCCGAGCTGCTGCACGTGGCCGGCGTGCGCTACATGGTCCTGGGCGAGGGCGAGACCTGCACGGGCGACCCGGCGCGGCGCGCGGGCAACGAGTTCCTGTACCAGATGCAGGCCCAGCAGAACGTCGCCATGCTCAACGAGGTCAAGGCCCGCCGGATCGTCGTGACCTGCCCCCACTGCATGAACACCATCGGCCGGGAGTACCCGCAGCTGGGCGGCACCTACGAGGTGGTCCACCACAGCCAGCTGCTGGCCACGCTGCTCAAGGACGGCCGGCTGCGCCCGCTGGCCCCCATCGACGAGTCCGTCACGTACCACGACCCCTGCTACCTCGGCCGGCACAACCGGGTCTACGTGCCGCCGCGCGAGCTGGTCGCCTCGGTGCCGGGGGTGCGGCTGGTCGAGATGGACCGCACGGCCGACCGCTCGTTCTGCTGCGGCGCCGGCGGTGCGCAGATGTGGATGGAGGAGCGCCTGGGCACCCGGATCAACCAGGACCGGGCCGACGAGGCGCTGTCCACCGGTGCCTCCCGGATCGCCGTGGCCTGCCCGTTCTGCTCGGTGATGCTGCACGACGGCGTCACCGTGCGGGCCCAGGAGGAGGGCCTGGAGGTCCCGCGGGCGGAGGTGGTCGACGTGGCCACCCTGCTGCTGGAGTCGGTGCGTCCCGCCGAGCCGGCGTCCTGAGCCCGCGGCTCAGCCGGCGCGGGCCAGGGCGGTGGCGTCGTCGTCCAGGCCGCGCAGGCTCGGCAGCGCCGCGGCCAGCAGGCTGACCACGACCAGGGCGACCCCGATACCGGCGTAGACCGCCTGCACGCCCCACCGCTGCACGGCGGCTCCTGCCAGCAGCAGTCCGACCGGGGGCGCGGCGTAGAACAGCGCCGTCTGCACCCCGTACACGCGACCCTGCACGTGCGCGGGCACCCGCGCCTGGACCAGCGTGTTCAGCAGCGGGTTCATCGGCCCCCACCCCAGTCCGAGCAGGAAGCCGGCCGCCGCGAACGCGGGCAGTGGGGGCAGGAACGCCATCGGCACGATGGCCACGGTCACCGTCACCAGGACCCCCACGGCCATCCTGTGGCGGGTCATCCGGTCCGAGAGCCACCCGTAGCCGAACGAGCCGATCATCCCGCCCAGCGCCAGCATCGTCATCGTCAGCCCGTACGCGCCCGGCTGCCCGAGGTCCTGGAAGTGCACCGGCATGAGGACCGCCTCCGTGGGCATGTACACCGCCGCCAGCACGGTGATCGCCAGGGTGAGCGCCCGCAGCGGCCGATCCCGCCAGAGCACCGAGGCGCCGCGCAGGGTGGACGACCAGAACCGCTCGTGCTCCTCGCCGGCGGCCTCCCGGGACGCGGCGATGGCCTCGGTGACCCGCAGGGCGGCGATCGCCAGGACCGCCAGGCCGAACGCCGCCGCGGTCGCCCAGAACGTCGAGGTGGTCCCGACGGTCGCGATGCCCACCGCTGCCAGGGCCGGGCCCACCACCCACCCCGCCGCGAACACGCCCTCGTGGACGCCGTTGAGCCGGTCCAGGCCAATCCCCGCGGTCGCTGCCACGTCCGGGATCAGCGACTTGCGGGCGGTGTAGCCGGCCGGGTCGAACACCGCCCCCAGCACCGCCAGCGCCACGATGACGGCCAGGTCCAGCCGACCGGCGTGGGCGGCCAGCGGGAACAGGCTGACCGACACTGCCGAGAGCACGTCCGACCCGATCGAGACCCGACGCCGCCCCACCCTGTCGACCAGTGCCCCCACGAACGGCGAGACCACGATGCCGGGCAGCCCCGCGACCGCCGCCACCAGCCCCGCGTCGGCAGCCGACCCGGTCTCCTCCAGCACCATCCACGGGATCACCACCGCGACGGTCGCGTTCGCCAGGCCCCCCAGCAGGTTCGCCGACTCCAGCAGGACGGCCGGACCAGCGCGCACGGGACCTCCTTCGGACGGAGGGTCCAGCGTAGGCGCCGCGGCCCCGGTTCACCCTGTTCCGACCCCGAGGGCCGGTGCTACGGTGCCAGCAGCCGGAGGGGGCTGTGATGGGTGCTGCGAGTCGAGCTGTCCGAGGTTCTGCCATTCCCGCCTGGCGGTGGTTGCTGCCCGCCTGCGCCCTGGCCCTGCTCGCAGGGCTGGCGGTGGTGCCCCGGGTCGGCGCGGCCACCGAGGTCCACCTCGTGGCCGCCGGCGACTTCGGGGCCCGCCCCGCGGTGCGCAGCGTGCTCGACGAGATGGCCGACCAGCAGCCCGACGCTGCCCTGGTCCTGGGCGACCTGGCATACCAGGACGTCGCCACCGAGACCGACTGGTGCGCCTACGTCAAGCAGTCGATCGGCGAGGGCTTCCCGTTCGAGCTGCTGTCCGGCAACCACGACAGCCTCGACGTGCACGACGGCGACATCAACGACTTCTCCTCATGCCTGCCCAACCAGCTGCCCGGGATCGTGGGGACCTACGGGCGCGAGTACTACATGGACATCCCGCGCGGCGCGCCCCTGGTCCGGGTCATCATGACCTCGCCGGCCCTCACCTTCGAGGACGGCCGGTGGAACTACGCCGCGGGCGACCCGCACTACGCGTGGCTCGAGGCCGCGATCGACGGCGGCCGGGCCCGGGGCGCCCAGTGGATCGTCGTCGGCGCGCACATCCCGTGCGTGTCGGTGGGGCAGTACTCCTGCCCGACCAACCGGGACTTCTACAACCTGCTGCTGTCCAAGAAGGTCGACCTGGTCCTGCACGGCCACGAGCACGGCTACATGCGGACCCACCAGCTGCGCACCGGCGTCACCGGGTGCAGCGCGCTGGTCGTCGGCTCGGTCGACTCCGACTGCATCGCCGACACGGACAGCAGCTTCGTGGCCGGGCAGGGCACGGTCTTCGCCACCGTCGGCACCGGCGGGACCCCGCTGCGCGACGTCAACGCCGCGGACACCGAGGCGGGCTACTTCGCCGCGTTCTCCGGGCTGAACCGCGACGCCACCTACGGGCTGCTCGACATCGCCGCGACCGACACGTCGCTGAGCGCCTCGTTCGTGCCCACGTCCGGGGCCGGGTTCACCGACTCGTTCCAGCTGACCGTCGGTCCGCCCCCGGCCAACGTCGCACCGACGGCCCGGTTCACCTCGACGACCTCGGCACTGACGGCCACCGTGGACGGGTCGACCTCCACCGACTCCGACGGCACGATCGCTGCCTACGCATGGGACTTCGGTGACGGCGGGACGGCGACCGGCGCCACGGCATCGCACGC
This sequence comes from Candidatus Nanopelagicales bacterium, assembly GCA_039812125.1. Classification (GTDB taxonomy): domain Bacteria; phylum Actinomycetota; class Actinomycetes; order S36-B12; family CAIYMF01; genus Prado023. Next base: position 7,082 of record JBDHZV010000045.1, read on the forward strand.
CTTCGCCGCTGCGGGGACCTACCCGGTCGAGCTCACCGTGACCGACGACGACGGTGCGGTCGGGATCGTGCAGCACGACGTGACCGTCGTCGCCGCCCCGACGGCGACTGCCGAGGACCACTTCGCCCGCACGGTCAGCAGCGGCTGGGGCACGGCCGAGACCGGCGGATCGTGGACGGTCTCGCCCAGCACGGCGTTCTCGGTGACCGGCGGCCGCGGGCTGATGTCCAACACGACGGGGGCCACCCGAACCGCGACGCTGCGCTCGGTGAGCCGCACGTCCACCGACCTGGTGATGACGCTGTCGCCGGACAAGCTCACCACCGGCGGCGGGCTGTACGCCAACGGCATCGGCCGGTGGGTCAGCGGAGGCGGGGAGTACCGCGCGAAGCTGGTGCTGCGCTCGGACGGGCGGGCCGCGCTGTCGCTGGTGCGGACCACGGCCGCGGGCGCGGAGACCACCATCGCCAGCTCGGTGGTCGTGCCGAACCTGACGTACGCCGCCGGGACCTCCGTGAAGCTGCGCCTGCAGGTGACCGGGACCTCGCCGACCACCATCCGGGCCCGGGCGTGGTCGGCAGCCAGCGAGCCGAGCACCTGGCAGGTCAGCACCACCGACTCCACCGCCGCCCTGCAGGCTCCCGGCGGCGTCGGGATCGCCGGCTACCTGTCCAGCTCGGCGACCAACGCACCCATCACCCTGGCCGTCGACGACCTGGTCGCCACCGTCCCGGCGGGCTGAGGCCGCCCGGGCCCTGCGCTACCCTGCGCGGCCGTGGCGGTCAGCCGGCGCCCGGGTCGTCCGACTCGTCCTCCGGGTCCTGCGAGCCGGACGGCGCGGCACCTGCCGGGACCGGCCAGCGCACGTCCGGACCCAGCCGGTAGAGCACCAGGTTGCCGGTCGGGGTGCGCATGAGCTCCTCCCACCCGGCCGCCGGGAACGGGCCGAACGCCGCCTCCACCGGTCGCAGGGCCCGCCGGCAGTGCCAGCAGGTCCGGTCGTCCGGCGAGTGGATCACGACGAGGTCGCCCGGCTGCGGGTACTGCGCGGGGTCGGCCGGGCGCACCCGCAGCAGCCGGCTCAGGGACCGCTCGTCACCGGCGGACCACGCCGGTCCCCCGAACGGATCGGACTCGTAGGCCTCCAGGAGCCGCTGGGTGCCCCAGTCCGCCCAGATGCTGCCCTGCGGGACGCCCCCGGATCGCGACAGGAAGTCGCGCATCCGCCCCAGAGCGTCCCCGCCGTTGGCCGCGAACCCCTCGTACTGGGTGGCGAACCGGACGGTCGAGCCGAGCACCCCGACCGCCAGCACCCCTGCCAGGCCCGCCACGAGCACCCGCCTGCCGCCCCAGGTGCGCCGCAGCAGGATCACCCCGGTCCCGGCCGCAACGAGCATCAGGGGGACCAGGAACGACATCCAGTACCGCGCCACGTCGAGCCGGACTGAGGGGTGAGCAGGGTTGAGGGCCCCACCCTGGGCCCACAGCAGCACGAGGGTCAGGGTGCCCCAGGCCCACAGCCGGCCCAGCTCGCGGCGCAGCACCAGGCCCCCGACCAGGCCGACCGCGAGGCAGGCCAGGATCGCCGGGCCGCCGGTGAGCTCGGCGATGGACCGGACCATGACGGTGGCGTACCAGCCCCGGTCGTGACCCACGTAGCCAGCGTCCGACGTCACGACCGAGGTCGAGATGTCGGCGCCACCCAGGATCCGCAGCTTGATCAGCGGGTCGCCGTAGACGGCCCGGCACAGCCAGAGGTCCAGCGCGAGCCACGCCAGCGCGGGCGGGACGAACCACGCCAGGGTGCGCAGCGGGCGCCGGATCGTCACGAGGATCCAGCCGATCACCGGCCAGGCGAACACGGCGGTCTCCCGGACCTCGAAGCTCCATCCGGTGGTGAACCCGCACGCCACCAGCAGCGCCGGGACCCGCCACCCCCACCGGAGGCCGGCCTCGGCACGGTCCAGCGCGGCGTCGGCGGCCATCGTGGCCAGCAGGATCGACACCGCCACCAGCGTGGTGGCGGTGAGGTCGGTGTAGCCGCGGGTCAGGTTGACGAACACCAGGGGGGTGCCCAGGGCCAGGACAGCCCCGGCGACGCCGGCCGTCCGGGCGACGTAGCGGGCGCCCAGCAGGTACAGGGTGGCCGCGAGGACCCCCGTGCTCAGCAGCGGGATGGCGTAGTAGGTGGCCTCGGCGTCACCCCAGAGTCGGGCGAACGGGATGATCGGCAGCAGGAAGCCCCACCTGGTCAGCCCAGCCGGGCGCCACGTCGGCTCGGGGAACTGCAGCGCCCCCTGGACGTAGTGCCACGGATCGGTCGGGACCAGGGCGGACCGGTAGTACGTGGCGATCGCCACGGCGACCAGGGCCACGAGCGGCGCTATCAGGACGTCACGTCGACCGAGCACCCGTCCGGACGGGTCGGCCCTCACAGCCGCCCCACCGCCCAGGACCAGTACCGCGCCAGGGCCCGGCTGACCATGCGGGGGACCCCGGGGCCCAGCCCTTCCGGAGGGTCCAGCGGGCCACGCAGCAGGTGCACCAGCTCGTGGTCCGGCACCCGTCGCGCGGCCTGGACCTCCCGGCGCCGCGCGGCCAGCTCCCGCCGGTGCGCCGCCAGCCACCGCCAGCCGGCCACCTTGTCGCCCGCCCATCCGTCGCGCACCGCGACCGCCAGGACGCCGAGCTCGACGACGGCAGCCGGCGCGGCCAGCAGCCGCAGCGTCCGGGTCTCGGGCAGCAGCACCAGGTTCATCAGCCGGTTGCGCTCGAGCAGGTACCCCTTGGCCCGGTTGCGGGCGAACGCGTAGTGGTGTCGCACCACCGCCGCCGGCTCGAACACCACGCGGTAGCCGGCCTGCCAGGCGCGCATCGACAGGTACACGTCCTCGCAGTAGGCGAAGTACGCCGGGTCGAACCCACCGAGCTCGTCCCACACCGACCGGCGGACCGCGAAGGCGACCCCCGTCATGCTGGCCACGTCCACCGGGCGGTCGTGGCGGCTGGCCGGCTCCCCGTAGCCCCCGACCCACGAGAACATCAGGAAGTGCACCGGGTTGCCCGCGGTGTTCATGGTGTCCGGGGCGTCGGCCAGCCGGATGCTGGCGCAGGCCAGGGCGACCCCCTCGTCGCGGACCCGCTCGACGAGGGCCCCGACCGCCGGCGCGGCGACGATCGCGTCGGAGTTGACCACGACCAGCACCTCACCGGTGCTCCGGCGGACGGCCTCGTTGCACCCCCCGGCGAACCCCAGGTTGCGACCGGGTCGCAGCACCCGGACCCCCGTCATCGCCGCCACCTCGGCGATGGGGCCGGGGTCGGCCTCGTTGTCCACCACGAGCACATCCACCGGCACGTCACTGCGCCGCAGCGCGGTGACGCACGCGACCAGCGTCGGCTCCGGGCCGTGCGCCAGGACGATGACCTCCACCCCCACGGTCGCCACCCTAGCCCCGGCTGCTCGCGCGCAGGGTGGGGGCGCTTCGGACCCCTCCTATACTGGGGACCCGGCAGGAGGACGCGGCGACGGAGGATGGCCATGCAGCGCAGCCGCACCGTCGTTGCGCTCGTCGCGCTGGCACCCTTCGCCCTGGCCGCCATCGTGATGCAGCTGGCCCTGGTGCTGGCGGGCGCCGGTGCCGCGCAGCTCGCCCTGGGGGCCCAGTCCCGGTCGCTGGCCCAGGTGGAGCGGGGCGCGGACCTGCTCGGCCGATCCGCCGACCTCGTCGACCGGATCGTCCTGGGCCCGGTGTCGGCCCTGCTGGCGACCAACCCGCTGGGCCTGCGGCTGTCCGGGGAGGTCACCCTGCTCGCGCGCGCCGCCACCGACGTCGCGCAGGCGGGCGCCGGTGCGGCCCGGATGGCTGCGGTGGCAACGGGTGCGGCCAGCGGGAGCCCGCTCGCGGAGGGATCCCAGGTCGACACCGACCTGCTGGCCACCCTCGTCACGCCGTCCCACCAGCTGGCTGACGGCCTGGCCGGCCTGCGCGACACCCTGGGCTCGACCTCCACGTCCGGACCGGTCGGCGGCCCGCTGTCCGAGCTGGCGGCTCCGATCCGCGACGAGCTGGACGAGGCTGCGCGGCTGTCCGCCGCGCTGGCGCTGGCCATGCCCGACCTGCCCGACGCCCTCGGGGCCACGGGCCCGCGGCGCTACCTGGTCTGCGCGCTCAACGACGCGGAGCTGTTCGCCTCGGGCGGGGCTCCGCTGACCGCCTTCATGATCGAGGCCGATGACGGCGCCATCAGCGTCCCGATCTCCGGCCAGCTCACGACCGACCTGTCCCCCGGCAACCCGCCGATCAGCTGGGACCACGCCGGCGGGCCGCCCTGGTACCGCGACGGGCGCCGGTACCCGTTCGTGAACTCCAACTTCCACCCGGACTTCCGCACGGCCACGACCGACATGACCCGGGCGTGGGCCGCCCTGGGCTACCCGCAGGTCGAAGGTGTGATGACCATCGACGTGGCGGGCCTGGCCAGCATCCTGCGCCAGACCGGCCCGGTGCGGACCGCGGGGTTCGGGCAGGTGTCCGCGGACACGATCGTCACGAAGGTCCTGGTGGACGCCTACCGGGAGTTCGACACCCCGGAGGGCGTCGAGGCCCGCCACCGGAACAATGCCGAGTTGGCGGATGCGCTGGGTGGGCTGATCACCCGACCGGGCAACGCGCCCGAGGTGGTCCGGGGCATCCTCGATGCCATCCCGGGTCGGCACATCCAGGCCGGGTTCGACGCCCCCGGCCTGCAGGCCGCTGTCGAGGCGCTGGGCGCCGCCGGCGCGTTGTCGGACTCCCCCGGCGACCTGGTCGCGGACTTCTCCCAGGCCGCCCCGAACAAGCTGTCCGTGTTCCAGGACCGCAGCATCCACCAGGACGTCGTCCTGGCCGCCGACGGCGGGGCGCGGGTCACCCGCACGACGACCTTCGGCAACGACGTCCCCGAGGACCTCGGCGGCGACCCGACGACCTGGGCTGGGTACACCGCCCTGCGCGCCCGGATGCGCGTGGCCTACCGCGTCCCGCTGACCGCGACCGACGTCGCCGTGCGGGTCTCCCGGGACCCGGTCGACAGCTCCGGGCTGCCGGGGTCGATGCCCATCCCGTCGGCCACCGGCCCGTATCCGGACGACCGGGGCGGCCAGGTGCTCTGGCAGGGCCATGAGACCGCCCCACGGGCGACCACGACGGTCGTGCTGACCTACCGGCTGCCCGCGGGCACGTTCCCGCCGGACAGCTATCGCGCCTCCGCCGACCCGCAGGCCCTGCTGCGACCGGTCGACCTCACGGTGCGCGTGACGCCCGCGGACGGCCACACCCTGCCCCAGCCGGAGGGCTGGCACCGAGACGGGTCCGCACTCGTGTGGACCGCAACCCTGGACCGACCGATCGACCTGGTGGTGGACTGATGCGAATCGCTCTGTTGGGAACCCGCGGCGTGCCGGCGCAGTACGGCGGCTTCGAGACCGCGGCCGAGGAGATCGGGCGTCGCCTGGTCGAGTCCGGCCACGAGGTGACGGTGTACTGCCGCAACCCCGGCCAGACCGAGACCGAGTACCTGGGCATGCGACTGGTGAACCTCCCGGCCCTGCGCCACCGGGCCACCGAGACCCTGAGCCACACCGCGCTGTCGGTCGCCCACGCGGTGGTGCGCGACCACCCGGACGTGGCGTTCGTGTTCAACGCCGCCAACGCCCCGCTGGTCCCCCCGCTGAAGGCGGCCCGCATCCCGGTCGCCATCCACGTCGACGGGCTGGAGTGGCAGCGCGCCAAGTGGGGACGCCGGGCTGCGGCGTACTACCGCTGGGCGGAGTCCCGCAGCGCGAAGTGGGGCGATGCGGTCATCGCCGACGCCGTGGGCATCGCCGACCACATGCGCGCCGCGCACGGCGTCGAGTCGGTGTTCATCCCGTACGGCGCGCCCATCATCTCGCCGGGGCCCGAGCGCCTGGCCGAGGTGGGGGTCACCCCCCGTGGCTACCACCTCGTCGTGGCCCGGTTCGAGCCGGAGAACCACGTCCGGGAGATCGTGGAGGGCTACGTCGCCAGCGCCTGCAGCCAGCCGCTCGTGGTCGTCGGGGACGCGCCCTACGCGGCGGCCTACCGGGCCCAGGTCCGCGCGGCGGCCGGCGACGACCCGCGGGTCCGGTTCCTGGGCAGCGTGTGGGACCCCGAGCTGCTGGACTGCCTCTACGCGCACGCGACCACGTACCTGCACGGCCACAGCGTCGGCGGCACGAACCCCTCCCTGCTGCGCGCGATCGGGGCCGGGGCCCCCGTCGTGGCCTGGGACGTGTCGTTCAATCGTGAGGTCGCCCGGGAGGCCGGCCGGTACGCCGCCGACCCGGCGGGGTTCGCCCGGGCCTGCGAGGAGGCCGAGGCCGACCCGGCGGGGACCGCGGCCCGGGGACTGGCCGGACGGGCCGATGTCTCCCAGCGCTACCGCTGGGACGACGTGGCCGCCGGGTACGAGCAGCTCGCCCGGGACCTCGCCCAGCGTCGCAACCGGAGCTGACCGTGGCGGGGGGCCAGCGCCGGCTCGGGGCGGCCGTCATGGCGGTGCTGGTGCTGGTTCCCACCTCGGCGTGCGGCTCGGACGGCCCGTCCGGCGTCGCGGGGTCGGGAACGGCGGCCTCGGCACCGGCGGACCCGGGCGCGGCGGCCTCGGCACCGGTGTCCTCGGCACCCGCGGGCCCGGGCGCGGCGTCCGACCCCGTCCCGGACGCCAAGAGCACCGGTCCCAGCAGCAGCGCGGGCGCCGGCACCACGCTCCCGCGCCGCGTTCCCGCCGCCCTGTTCGGGACCCACGTCATCGGGCTGGCCAAGGGCGGGCGACCGATGCCCAGCCGGGCCGGTGCGGTCCGGCTGTGGGACTCCGGGGTGGCCTGGCGGCTGATCGAGCCGACCAAGGGGTCGGTGCGCTGGTCGCTGCTGGATGCCGCGGTGGCTCGAGCCGAACGGATGGGCGCGTCGGAGATCATCTGGGTGCATGGCAGCCCGCCGCGATGGGCCGCCAAGGACCCGACCGCCGCCGGCCTCTACGGACCGGGCACGTCCTCGGTCCCGGACACCGCCGCCTACCTGTCGATCCTGCGCCGGATCGCCACCCGGTACAAGGGCCGCATCACGGCCTATGAGGCCTGGAACGAGGCGAACATCGGGATCTTCTACCGCGGATCCGGCCGGTCGATGGCCACGCTCACCGCCAGGGCGCGGGCAGTGCTGCGCAGGGCGGACCCGGATGCGCTGCTGGTGGGCGCCAGCACCACGGTGCGCGCGAGGGGACCGGTGCGATCCTGGTACGACCAGTACGCCCGCGCCCTGGCTGCCCGGGACTGGCCGGTGGACGCCATGGCCGTGCACCTGTACCCGAAGGCCGACGAGGGACCCGACGTGCGCGCCCAGTACCTGCGCACGATGCAGGGCTGGCTGGCGGCACGGGGGTGGACCGGAGCGCTCTGGGACACCGAGATCAACTACGGCGACCGCCGGGACTTCGCCACGCAGCGGGTCGCCGTCCCGCAGTCGCGCGCCGCCGCCTGGGTGGCGCGGACGTACATCGACAGCCTCGCGCTCGGCGTCGACCGGGTCTTCTGGTACGCGTGGAACGACCACAGCCTCGGCATCGACCAGGTCAGCGCGGCATCCGGGGCGACGCTGCCGGCCGGCCGCGCCTTCCTGACCGTCCAGCGCTGGCTGGCGGGAGCTCGGTGGCGCGGGTGCACCGGTGAGCTCGTGGAGCCCACGGGTGACCGCGGCGCGGTGACCACCTGCTCGGTCACGCTGGCATCCGGGGGCCCGGCCGAGCTGGTCTTCACCCATCGCGGATCTGCGCGGGTCGAGGTGCCCGAGGGGGCGTCCCGGGCCTGCCGGCTGGACGGGACGTGCCCACGGGTGGGCGATCGGATCACGGTGGGGATCTCACCAGTGCTGCTGCGACGCTGACCCAGCACGCAACGGTCCCCCGGTGGGCGGGTGGGTGTTGACGCTCACCCGGGCGGACCGGCAGGGTTGCCCCACGTCAGTTCCGTTGGGGGGTCCGATGCTCGCGCGCGTGGTCCGTGGTGTGCTCCTGGCAGTCGTCACGGCACTGGTCGTCTCCCTGGTACCGGCGGCCGGGGCCACGGCCAGGACCGTCCCGGCCCCGCTGTTCGGCGTCCACGTCGGCTCGTTGCCCTCCGGCGCCCCGGCCCGCCTCACCCGCGTGGGCGCGATCCGGCTGTGGGACTCCGGCGTCAGCTGGCGCAAGGTCGAGACCGCGCGCGGCCGGTACGACTGGCGCGCCCTGGACCGGGCCGTGGCGAACGCACAGGCCCTCGGCGCCCGGGAGATCCTCTACACGATCGGGGTGACACCGCGCTGGGCCGCGACCAACCCGAACTCGCGCTACTCCCTGTACGGCCCCGGCACCAACAGCCCCCCGAAGAAGCTCGCCTACTACACGGAGTTCGTCACGGCCCTGGCCACGCGGTACAAGGGTCGGATCACCGCGTACCAGGTGTGGAACGAGGCGAACCTCCGCAACTTCTTCGACGGCACCCCCACCCGCCTGGCGGCGATGACGGTCAAGGCCCGCGCGGCGCTGCGCGCTGCGGACCCGAAGGCGAAGCTGGTCGCCGCCAGCACGACGGTACGGGCGTCCGGGCCGGTCGGCGCGTGGGGGAAGGCGTACGGGCCGGCTATGCGCAAGGTCGGCTGGCCCGTCGACGCCGTCTCCGCGCACTTCTACCCGCCGGTCGATGCCGGGCCGGGCACCCGGGTGGCCTACATCAGGACCATGAAGCGCTACTTCGCCAAGCACGGCGCCGGCCGCAAGCCGCTGTGGGACACCGAGATCAACTACGGCGACACCCGCTCCTACAAGAAGGTCCATCGCCGGATCACCGGCGGGGCCGCCGCCACGTACGTGGCGCGCACCTACATCGATGCCATGCGCTACGGGGTGGCGCGGGTGTTCTGGTACGGCTGGGACAAGCACGTGCTGGGGGTCGACATGACCAGCCGGACCTCCTCCGGCGCTGTCACCGCGGGTGGCCGGGCCTACCTGAGCATCCAGTCGTGGATGGCGGGGACGACGTGGCGGGGCTGCAAGGTCCGCTCGAAGGTGACGACCTGCACGATGCGCACAGCCGGCGGTGGCACCCGCACGATCCGGTACACCTCCGGATCACGCCGGTTCACCCTGCCCACGGGCACCGCGTCACTGCGCAGGCTCGACGGGACCACCCGCCGCGTCACGGCGGGGCAGCGGATCACCCTGACCAGTCAGCCCGTCCTGCTCGTCGGCGGCTGACCGCAGCCGAGGCTCTACTTGGGGTTGCGGGCGTACTGCGAGGCAACCGGGCCCTGCTGGCCCACGTACTTCGAGTTCAGGCCCGCATGGCCGTACGGACGCTCTGCGGGGGCGTCCAGGGCGTGGAAGCTCAGCTGACCGATGCGCATGCCCGGCCACAGCTTGATCGGAAGCGTCGCCACATTGCTCAGCTCGAGCGTGATCTGGCCACGGGGCCAGCCCGGGTCGACGAACCCGGCCGTGGCGTGGATCAGCAGGCCCAACCGACCGAGGCTGCTCTTGCCCTCCACCCGGGCAACCAGGTCGTCGGGCAGCCCGATCGCCTCGACGGTGGTCCCGAGCACGAACTCCCCGGGGTGCAGGACGAACGCGGTCCCCTCCGCGACCCGGACCCGCTCGTTGAGATCCGCCGGCTTGTCGTAGGGGTCGATCACGTCGGTCGTGTGGTTGCGGAACACGAGGAACTCCGGCCCCAACCTGACGTCGACGCTGGCCGGCTGGATCTGGGACTCCTCGAGAGGGTCGATCACCAACCGTCCCGAGGCCAGTGCGCGGCGGATGGAACCGTCGGACAGGATCATGCCCGCGATCGTAGACGGCCCCGATCCGACCCCGGGTTTGGGCTGGCCGAGGTTGTGCGGCATAATCCAGGAGGTCGGATCGCCTCGGCGAGCGGCACCGCGGGTGTAGTTCAATGGCAGAACATCAGCTTCCCAAGCTGACAGTGCGAGTTCGATTCTCGTCACCCGCTCCACTCGAAAAGGGCTCCTGACCTGCGACGACGCAGATCCGGGGCCCTTCCTCATGAGCGCATGGAGTGTCCGATAGGCGCCTTTTAGGGGCCCGAACGGCATGGTTTGGATGCATGTTCGATGCACGGCCGATCGGACACGGGTGCGAACCGACTCCCTGCTGAGCAGGCGCAGACGGGCCCACGGGGACGACCGCGAGCGGGTCCGTGCTCCTCCTCTTGGCGGATGAGGCAGGGCCCAAGGGCTCCCCGAATGAGGTGCGCCACAGTTGACTGATGAGCGATATGCGGAGCCAGTCAGGCTCGCAATGAGACGTCCACTTGAAAGCTGGTGGTATCCGTCAGTAGATTCTCACTGCGAGCGGCTTTGGACTCGGCATTGTCCGAGTCCGGCTCACGCGGAGAGAGGTACGCGATGTCGCGGCGGTTCGGGACCCTCAGGGAGTTGCCCTCGGGCAGGTTCCAGGCCTCGTTCATCGCGCCGGACGGGCTGCGCGTCAACGCGCCGGTCACGTTCGCCTCGCACGCCGACGCCGCGACCTGGCTCACCACCCAGCAGACCGACATCATCCGCGGCACCTGGAAGCGCGACGACCGCGGCAGGATGACCCTGCGCACCTACTCGATCAAGTGGCTGGGCGGCCGCACGGACCTCAAGCCGCGGACCAGCGCCCTTTATGCCGGGCTCCTCGATCGGCACATGTCGGCGTACGACCTCACGTGTAGTGGGTGGTACGGGCTGACGTGTCGGTGTTCGGCGTGTTCAGGATGCCATGTCGGTGGTGGGGTTGCTGCCGGGGATGAGGTTCATGCGGTTGCGGA
>JBDHZV010000046.1:0-17793 GCA_039812125.1 Candidatus Nanopelagicales bacterium
GCCACGACCCGGTCGCGTCCGGACTGCTTGGCTCGGTAGAGGGCGCGGTCCGCCCGCGCCACCGACTCCAGGATCGACTCGTCACCGGCGTGCTCGGCGCACCCGATCGACACGGTCATGGGGTCGGGGGTCGCCAGTCGCACGCGCTCGAGCGCCGCGATTGCCGGGCCCAGGGGCACCCCGGGCATCGCGATCGCGAACTCCTCGCCACCGTAGCGGGCGAGGAAGTGCCCGCCACCCACCTCTGCCTCCCACGCGCGTGCGCATGCGCGCAGCACCTGGTCAGCCGCCGGATGGCCCAGGGTGTCGTTGACGACCTTGAAGTGGTCCAGGTCGAGCACCGCGACGGTCATCGGCAGCCCGGCCAGGGTCGCCTGCTCGGACAGCCGCTGCAGCTCGAAGTCCCAGGTGCGGCGGTTGGGCAGGTCGGTCAGGGCGTCGGTGCGCGCCTGCCGGGCCAGTTGTGCCGACTGGCCCTCCACCTTGACGCTGAGGATCACGATGCGCCACAGGCCCAGCAGGACCACGAGGATCGAGGCAAGTGCGAGCATCCGGATCGGGGGGTTGCCCGCGGTCCAGGACACGCAGGCCAGCAGTGCCGGCGGGGTGAGCACGCCCAGCGTGAGGCCGGCCAGCCGGGTCGCGGTCATGCCGGGTGGGTCCTCCACCCGGGGCTGCGTGATCCCCGCGGCGCCGGGAGCGGTCACCGCGAGGGTGAGCAGCACGACGGCTGCCAGGAAGGTGGCGTCGATCCAGCCCCCGGCGGCCTCCACCGCCCCGCTCTCGACCAGGCCGCCGAACACGAGGTCCGCGGTGAGGGTGGCACCCACGGAGGCGACCAGCAGGGCCAGGGCCGGGTTGATCCGACCGCCCCCGACGACCAGTCGGATCAGGGTCGACAGGATGACCAGGTCCATCACGGGGTAGGACAGCGCGATCCACGTGCCCCAGTCCCGACCGCCCGCATGGTCGACCATCGGCAGGATGATGAACGTCCCGACCGCCGTCATCGCCGCCACCGTCATGATCGCGGTGTCGATCCAGGCCTCCCGGTCGCGACCGGGGAACCGCTTGTTCACCAGCACGACCAGTGCGGCCAGGATCGCCCCGTACGAGGCCAGGTACAGCCCGTCAGCGGCGCTGGGGAAGGGCTCCACGCCCAGGCCGTAGCGCAGCGCGTCGTACACGATGTCGCCGGCGATCGTCAGGCACTGGAAGACCCACAGCCCCCACCACACCGCACGCACCTCGCTGGGCATGTGCACGACCGCGGCCAGGAACACCAGGGCGGCCACCACGCTGGTGCCCCGCGCGAGCGCCAGCCACAGCGGTGATCCGGGCGGCAGGGCAGCGACCAGTGCGCAGGCCAGAGCCGCACCCGCAGCCCCCGCGCGCCACCTCCGCGACCCCACAGCTCACCTCACAGCCCCAGCGCTCCCGCTGCGCCCCCGGTTTCGGCAGGTATCGGACAGGTGGGCGCCCCACTTGAGGCCGTGGCTGTGACCGGGATGTGACCTGCGCCCGTCGGGCAGCGATGCGGTGGGCAGTGGGCCGGGCTCCTGGGTCAGGCCGGGCTGACCCAGTCCCCGTCGTACCAGACCGGGTCGGCCAGCATCAGGGCCCGGAACTGCAGGTACCGCTCGTGCTGAGCCGGGGAGTCCGCATTGGCGACGTAGCTGTCCCGGTCCCGGAACCGGACCACCATGACCAGCGTGTCGGGGTGGTTGTCGACGACGAGGAGGTCGGTGCCGAGGTAGCCGTCGATGCCCAGCGAGTCCTCGGCCGCGGCCAGCGCGCGCAGCTCACCGAGCTTGTCCGCGGGCACGCGGCACAGGGCGACTGTTCCGTACATGGCAGTCCTCCGCCCATCTGAGGTGACGCCACGGTAGGCCCCGGGACGGGCGGACTTCAAGGTCTGGACAGCATGATGTACCCATGACGTCCACGCCCACCGACCGCCGCAGCTACGAGGACCTGCTCGCCGAGGCGCGCAGCCTGTACCCCGGGATCCGGATCGGCCGGCCCGGGCGGGCCCGCACCTACTACCCGACCATCGCGGCGCTGCGCCTGCTGCGCGCCCGCCTGGACATCCGGGTCACCGGAGCCGAGCACCTGTCCCGCGGGCCGGCCATCGTGCTGGGCAACCACGTCCACGCCCTGGACCCGGTGGTGGTCGTGATGAGCGGCTGGTGGCGGGTCAGCGCGTTCACCAAGGTGGAGTGGTTCGAGGGCCCGGTCGCGCCCTTCTTCCGGTGGATGGGGCAGATCCCGCTGCGCCGGGGCGACGACACCTCCACGCGCTGGGCGATGGACATGGCGGCCCAGGCGCTGGCCGCCGGCGGCATGATCGGCATGTACCCGGAGGGCACCCGCTCACCGGACCCGCGACACCTGCACCGGCTGCACAAGCGGGTCCTGGTCCCGCTGCTGCAGGACAACGCCGGGATCGCCGTCCACGCGCTGGCCACCCGCTACACCCGGGCGCCGCGGCGGCGGATCCGGGTGGACGTGGCGATCTCCCCGCCGCTGGCCCTGGACCCCTCGACCATGGACGCCGACCAGTTGACCGCCGTCGTGCGTGATGCCCTGCTCGAGCTGGGCGGGCAGACCTACATCGACCGGTACGCCCGCGACGTGAAGGCCGAGCTCGCCGCCGCCCGGGGCGAGCAGCCAGCGGCCCGCGACGACCGCGGGGAGCCCGGCGAGGTCGACTGACCCGTGCGCGCGGCTTCGCGAGGAGGCTAGGCTCACCTGAGTTGGGATCCTGCGAAACCGCCCACAGCGTGGCGTGTTTCACAGGTGTTTCCGAGGTCGGGGTCCGGGGGCGCTGAGCCGGTCAGCGTGGCAGTATTCGCCGTGTCGCCGCACCGCGGCGCCCTCTGCCTCATCGTCCCGGGAGTGCCCCATGACCCTGATCCCGTCCCTGCCGGGACGCACCCCCCGCTTCACTGTCGCCCTGGCCGCCACCGCGCTGGTCGCATCGCTGGGGGCCTGCTCGTCCGACTCCGGCACCGAGTCCGGCGACGCCTCGGCGTCGGCAACGGCGCCCTCGGTGGACGCCAGCCTCGCCGCGCTGGTCCCCGAGGACATCCGGGCCGCCGGCACCCTGACGGTCGGCACCGACACGACGTACGCGCCGGTGGACTTCCTGGCCGAGGACGGCAAGACCATCCAGGGCATCGACATGGACGTCCTCGACGCCGTCGCCGCCCGGCTGGGCCTTACCGTCACCTACGTGTCGGCGCCGTTCGACAACATCATCCCCGGTGTCCAGTCGGGCAAGTACGACATGGGGGCCTCGGCGTTCACCGTGAACCCCGAGCGCGAGGAGGTCGTCAACATGATCTCCTACCTGACCGCCGGGACCCAGTGGGCCACCGCGGCGGGCAACCCCAAGGGCGTCAACCCTGACGATGCCTGCGGCCTGGTCGTCGCCGTCCAGAAGGGCACCGTCCAGGTCGACGACATCGAGGCGCGCTCCAAGGCCTGCACCGACGCCGGCAAGGCGGCGATCACGATCGACCAGTACCAGGGCCAGGACCAGGCGACCGCATCGGTGGTGTCCAGCAAGAGCGACGCCATGCTGGCCGACTCCCCGGTGGTCGCGTACGCGGTGCAGCAGTCGGGCGGCAAGCTCGAGGCCCTGGGCGAGATCTACGACGCGGCCCCGTACGGGTGGGTCGTCCCGAAGGACCAGACGGACTTCGCCAAGGCCCTCGCGGGTGCGGCGGCGGCTGCCGCGGCCGACGGCAGCTACCAGGCCGCCCTGGAGAAGTGGGGGGCCACCGCAGGGGCGGTCCAGTCGTTCGACGTCAACCCGTCGACCGACTAGCCATGGAGCAGGAGCACTTCGTCCGCAGCCCCGCCATCGACGCCGATGGCGGGGCTGCGGCCACATTCCACACCGCCGACGACCACGCCGAGCCGATCCGGGCCGTCGCGGTGCGGCACCCGTGGCGCTGGGTCGCCATCGCCGGGATCCTGGTCGTCACCGCCATGTTCGTGCACATGCTGGCGACCAACCAGGCGTTCAACTGGTCGTTCATGATCGAGAACATGTTCCGACCCCCGGTGCTCGAGGGCGTGCGGACCACGCTGATCCTGACCGTCGTGGCGATGGTGATCGGCGTGACGATCGGCGTCCTGCTGGCCCTGATGCGGCTGTCGGGCAACCCGGTGCTGGCCGGTGCCGCGTGGGTCTACACGTGGTTCTTCCGGGCCATCCCGCGCATCGTGCTCGCCGTCCTGTTCGGCAACCTGGGGATCCTGTACGCCCGGGTGACCTTCGGGTTCCCCTTCGGCGAGCAGCTGGCCGGGCTGCTGGGGCTGGACTGGGATGGTGCGGTGTGGGGGGTGGACACCCGCACGTTCCTGAGCGGGTTCGTCGCCGGCGCGCTGGCGCTGTCGCTGTCCGAGGGTGCCTACATGGCCGAGATCGTGCGCGCCGGCATGCTCAGCATCGACCGCGGCCAGCGCGAGGCCGCCGGGGCGTTGGGGATGGGCACCTCCCTCACGCTGCGCCGGATCCTGCTGCCGCAGGCCATGCGCGTGATCGTGCCGCCCACCGGCAACGAGACCATCGCGATGCTCAAGGACACCGCACTGGTCGCCTACGTTCCGGTCACCAACGAGCTGTTCTTCCAGCTGCAGGCCATCGGCACCCGGACCTTCCAGGTGTTCCCGATGCTCGTGGCCGCCTGCCTGTGGTACCTGGCGCTGACCAGCGTGCTCATGGCCGGCCAGGCCGTGCTCGAGCGGCGGTTCGCCCGGGGCGTGGATGCGCCCACGCCGGTCCGCCGGCGCCTGATCTTCACCGCGAAGGGGTCGGCATGAGCAACGACCAGCCCACGGCCACACCGATGCCCATGGTGCGTGCCGACCGCGTGCACAAGCGGTTCGGCAACCTGGAGGTGCTGCGGGGCATCACCCTGGACGTCGAGCAGGGCACCGTGACGTGCATCCTCGGCCCCTCGGGCTCGGGCAAGTCGACGTTCCTGCGCTGCATCAACCGCCTGGAGACCTACGACGCCGGCCGGATCTGGGTGGACGGCTCCCTCGTGGGGTACCGGGAGCGCGGCGGTCGGCTGCACGAGCTGGGGTCGCGTGACCTCGCCCGGCAGCGCGAGCACGTCGGCATGGTGTTCCAGCGGTTCAACCTGTTCCCGCACCGCACGGTGCTGGAGAACGTGACCGAGGCCCCGCGACGGGTCCGCCGGGTGCCCACCGCGCGGGCCCGGGAGGAGGGGCTGGCGCTGCTCGCGCGGGTGGGACTTGCGGACAAGTCCCACGCCTACCCCAGCCAGCTGTCCGGGGGGCAGCAGCAGCGGGTGGCCATCGCGCGGGCCCTGGCGATGAAGCCGACCCTCATGCTGTTCGACGAGCCGACCTCAGCCCTGGATCCGGAGCTGGTGGGTGAGGTCCTGGACGTGATGAAGGACCTGGCCGCCGAGGGGATGACGATGATCGTCGTGACGCACGAGATCGGATTCGCCCGGGAGGTGGCCACGCGCATCGTCTTCATGGACGGTGGCGTCGTGGTGGAGGCGGGACCGCCCGCGGCCGTGCTCGAGGATCCACGGCACCCGCGGACCCGGGCGTTCCTGTCCAAGGTCCTGGAGTAGCGCCGACTCGGGACCTTGGTCCGTGCCATCCGGGCTCAAATCCTTCCGCCGGCCCGCACCGGGGCTCGTACGATCTGCCCGTATCGGACACCCGTATGGCGTTAGGACGTGTCGCGACATGGAACGCGCGGAATCCCCCTCCGGTTCGACCTCGTCGAGCCCCCTGCTGCGAAGGCGTCCTGCGGGCGCCCTGACGGGCCTGGTGGCCCTTGCCCTGCTCACCCTGGCCGGTTGCGGCTCCACGACGTCCT
This sequence comes from Candidatus Nanopelagicales bacterium, assembly GCA_039812125.1. Lineage (GTDB taxonomy): Bacteria > Actinomycetota > Actinomycetes > S36-B12 > CAIYMF01 > Prado023. The sequence continues at coordinate 5,873 of JBDHZV010000046.1, forward strand.
CCGGTGAGGGAGGGGTCCACGGCGGCGAGGCGAGCCTGGTGCTGCCCGACCTCAGCGGCGTCACGACGGTCGGCGGCGCGTCGGGACGGGCCCTGCTCGCGATGGGCCTGGTGGTCTGTGCCCTGGGCCTGGGCTTCGGGGTCCTGGCCTACCGCCAGCTGCAGCGCCTGCCGGTGCACCCCTCGATGCGGGAGGTCTCCGAGCTCATCTACACGACGTGCAAGGCGTACCTGACCAAGCAGGGCAAGTTCCTGCTGGTGCTGTGGGCGTTCATCGCCGCGGTGATCGTCGTCTACTACGGCGTGCTCGTCGGGTTCCCGGTCAGCCGGGTGGCCATCGTGCTGGCGTTCAGCCTGATCGGCATGGCCGGCTCGTACGTGGTCGCCTGGTTCGGCATCCGGGTCAACACGTTCGCCAACTCCCGCACGGCCTTCGCCGCCCTGCGGGGCAGGCCGATGCCCATCCACCGCATCCCGTTGAAGTCCGGCATGTCCATCGGGATGGTGCTGATCAGCCTCGAGCTGCTGATGATGCTGGTGATCCTGCTGTTCCTGCCGCCGGACCTGGCCGGGGCCTGCTTCATCGGCTTCGCGATCGGCGAGTCGCTGGGTGCCGCGGCGCTGCGCATCGCCGGCGGCATCTTCACCAAGATCGCGGACATCGGCTCCGACCTGATGAAGATCGCGTTCAAGATCAAGGAGGACGACGCCCGCAACCCCGGCGTGATCGCCGACTGCACCGGCGACAACGCCGGCGACTCGGTCGGGCCCAGCGCCGACGGGTTCGAGACCTACGGCGTCACCGGTGTCGCCCTGATCACCTTCATCCTGCTCGGCGTGCACGACCCGTCGGTGCAGGCCAGCCTGCTGGTCTGGCTGTTCGCCGTGCGGGCCGTCATGGTCGTCGCCTCCGCGCTGTCCTACCTGGCCAACGATGCCTGGGTCCGGGCGCGCTACACCACGGCGGACAAGATGAACTTCGAGCACCCGTTGACCACGCTGGTCTGGCTGACCTCCGCGGTGTGCATCGTGGCCACGTTCGCCACCACGTGGGCCGTGCTCGGAGACCTGGCCGGCGGCTCGCTGTGGTGGAAGCTCGCGCTGATCATCTCGTTCGGCACGTTGGCCGGCGCGCTCATCCCGGAGCTGGTCAAGGTGTTCACCTCGACCAACAGCAAGCACGTGCACGAGGTGGTCAAGAGCTCCCGGCAGGGAGGTCCGTCGCTGAACATCCTGTCCGGCCTGGTCGCGGGCAACTTCTCGGCCTACTGGCTGGGGGTGGCGATCGTGGCCCTCATGGGCGGCGCCTACCTGGTCAGCAACCAGGGGCTCGACGTGCTGATGGTGGCCCCGGCCGTGTTCGCCTTCGGGCTGGTCGCCTTCGGGTTCCTGGGCATGGGTCCGGTCACGATCGCCGTGGACTCCTACGGCCCGGTCACGGACAACGCGCAGAGCGTCTACGAGCTGTCCACGATCGAGGACATCCCGGGCATCGACGACGAGATCCGCCGTGACTACGGTTTCGACGTCCAGTGGGATGTCGCCAAGCGGATGCTCGAGGAGAACGACGGCGCGGGCAACACCTTCAAGGCCACCGCCAAGCCGGTGCTCATCGGCACCGCAGTGGTCGGCTCCACCACGATGATCTTCTCGATCATCATGAGCCTGACCGAGGGGCTGACCACCAAGCTGGAGAACCTCTCCCTGCTGCACCCGCCGTTCCTGCTCGGGCTGGTCACCGGTGGTGCGGTCATCTACTGGTTCACCGGTGCCTCGATCCAGGCGGTCACCACCGGCGCGTACCGGGCCGTGGAGTTCATCAAGGGGACCATCCGGCTCGACGGGGTCACCCGGGCCAGCGCCGAGGACTCCCGACGGGTGGTCGAGATCTGCACCCAGTACGCCCAGCAGGGCATGATCAACATGTTCCTGGGGGTGTTCTTCGCGACGCTGTCGTTCGCGTTCGCGGAGCCGTACTTCTTCATCGGGTACCTGATCTCGATCGCGATCTTCGGGCTCTACCAGGCCATCTTCATGGCCAACGCCGGCGGGGCCTGGGACAACGCCAAGAAGATCGTGGAGATCGACCTGCACGCCAAGGGCACGTCGCTGCATGACGCGACGATCGTCGGCGACACGGTCGGCGACCCGTACAAGGACACCTCGTCGGTCGCGCTGAACCCGGTCATCAAGTTCACGACGCTGTTCGGCCTGCTCGCCGTCGAGCTGGCCGTCAGCCTGGAGGGGGAGGGGCGCCACGCGCTGGTGCTCGCGCTGTCCGCGGCGTTCTTCCTGATCTCCGCCTACTTCGTGTACCGCTCGTTCTACGGCATGCGCATCAGCACCGCGCTGGGTGACGAGGACGACGAGGAGGACGCCGGGTTCCCCACGCCGGCGGAGGGCCCCTCGGTCGGGCGGACCGTGGACCTCGTGGGGCAGGGAGCAGGTGACGCGCGATGAAGGTCGCGATCAAGTACGGGGCACTGCAGGTCGACACCGACGGCCACGTCGCCGGGCACGACGCGGGGGCCACCCTGGTCCGCCGGCTGCTGCGGGTGTTCCCCGGTGCCAGCCTGGTGGGTCCGGCCCGCCACGGCGTCGGCTTCGACGTCGTCCCGCTGGCGCTGGTGGACGGTCGCGACACCGTCGTGATCAACATGGACGTGATCGACTCGGTGGCCGTCTGGCAGTCGCTCACGGCCACGTGCGACGAGCCCAAGGTCATGAACTTCGTCTGGTGGAACACCTCGCAGTTCTCCCACCGGGTGCAGCGCGCGGCCGTGGCACTGTCCTGCGGGCTGTTCCCGACGTTCGCCAACTCGGAGCGCACCGCCACCGAGGTCCGCGAGATCGTGTCGGCCTGGACCACGCAGCCGATCCACGAGAAGGCCCGCATCGCGTGGGTCAACCTGGGCATCCGGCTCGAGCACGTGCAGCCGCGCCATGAGCCGAACGTCCCGGTCGTGCTGTACCCGGCCATCTACCTGTCGGAGCGCAAGCAGCCGCAGCTGTTCCTCGACGTGGTGGAGCGCGTGCAGAAGCGCACGCCCATCCAGGTGGAGGCCCGCCTGGTCGAGTCGCACCTGATCAGCGACCGCGCCATGCGGCTGTCGCGCAAGGACTGGGCCTGGGTCGGTCCGCTGACCGCCACCCGTGAGGACTACTGGCACGCGCTGGCCCGCACCACGGCCTTCCTGGCCACCGCCCGGGAGGAGTCGTACGGCCTGTCCTATGTCGAGGCGCTCGTCGCGGGCGCGGTCGGGATCTTCCCGGACCGGCCGTGGGCTCGCGCCCTGGTCCCGTCCGGGTACCCGTTCTTCTACCGGACCGCCACCGAGGCCGAGGAGATGCTGGTGCGGGCCGTCACCGACACGGCCGCCTGCCGGCGGGAGCTGGACCAGGCCGCCGGCGGCGACTTCGTGGAGTGGCTGCGTGCCCGCCATGACGACGACCAGTTCGAGCGGGCCATCGCCGAACGGGTCCAGGAGTGGTTCGGCCACTGACACGCCACGGCCCGCACCAGTCGGTCACCCGACCGGTGCGGGCCGTCGCATGCCCGGGGCCGATCAGCCCGGCGGGACGCCGATGATCGAGTACCCACCGTCGACGTAGATGGTCTGGCCGGTGATCATGCGCGAGCCATCCGATGCCAGGAAGGCCGCGGTGTGCCCGACGTCGGCCTGCGTCACGTTGGCGCGCATCGGCGAGACCGTCCGGTTGTACTCCAGCAGCCGCTCCATGTCAGGGATTCCACTGGCCGCCAGGGTCCGGATCGGGCCCGCCGAGATCGCGTTCACCCGGATGCCCTGCGGGCCGAGGTCGGCCGCCAGCTCGCGGACGTACGCCTCCAGCGCGGCCTTGGCCACGCCCATCACCTTGTAGTTGGCCGCCACCCGCACGCCCCCGAGGTAGCTCAGCGCGATGACCGAGCCGCCGTTGGGCATGTGCTTGCGCGCCGCGTTCATCAGCTTGGCCAGGGAGTGGGCGCTGGTGAGCATCGCCGTGGTGAAGTCGTCGTCCTTGGTCTGCACGACCCGGTGCTCGAAGGCGCGGGCCGGGGCGAAGGCGATGGCGTGCACGACGATGTCGATCGGTACGTGGATCTTGGCGAAGAAGGCCTTGACCTCGTCGTCCTTGAGCACGTCGCAGCGGTCGTAGGCCAGCAGGTGGGGCAGCTTCGGGGCCAGTTGCATGATCCGGCTGTGGAACCGGAACTGGTAGCCCAGGATGACGTGGGCCCCCTGGTGGGTCAGCTCCTGGGCGATGGCCCAGGCGATGGACTCCTCGCTGGCCACACCCATCACCAGGGCCACCTTGCCCTTGAGGGGCTTCCGCATCGTCACACGACCACCTGCGCTCTCGACCGGGGCCACGGGAGTGGCCGCACTGCCCCAAATCGTAGGGGGGCGTGCCGCGGGGTTGCCGGGCGGTGCCTGGCGGGAGGCTCGGGGCGGGCGCGTGCGGCCGGCGCGCCGCCTGCCGCGGTGGTCCGGGAGCAGGCGGGGACCGGGTCAGCGTCGCGGGATCAGTCCCGCCGGATGCCTGCCGCGAAGTACGCGATCGGGCCGATCGGCTGGATGAACGCCCCGGCGGCCCACGCCAGCTTGGGCCCGCGGACCTGGTCCGCCGGCCGCCGGACCAGGTCAACCAGCGCGGCGGTCGTGAGCACCAGCTCGACCACGGAGACCGCGACGATGCCGTACTTCTTGCGGGTGTCCAGCTCGCTCCAGCGGGTGCGTTCCATGGGCCCGACGGTATGCCCCCTCGCGCGTCTCGCGCCAGGGGAGCGGGTCAGGGCAGCGGGTCAGCCGCGACGCTGCGGTGGTGTGCCCGTGCGGTGAGCTGGTGCAGGTCATACGGCGTCTCCTGGTAGACGCAGTAGTTCAGCCAGTTGGTGAACAGCAGGTCGCCGTGCGCCCGCCACCGGACCACCGGCGCCCGGGTGGGGTCGTCGCCCGGGTAGTAGTTGCGCGGGGTCTGGATGGGCAGCCCGGCAGCGACGTCGCGCCGGTACTCGGTGTCGAGGGTGTCGGCGTCGTACTCCGGGTGCCCCGTGACGAACACCCGCCGGCCGTCGCGGGAGGCCGCCAGGTACACGCCGGCGTCGGGGGAGGACGCCAGCAGCTCGAGGTCCGGCTCGGCCAGGATGTCCTCGGCGTCGACCGTCGTGTGCCGCGAGTGCGGGGCGAGGAACAGGTCGTCGAAGCCGCGGGTCACCTTGTTCTTCGGGTCGGTGACCACGTGCTCGAACACCCCGAACACCTTCGCATCCACCGCGCGCTTGCCGATGCCGTAGTGGTGGTAGAGCTCGGCCTGGGCGGCCCAGCAGATCGCCAGGGTGGAGTACACGTTCTCGTCGGCCCAGTCCATGATCTCGACGAGCTCGTCCCAGTAGGCGACGTTCTCGAACTCCATCAGCTCGACGGGTGCCCCGGTGATGATCAGGCCGTCGAAGCGGCGGTCCCGGATCCGGTGGAACGTGTCGTAGAAGACCTCGAGGTGGTTGTGGTCGGTGTGCCGGGGCCGGTAGGTCGCCGTGTGCAGGAACGTGACCTCGACCTGCAGCGGCGAGTTGCCGAGCATGCGCAGCAGCTGGGTCTCGGTGGTCTGCTTGGTCGGCATCAGGTTGAGCACGACGATGCTGAGGGGACGGATGTCCTGGGTCGCCGCACGGTGCTCGGTCATGACGAACACGTTCTCCGCGGCGAGGACCGCCTCGGCCGGCAGGCCCTCCCTGATCTTGACGGGCATGGCGCGCACTTCCGCTCGGGGTTCGTCGGCACATAGTAGCCCGCGCCGACCGCACGGTCAGCCGCGGAGCAGCCCGCCGGAGGCCGCTCGCGGGGGCCGCAGCGCGGACACCAGGCGGGGACGGTCCGACGGCCGCGGGTCGCGCACCGGGCCGAGCCGGTCCAGCGCGTCGCCGACCCGTGCCATCGAGGCGCGCAGCAGGGCCGCGCGGCGCTGCACGGCGCTGTGGGTGTGGCGCGCACCGATGTCGTCCAGCCGGTCCCGGGCCGGGATCAGCCGGCCGTCGGGTGCCGAGTGCATGTCGGCGTACACCAGCGCGTCGACCAGGAGGGACTCCTCCCGGGGGAACTGCTCCTCGAGGTCGTGCACGCCATGATGGTCGGCGGTCAGGACGGCCAGCGAGTGGTGGGCGACCAGGGCTGCGAGCCGGTCGTCGTACCCGAGCGCACGCAGGTACCGGCCGCCGTCGAGGGGGTGGAACCCGGTGCGGACCACCTGGGGCGAGTAGCCGATGTCGTGCAGGGTGGCCGCGGCCACGAGCAGCTCGGCCTCGTCGCGGTCGAACAGGACCCCGAGGTGCGCGGCGACCTGCGCGGCGCGCTCGACGTGACGCAGCCGGGTCCCCACGTCACCGAGCAGGCGCGCAGCCAGGTCGTGGGCGCCCGCCCGGTCGAGCGGGACTGCGGCAGGCCCCTGCGTGGCCATCAGCGTCATCGGCACGTCCTCACGAGGTGGTGGACCAAGTCTCATCGCCGGCTGCCGGTGCTCGCAAGGGGTGCTGTGTCGCATTCGTGACGCGGCCCACGCCCCCGAAGCCGGCATCGGCACGGCCGTGTCGACGCCGGGCGCGCCTGCGACGGAATCCGTCGTGCCATGTCCCAGATTTGGGGACACCCATGACTCCAGATCGGCCCCCAGCGGCCCCGCGAGCACGCCAAACTGGTCTCAATCGTCCTGCTTGCCCCCTCAACAGGGGACACCAGGGCGAGCGGCACGCGGGATTGCCGGGCCGCGGACGCTCCGCGTCGGGGGGAGCGCCCGCTGCGCAATCCGCAGCCGAGGGGGGGTGGCCGGACCCCGGGGGATGGGGTCCGGCCGCTCAACTCCCGGTGGGGTCCTCGCGTTCGCCCGAACGGGTGGTCCGTGCGCTGGCGCGGGCTGGGCGAGCGCGGTATTGTCATGCCTGCGACCCCGCCATTGCATCCCCCGTCGGTGGCGGGGTCGCTCTTTGCCTGGGATCAGGGACAATGGTCGTGACCGCATCCGCCATGGACCCCACCCGGGGCCGTGAGCCCGAGGGAGATCCTGATGCTGCGCACGCTCATGTCCGCGAAGATCCATCGCGCCACCGTCACCCAGGCCGACGTCGACTACGTCGGGTCCATCACGATCGACACCGACCTGCTCGACGCCGCGGGCCTGGTCGAGGGTGAGCAGGTGCACGTCGTCGATGTCGACAACGGGGCCCGGCTGGTCACCTACGCCATCGAGGGGCCCCGGGGCAGCGGGATCATCGGGATCAACGGTGCTGCGGCGCGGCTGGTGCATCCCGGTGACATCGTCATCGTGATCGCCTACGCCCAGCTCAGCGACGAGGAGCGGGAGACGTTCCGCCCCCGTGTGGTGCACGTGGACGCCGCCAACCGGATGGTCGCCCTGGGCAGCGACCCGTCGCAGCCCGTGCCGCTGCCGGCCTGACCCACCGATCGCGGCTGACCTGCCGACGGTAGGTCCAGGGCCCGCGGATCCGGGCCGGCTCACCCGGCGCGGCGCACCACGACCACGGCATCCCGGGCCACCACCTGGCCGGCGTCCTCGCGGGGCTCGACCTGCGCGACCAGCACCTCGGCGTCGCCGGGCAGGTGCAGCGCCACCACGATGTCGGCCGGACCCAGCAGGCGGTGCGCCGGGGGTCCCCCCAGGCCGAGCGCGCCGTGCGAGGGGTCGTGGGCGATGACCAGCAGCCGCCCGCCCGGTGCGAGCAGGTCGGGCAGGTGGCCGTACAGGATGCGCCGGCAGTCCGGCTCGGGGTGCAGGAACGCCACCGAGACCAGGTCGAACCCGGCGGCTGGGGCCAGTGCTGCCAGCGCCGCCGGGTCGGAGACGTCGGCCTCGGCGAACCGCACCCGAGACCCCGCGGCACCGGCCGCCAGGGCGTGCTCCCGGGCGTGCTGCAGTGCGGCGCCGGCCCAGTCGACCCCCACGACCGCCCAGCCGTGCCGGGCCAGCCAGAGCGCGTCCGCGCCCTCGCCGCACCCGATGTCCAGCGCCGTTCCCGGTGCTGCGTCCGACAGGTGGCGGACCAGGGCCGCGTTGGGGCGCCCCGACCAGACCGACGTGCTGGAGTACCGCTGGTTCCACGAGGCTCGATCCACCGCCCCAGTGTCCACGGTCCGCGGGGGCCGCCGCGCTGGCCCGCGTGTCGGGCCCGACATGCCCGGATCGGCCTGCGGCATCGGCCATCCTCGCGTGGGGGAGGTGGCCATGGTCATCGAGGTGGAACGGCTGCGGAAGTCCTATCGGGGCCGCCGGGGGCGCACGGTCGCGGTGGATGACCTGTCGGTGGTCATCCCGCGGGGCGGCGTGCACGGCTTCCTCGGACCCAACGGCTCGGGCAAGACCACGACGATCCGGATCCTGCTCGGCCTGGTGGCCGCGGACTCCGGAGAGGTCCGGGTGCTCGGGTCGGCTGTCCCGCGCCACCTGCCCGACGTCGTGGGGTCGGTCGGGGCCCTGGTCGAGTCGCCGCAGCTGTTCCCGGCCTTCTCCGGCCGGCGCAACCTCGAGGTGCTGGCCCGGCTCGGCGGGCTGCCGAGGGCCCGTGTCGACGAGATGCTCGACCTGGTCGGGCTGACCGAGCGCGCGGGCGACCGGGTGCGCGGATACTCGTTGGGCATGCGCCAGCGGCTGGCGATCGCCGCCGCGATGCTGAAGGGCCCCGAGCTGCTGATCCTCGACGAGCCGACCAACGGGCTCGACCCGGCCGGCATGGTCGAGGTGCGCGAGCTGGTCCGCCGGCTGGGCGCCGATGGGCGGACGACGGTGTTCCTGTCCAGCCATCTGCTCGGCGAGGTCTCCGCGGTGTGCGACGGGGTGACCATCCTGCGCCGGGGCGCACTGGTGGTGTCCGGATCCGTCTCGGAGGTCCTGGCCCGAGCCAGCGGCCAGGCCCAGGTCCGGGTGCGCGTCGACGACCCGGCCGCGGCGGTCGAGCTGCTCGCGTCGGCCGGGATCGGCGCGGCTGCCGGCCCGGACGGTGCCGTCGTGGCGGCGTCCGGTGCGGGCGACCGGGTCAACCAGGTGCTCGCCGCGGGTGGGCTGTGGGCCCACGAGATCGTCCCGGTGCGCCCGGACCTCGAGCGTGCCTTCCTCGACCTGACGGAGGAGCCCCGGTGACCGCCACGACCGCTGCCACGCAGGCCCGGCGGGGTGCCCCGCGCCTGTCGGCCCTGCTCGCCTCCGAGTGGACCCGCGCGCTGTCGCGTCGGTCGGTGCGCTGGCTGGTGCTGCTCGGCGTCGTGGCCGTCGTCGGCATCGGCGCGCTGCTGCTGCTCACCACCGCCCGCGTGTCGCCGGGTGACCTGGATCGCGCCGCCGCCCAGTACCTGGCCGAGCAGCAGATGTACTACGACGACTGCGTCAGCAGCGCAGGGCAGGGCGCGAACCTCGAGGAGATCTGCTACCGACCCAGCGAGGAGGATGCCCGCGCCAACGCGCTGTGGATGCTGGACCGGCGGCCGTTCGACGACAGCTCCATGTCCGGGCTGGTCGGGTTCGCCGGGGGCCTGGGCGCGGTGATCTGCCTCATGCTCGGGGCCACCTCGGGGGGCGCCGACTGGGGGGCCCGGACCATGGGGCTGCTGCTGAGCTGGGAGCCGCGCCGGCTCCGGGTGCTCCTCGTCCGGCTGTCCGTGGTCGTCGTGCTCGCCCTGGTGGCCCAGGCGCTGCTCGTGGCGGTCGGCGTGGGGATCGGTGCGGCGATCGCCGCCGTGCACGGGATGGACCCGGCCCTGTCCCAGGTGGTCGACCCGATGGCCAGCGCCCCGGTCGACCTGGGCGACGCCGCCGGGTTCGCCGCCCGGTGGCTGGCCGTGGGGCTGCTGGCGGGGGCGGCCGGCTACGGCGTGGCGATGGCCACGCGCTCGACCGGCTGGGCGCTGGGGGCCAGCGCGGGGTTCATGCTCGTCGTCGAGTCGCTCGTGCAGGCCCTCTGGCCGTGGGGCTCCCAGTGGCTGGTGCAGACCAACACGTTCGCGTGGCTCCAGGGTGGCCTGGAGGTGACCGTCCGCCGGGTCGCCGCGTCGGGTGGGCCGTACGACGCCCTGCCGGGCACCATCTGGTTGTCCGAGGGCCGGGCGCTGGCCACACTGGGCGCGATGGTCCTGGCGGTCCTCGTAGTCGCCGGGATCCTGCTGCGGACCAGGGACGTCGACTGAGGAGCATGGAGGGCGCGCCGTGCGGATCGCCTTCGCCGGGGACTGGCACCAGCACCTGGGGTGGGCACCCGGCGTCGTCACGGCGGCCGCCGACGCCGGCGCCCTGCTGCTGGTCCACCTCGGTGACTTCGGGATCTGGCGGGGCCGCCACGGCGAGGAGTTCCTCGCCGCCGTGGACGCCGCCGCGGGCGCTGCCGGGATCGAGGTCTGGGTCGTGCCGGGCAACCACGAGGACCACGACCTGATCGCCGGGCTGCCCCGCGACGAGCAGGGCCGCCTGCAGGCCGCCGAGCACGTCCGCGTGCTGCCCCGAGGGCACGCCTTCGCCCTGGACGGCGTGCGGTTCGCGGCCGTCGGCGGGGCAGTGTCGATCGATCGGGGCAGTCGCGTGGCGGGCCGGTCCTGGTGGCCGCAGGAGGCGGTGTCGGCGCAGGAGGAGCAGCACCTGGTCGCGACCGCCGACCCGGTCGACGTGCTGCTGCTGCACGACGCCCCGTGGGGCGTCCCGCTGCCGCTGCCGCCACCGGGTCCCCGGGCCCGGCTCCGGCTGGGCGGGGTGCTCGCCGACGCCCGGGCCCACCGGGAGCGGATCCGGCGGATCGCCGACGCGTACCGGCCGACCTGGATCCTGCACGGGCACTACCACGTGGCCCACCGGGCCCGGCTGCGCGCGCCGGACTACGTGGCGGACGTGGTGGGCCTGGACCAGGAGCGCAGCCCCCGCAACCTCGCCGTGGCCAGCACCGACCGGTTCCGGGCGCTGGTCGACTGGGTCGACCCGTTGGCCTGAGCCGGTCGACGCCCGTCCCGCGACGCCGGTGCATCCGGACCGCCGGACGGTACAGTCCGAGGTGGCCAAGCGGCCGACGCCCGGTGTCGCGCCGCCTCGCCGGTCGTCGACAGGAGGTTCCCATGCGCCTCGTCCCCCGCCAGCTGCAGCGGTCCGGGATGACCGGGTCGGTGCCCTACTACGGGGGCCGGCTGACCCCCGCCCAGGCCTATGCCGCCTCGCATCCCACGTCGAACGTCGCGATGACGCCCGGGCTGCTGCCGATGCCGCCGGCCGCGCCCCCGGCCGCGACGGCTGCGGCGCCGCAGTCCGCGCAGTCGCTGGCGGCGCTGCAGCACCTGCGCGACGCTGGGGTGCTCACCGACGAGGAGCTGCGGATGCTGGCCGCGCGGGTGCGGCCGTGATCGGCCCGGTCCAGGTGCTGGTGGTCGGCTTCGACCGCCCGGACTTCAGCGGCGAGGTGCTCGGGGAGCTGGCCCGGCTGCGCGACGCCGGGATCGTCCGGTTGGTCGGGCTGCTGCTGGTGGCCCGCGACGTCGACGGCGAGCTGGAGGTCGTGGACCTCCCGGACGACCTCCCCCCGGCGCTGTCCGAGGCCGTGCTCGCCCTGCTGGCCGGCGTCGAGGGCGACGCCGCTGCCCCGCCCGCCGCGGGTGTGGACCCCGGGACCTGGTCGCTGGCCGAGTCGGTGCCCGCGGGCGCCGTGGCCGCCGTGGCGCTGCTGGAGCACCTGTGGGCGGGCCCGCTCCGGGCGGCGCTGGCACGGGCCGGTGGCCGGGCGCTGGACGAGTCCTGGCTGGCCCCGGACGACCTGGGCCGGCTCGCCGCGGCCCTGGCCGGTCCGGATGCCTGACGCGGCCGTCCCGGGCGGGCCGACCCCCGTCCTGCAAGGGCGGCTCGACGGTGCTGTGCCCGGCTCCGGCGAGGCGTTCCACGGGCTGGCGC
>JBDHZV010000047.1:0-17788 GCA_039812125.1 Candidatus Nanopelagicales bacterium
GATCGCCGGCTCGACGCTGACCCTGGACGCCGCGCTGCGGTTCGCGGTCCACGAGGTGGGGATGGGGATGGTGCAGGCCTTCGCCGCTGCCACCACGACCCCCGCCCGGATGCTCGGGCTGGCCGACCGGGGCCGACTGGCACCCGGGCTGCGCGCCGACCTCGTCCACCTCGATCCGACCCTGCGGGTCGACCGGGTCTGGGCGGGGGGTCGCCCGGCCTGACGCGGGCCGCCCCTGCTCAGCTGACGTGGCCCTGATGCTGGCCCGCCTCCACCTTCGTGCGCTTGCTGACCGCATCCGCCTTCGCGAGCAGGTAGATCATCGACGCCAGGCACACCAGGAAGATCCCGATCCCGATCGGGCCGGTCCACCAGAACACCAACCAGAGCTGATCCATCGTGCACCTCCTCCCAGGTCCAGCGTCCCGCCGGGGGTCCTGCCCGGCAAGGGCCGAGCGACTCGACCACGGTCCCGCCGCGTCTCACGCGTACGTGCCCGGGCGGGTGACGCGGGCCGCCGTCGGCCACGCCACCACGGCGTAGCGCGCGAAGTAGTGGCGCCCGGCCACCATCAGCCCGACGACGATCGCGGGGACCTCCAGGACCGCGAGCGAGGTGGTCACAGCCAGTGCCAGGGTGTCCATCGGCTCCTCCGGGAGGGGCGCGGGAGGCGTCGGGCGGGGCCGGGTGGCCCCTACCGGCCGTCCGTGTCGGGACGGACAACGTCCTGGCCGGCCGCCCGCGGGGCCGCCATCGCCACCGGGGCGTCGGGGGCCGGGGCCAGCCCGCGAGTCGCACGCAGGCTGGCCACGATCGACACCGCGATGATCGCGGCCACGACGCCCAGGCTGAGCAGGGTCGGCATCTTCCAGACGTCGACCTGCAGCACCAGCTTGACGCCCACCCACACGAGCACGAGTCCGAGCCCGAGCTTGAGGTACACGAATCGGTGCATCAGGTCGGCGAGCAGGAAGTACATCGCCCGCAGCCCCAGGATCGCGAACGCGTTGGCGGTGAACACCAGGAAGGGCTCCTGGGTGACCGCGAAGATCGCGGGGATGGAGTCCACCGCGAAGACCAGGTCGGTCGACTCGATCAGGACCAGCACGAGCAGCAGCGGGGTCGCCATGAGGGCCCCGTTCCGGCGGGTCAGGAACCGCTGGCCGTCGTACTCGTCGGTCATCGGGACGTGACGACGGAACAGCCGCACGACACCGGAGGTCGACGGGTCGAAGTGGCTGGCGCGGTGGCGGATCATCAGGACCCCCGTGACGACCAGGAACGTCCCGAAGACGTACAGGATCCCGATGTAGCGCTCGATCGCCGCGGACCCCGCCCAGATCATGGCCGCGCGCATCACCAGCGCCCCGACCACGCCGTAGAACAGCACCCGGTGCTGGTACTGCCGGGGCACCGCGAAGTAGCTGAAGATGATCGCCCAGACGAAGACGTTGTCCACCGCCAGCGACTTCTCGATGAGGTAGCCGGCGAAGTACTGACCCGCCGACTCGGCTCCCCAGGCCTGCCACACGATCACCCCGAAGCCGACCCCCATCGCGACCCACACCAGCGACCACGCCGCAGCCTCGCGCGCCGAGATCACGTGGGCGTCGCGGTGGGCGAACAGGTCGATGGCCAGCATCGCGACGATCACCGCAAGGATCGCCATCCACACCGTGACCGACACGTCCATGACGAGGTCACTCCTCCGTCCACCACATAGGAACTCTTGTTCCTGTATTGTGCGACAGGTTCCGCTGCACCGCAAGCGAAGGGTCGGGGCCTGGACCCCGACGTCATCGGTGAGCGCGGTGACCATGATCCCGGACCCCACGACCGCCGCGACCAGGACCATGGCGCCCAGGTACTAGGCGGCCACCCGGCGGGTGGCGGGGGCCAGCGTCACGAGCGGCCCGCCTGGGCCAGGTGGGCCTGGTAGTTCTTGTTGCCCCCGGACAGGTTGGCCACCCAGGCGAACCCGAGGCAGCGCAGGACGTTCTGCCCGGCATTGCCCGACACGCCCTTGTTGCAGTAGGTCACGGTCGGCACGGTCGGGTCCAGCTCGCCGGCGCGGGCGCGCAGGTCACCCAGCGGGATGTGGATCGCACCGTCGACGTGGGACCTGGCGAAGTCCTTCGCCGAACGCACGTCGACCACCTGGATCGGCTCACCGGCGGCGCGGCGGGCGTCCAGCTGGGCCGGGGTGATCAGCGGTGCTGCGTCGCGCAGCGCGTTGTCCAGGGCCATCCCGGTGTAGAGCACGGGGTCCTTGGTGGTGGCGAACGGCGGCGCGTAGGCCAGGTCCAGGTGGAACAGGTCGGCAGCCCTCGCGCCGAACGTGATCGCCGTGGCCAGCACATCGATGCGCTTGTCCACCCCCTGCGGCCCGACGATCTGCGCGCCCAGGACCCGCCCAGTGGCCCGATCGGCGATCGCCTTGATCACCATCTCGCGACCTCCCAGGTACTCGGAGCGGTCGGGCTTGATGTTGTGCAGCACGACCACGTCGAACCCGGCGTCCGTGGCGGCCCGCTCGGTCAGGCCGGTCTGGGCCACAGCCAGGTCGAAGGCGCGGAAGATGCCGGTGCCCAGGACGCCGCGATGGACCAGGGGACCACCGGTGATCACGTCGCCGGCGATCCGGCCCATCTTGTTCGCCGTCGACCCCAGCGGATGCCACACCGGCTCCCCGGTGATCACCGAGAAGGACTCCGCGACGTCGCCGACCGCCCAGATGCCCGGCACGTCGGTGGCCATCCGCTCGTCGACGGCGACGGCGCCGGACGCCCCCAGCGCGACGCCGGCCTGGCGCGCCAGCTCGGTGTTGGGCCGGATGCCGACAGCCAGGATCACGAGGCCCGCCTCGATCCGCTCGCCGGTGTCCAGCACCACCCCGGTGACCGGGTCGCCCTGCACCGACGCCACCGAGGCGCCCAGCCGCAGCGCCACGCCGTTGCCGCGCATCGACTCGGCCACCCGATGGGCCATGTCGACGTCCAGCGGCGGCATCACCTGGGACTGGCGTTCCACCACGGTGGTTGCGATCCCCCGCCCGACGAGCTGCTCGGCCATCTCCAGCCCGATGAAGCCTGCGCCCACCACGACGGCGCAGGTGACCCCGGCGGTCTCGATGTGCGCCCGGATCGCCACCGCGTCGGCCGGCGTGCGGACCGTGAACACACCGGTCGCGTCGACGCCGGGAAGGGGCGGGACGACCGGGGAGACCCCTGTGGCCAGCACCAGGGCGTCGTAGTGATCGGTGAACGACTCCCCCGTGTCCAGTCGGGTGACCGTCACCGTGCGCGCCTGCGGGTCGACCGCTGTCACCTCGTGCCGGGTGCGGATGTCGATGTTGTAGCGCTTCGCGAACCATGCCGGGTCCCGCGGCACCAGCGTCTCGATGTCGGTCACCTCCCGGCCGACGTAGTAGGGCAGCCCGCACCCGGAGTAGGAGATGTCGGACTCCCGCTCGTAGACCACGATCTCGGCTGTCTCGCTGTTGCGGCGAGCCTTCGCCCCCACCGACGTCCCCGCCGCCACCGACCCAACAATCACAATGCGCATTGAGCAATCATCGGGCATGGGCGGCGCTGTGGCCAATCCGCGGGGAACGGACCCTCGGCAGCTGCCAACGTGCTGCCCTATCACCTGAGGGTCCTGCGCGAGGCTGGCCCGCTGTCAGCCAGCTGAGGCCCGGGGAGGGACCCCCACCCATTGACGTTCCTCGATATGCGCCGGTAGCATTCCATCGAGGTTCATCGATATACAGGAGGCCAGCATGACGTCCGACGTCCACCGGATCGTGCGAGAGCGCTACGCAGCAGCGGCGGTCCGAGCCCAGCAGGAGGGCTCGACGAGCTGCTGCGGGTCGGAGTGCTGCCCGGACGACCCGATCAGCCGGGAGCTGTACTCCGCCGAGGAGACCGCAGCCGTGCCTGGCGGCGCGGTGGTCGCCTCGCTCGGGTGCGGGAACCCGACCGCACTGGCCGCACTGCACCCCGGCGAGGTCGTGCTCGACCTGGGATCCGGAGGCGGCATCGACGTGCTGCTCTCGGCGCGCCGGGTCGGCCCGACCGGCCACGCCTACGGGGTCGACATGACCGACGAGATGCTCGAGCTCGCCCGGGCGAACGCGGCGGCAGCGGGGGCAACGAACGTGACGTTCCTCCAGGGCACCATCGAGGACATCCCGCTGCCCGATGCCTCGGTCGACGTGGTCATCTCCAACTGCGTGATCAACCTGTCCGGAGACAAGGCGATCGTCCTGCGCGAGGCGTTCCGGGTGCTCCGGCCCGGAGGGCGCTTCGCGGTGAGCGACATCGTGGTCCGCCGTGAACTGCCCCCGGACCTGCGCCGGTCTGCCGAGCTGTGGGCCGGGTGCATCGCCGGCGCGCTGTCCGAGTCCGAGTTCCTGCGACTGCTGGGGGCCGCCGGCTTCGTCGGCGCCAGCCTGGAGGTCACCCGGCTGTACACCGCCGAGGACGCTGCAGCAGCCCTGGCCGAGGCCGGGATGGACACCTCCCGCGCCGAGGAGGTCGACGGCGCGCTGGCCAGCGCGTTCGTCCGCGCGACCAAGCCGCTGCCGACCTGAGCCCCGGTGGACACCTGCCCGATCCACCCGGGCGAGCGCCACGAGGATTGGGCGCTCGCTCATCGATTCCGGTCGATCCATGCGACCATGGGGGCGTGACGGACGCCCGGACGCTGCTGCCGGTCCTCGACGAGCCTGGGGCCTGCTGCACCCCGCCGACCGCCCCACCCCTGGATCTGGCCGATGCCCAGCGGCTGGCCGAGCAGCTCCGGGCCCTGGCCGACCCGATGCGCCTGCAGCTGCTGAGCCTGGTGATGGCCTGCGACTCGGCGTGCATCTGCGACCTGACCGCCCCGGTCGGACTGAGCCAGCCGACAGTCAGCCACCACATGCGGATCCTCGTGGACGCCGGGCTGCTGACTCGCGAGAAGCGCGGGCGCTGGGCGCACTACAGCGTCGTTCCCGAGGCGTTCACCAGCCTTGCCGGGCTGATCGCCGATCCCCGCCGAGGCCTGCGCACCCCCTGACCGCGGCCATCGCACGACGCCTGGCTGTCAGAGGCCCGAAGGTCCGACGGCCACGCGGTCCGGCTGCACGCTGTCCGCGTCCCGACCCACCCAGGCGCTGATCCGATCGGAGATCTGCCGGAACGCGCTCTCGAAGGCGCGATCGCTGCCCACCGCGACCGGATCCGGGACCGACCAGTGCACGTGGGAGGCCACGACCTCACGGTCGGCGGCGTCGCAGACCGTCACGATCACGTCGTCAGGACACAGGACCTCGTCGGTCGCCCGCGGTCGGCTGTCCAGCAGCGTGACCCCGTGCCGACGGGCCACCCGCACCGCGCCGGGGTGGATCCGCGGCGCCGGGTGGGTGCCCGCGGAGGCCGCGCGCAGCCCGCGGGAGGCCCACACCGCCGCAGCGAGCTGGGAGCGCGCCGAGTTGCCCGAGCACACGAAGACGACCCGGCCGTCCGGCACCGGCGCCCCGGGCACCCGGCCCAGGACCTCGAACGCGCCCGGCACCAGCCGCACGTAGCTGCGCCGGCCGTCGGACTCCGAGGGTGCCCGTCGGACCAGGCCCGCAGCCTCGAGCACCTTCAGGTGATGAGCCAGGAGGTTCGACGACATGCCCAGCGACCGGGCCAGGTCACTCGGTCCGGCGTCCCCGACGCCGACCGCATCGACCACCCGCAACCGGCTGGCATCGCCCAGGGCCGCGTGCGCCGCAACGCGCCACTCCAGCGAGCCCAGGTCTGGGTCAATCCCCATTGAGGAATGGTCGCCGGTCGCGACCCGGTCGTCAAGTTCGGCGAGGGTCGGCGCCACGGTCACACTCCCAGGGGGGCATGGGCGTGGACGCGCACCAGCCGACTCCTCGGCCTCGCCTCGATCCATCGCCCCTCCCGTCCCGGGCCGCCCGCGCAGTCGGACGCCCGGCCTCCCACGATGGCGCGCACCCCTGACACAGGTGCCGGATCGCCGAGCGCCTCGGGGCAAGGGTCAGCACCCGGCGGGCGTCCCCAGACCGGGCGGCCACCCGACCGATCCGCGCAGGACCCGGGAGGTTGAGGATGATGCGTCCATGGACATCGAGCAGCTGCGCGCGCGCCAGGCACCCCTGAAGCGCCAGTACGGCGAGGACCCCACCTCCGCGCGCACGTCGGTCAGCGCCTCGGCCGCGTTCGCCGACCCGGGGATCACCACGACGGTCCACGCCTGGGCCGGGCCCGTGCGGGCGGGGCTGCACCGGGCGACCGGGGGCGACGGCACGGACGCATGCTCGGCCGAGATGCTGCTCGAGGCCCTCTGCGGCTGCATCGGGGTGACGCTGCGCAGCGTGTCCACCGCGATGCGCCTGGGCGTCCGGTCGGCGTCCATCACCGCGCACGGGACCTTCGACGCGCGCGGGACCCTGGGGCTGAACCGTGAGGTCCCGGTCGGTGTCACCTCCATCGAGGTCGTGGCCACCCTCGACACCGACGCCACCGACGAGCAGCTGGTCCGGCTCGGCGAGCTGACCGAGCGCTACTGCGTGGTCGCCCACACGCTCACCCCGAGACCCCGCCTGCACGTCGTGCGTGACACCCGCTGAGGGCGCCGGGCCCGGAGCTCAGCGCGTCGCGGGAGGCGTCACCCGGAACTGCGCGGACAGCAGGTCCTCCCGGCGCGAGCTCGGGCCGACCAGGACGGCGAAGTCGCCGGGCTCCACGACGCGCCGGCCGGAGGCGTCGACGATCGTGCAGTCGGCCACAGGCAGGCTGAACCCGGCCTCGACACTTCCGCCCGGGGGCACGGCGACCTGGGTGAACGCCTTGAGCTCACGCTCGGCCCACGTGGCGCTGGTGACCAGGTCGGACACGTACACCTGCACGGTCTCCAGGGCCGGCCGCGGGCCGGTGTTGGTCAGCCTCACCGTCCCGCGCAACACCTGGCCCGGTGCCAGGTCGGCGGCCTCGAGGCGGAGGTCGGCGTACCGCACCGTCGTGTAGCTCAGCCCGAACCCGAACGGGAAGAGCGGCTCCTGGGTGAGGTCGGCGTAACGCTGGCCGTGCTGGCCGCGCACCTGGTTGTAGAACACGGGCAGCTGCCCGACGTGGCGGGCCACGCTGAGGGGCAGCCGGCCGGTGGGCTCGACCAGGCCCAGCAGCAGCTCGGCGACGGCCCGGCCGCCGCGCATGCCGGGGTTGAACGCCTGGACGATCGCGCCGGCTCCCAGGGCACTGGCCGGAAGGGTCGAGGGCTTGGACTGGACGAGCACCACCACGACAGGTGTCCCGACCTCCGCCAGCGCGTCGAGCAGGGCGACCTGGCCGCCCTGCAGCTCCAGGGTCGCCGTCGAACGGGTCTCACCGGTCAGGGCGATGGTGTCCCCGACCACGGCGACGACGACGTCGGCTCGCCGCGCGGCATCCGTGGCCGCGGCCAGCTGCGCCGGGTCCGGCTGCGCAGGCTCGAAGACGGGTGGCCGCGGCTGCCCGTCCGGGAAGGTCGGCCCCGCCGGGTCGGGGAGCAGCCGCCCCACCTCGACGCCCCGCTCGTGGGTGATCGTCCACGAGACCGGCGCGAGGTCGCGCAGGCCGTCGAGCACGGTCGACGTCAGCTCCCGGGGGTGCCCGTCCGGCATCCAGTCGACCTGGCCCGACGCCCCGGCCCAGTCGCCGAGCTGTGCGTGCGGATCGTCGGCCAACGGGCCGACGACGGCAACCCGCCAGGCGGTGGGCGAGGTCGCACGTCCCCCGGGGCCCGCCGTGAGGCCCCCCTGCAGCGGCAGCAGCCCGTCGTTGTGCAGCAGCACCAGGCAGCGCCGCGCCAGCTCGTCGTTGAGGGCCTGATGCTGCGCGGAACCGATGACGACCCGCTGCCGGTCCGGGTCCGGTCCCCGGTGGTCCTCGAACAGGCCGAGCTCCATCTTGAGGGTGAGGATCCGCCGGACGGCCGCGTCGATGCCGGACTCGGCGAGCCTGCCCTGGGCCACCGCGGCCTGGGCCGCCTCGAAGAACGCGGGGGTGGTCATCACGAGGTCGTTGCCGGCCTCGACGGCCACGATGGCCGCCTCGATGTCGTCGGCGCACACCCGCTGCTCCCAGACCATGCGCCCGACGTTGTCCCAGTCGGTCACCAGCGTGCCCCGGAATCCCCACTCGTCCTTGAGCACGTCGTTGAGCAGCCATCGGTTCGCGGTGATCGGGACGCCGTCCATCGCCTGGTAGCCGAGCATGACGGTCCGGCACCCGACCGCCACGGCCCGCTGGAACGGCGGCAGGAACCAGGCGCGCAGCTTGCGTTGGCTCAGGTCCGCCTCGCTGGCGTCGCGACCGCCCTGGGTCTCGGAGTAGCCGGCGAAGTGCTTGGCCGTGGCCAGCACCGAGGTCGGGTCCCCCGGGCCCGCCCCCTGGTAGCCCATCACCATCGCCGCACCGAGCTCGCCGATGAGGTGCGGGTCCTCGCCGAAGGTCTCCCCGACCCGGCCCCAGCGCAGGTCGCGGGCGATGCACAGCACTGGCGAGAACGTCCAGTGCAGGCCGGTCGCCGCGATCTCCACCGCAGCCGCGCGGGCAGCCCGCCGCACCAGGTCCGGATCCCACGTGCAGGCCATCGCCAGCTGCGTGGGGAAGATGGTCGCGCCCGGCCAGAACGAGTGCCCGTGGATGCAGTCGTCGGCCATCAGCAGCGGGATCCGCAGCCGGGTCCGCTGCACCAGCTCCCAGGCGCGCAGCATGCCCTCCGGCGAGGCGTGCAGCAGCGAGCCCGCCAACCTGCACCCGACGGCGTCCTCGAGGGAGCCCCGCGCGTCCAGCTGCAGCATCTGCCCGACCTTCTCGGCCAGGGTCATCCGTGCGAGCAGGTCGGCCACGCGCACGGTCACGGGCAGGCCGGCGTCAGTGAACGGCAGGTCCCGCAGGTGGGGTGGCGAGTCGGCGTGGTCCATCGTCCCCCCATCTACCGTGGCGGCAGCCGCCAGGCAACCCATGCAGCCCCCGGACCGACTGCCTCTTCGGCCCTGCCGCGCTGACCCCGCCACCCGGGCCCGAGAGACTGCGCTTCCTCGCCGCTGACCACTGCCGCGCCCTGATGCAGGCCTGCGCCGGGGCCCGGACCGGTGACGGGGCGATCAGCTCCCCGGGGGCAGCGGGGAGCCGATCGCCCGACGTGCCCACCCTGCTGCGGGCCTCGGAGTGGCTGCGCGCCCCTGAGACGTTCGAGTACCTCGACGCCCGCAACGAGACCCGCCGGATCGACCTGCCCGCGGGGTCGCTGGCCTTCACCTTCGTCCAGGTGCCGGTTGTGTACCAGCGGTCGGACGCCCTGCGCGTGCAGGTCCGGCTGGTCGACGGCACCGTCCAGGAGTGCCCCGGCGGACTGATCCCCGCGGACCTGAGCGCCGGCATCTTCGGCAGGACGGGCGCCGTGGAGCGGATCGAGGTGCGCACCCCGGCCGCACTGTGACCTCGCATGCCGGTCGCGACCCCTGACAGGTCGAGGGTCCGCCGCTGCCCGTGAGGGGTGCGCCGGAGCCTCGACCTGCTTGACTGGCGCCGATGAGCGCGAAAGGTGGCGGACCGGGCACGTGGGTCGACCTGTACTGGCTCCCACTCGGGGCCGGCGGTCACGTCGTGCGGCCCAGTGGGCGGGCCTTCGAGTGGCTTGCCGCACGGCGGGAGCACCGGGCTCGCATGGACCTCTACCACGCGGGGCTGCTGCTGCACGACGGCCTCGCCCGCTACGCGATCGAGATGGGCCCGGTGTGGAACGTCGCCGCCCCGGACCGTGGTGTCGTCCTGGAGGGCCCGGTCGCCGCCCGGTGGCTGGGACGTTCTCGGGTGTTCCGCTACGAGGTCCGCTGCTGGGCGGGCGGGCAGCTCCCCGACATCGCCCATGCGGTCGGCAGCCCGATCCGCACCACCGAGGATCCCGCGCAGGTCCGGGACGTGTTGGACCTGGTGCGACAGGTGCCGCGCCTCACCTGGGGCCGCGACGAGCTCGGCACCGGGCACATGTGGAACTCCAACTCCATGGTGGCGTGGGTGCTCGCCCGATCCGGTCACGAGATGCACCGGATCCGGCCACCGCACGGCGGGCGGGCGCCCGGCTGGGACGCCGGCCTGGTGCTGGCGGGTCGCGGGTGATCCTGGGTCGCCGCCGCACGGCGGCACCGCGTCATCCCGTGACGAAGCGGGCCTCCTGCCCGCCCCGACCGCCCGCGCGCCCTGCGCGCCCCCGGCGGTCGAGGCCGTCCCGGACGGCTGGGCCGGCAGCCCGGCTCGTAGGCTGGGGGGATGTCGCAGCGCCCCTATGAGGTTCTCCCCGGCCACCACGGGGGACGGATCAAGGTCTCGGTCACCGGCAGCGTGCTGCTGCGGATCCCCCGCCTGAACCGTGGTACCGCCTTCACCCTCGAGGAGCGCGAGAAGTTCCACCTCATCGGGCACCTGCCGACCGCGGTGACCCCGCTGGAGGCCCAGCTGCACCGGTCGTACCACCAGTACCTGCGCGCCGAGACCGACCTGGACAAGTTCGCGTTCCTGTCGGCCCTGCGCGACCGCAACACCGTGCTGTTCTACCGGCTGCTCAGCGAGCACCTGCAGGAGATGATGCCGATCGTCTACACGCCCACGATCGGGGCTGCCATCGTCGAGTTCAGCCAGTCCTACCAGCGGCTGCACGGCGTCTTCCTGTCGATCGACCACCCGGAGCAGATCGAGCGCTCGCTGGCGGGGCAGGGCCGCAGTCCCGAGGACGTGGACCTGCTCATCGTCACCGACTCCGAGGGCATCCTGGGCATCGGCGACCAGGGTGTCGGTGGCATCCAGATCGCGCTGGGCAAGAAGTCGCTGTACACCGCCGCCGCGGGCATCGACCCGAACCGGGCCGTCGCCGTCGTCCTGGACGTGGGCACCGACAACCTGTCGCTGCTGTCCGACCCGCTCTACCTGGGCCTGCGGCACAGCCGCGTGCGAGGGCAGCGCTACGACGACTTCATCGAGGCGTTCGTGACCGCGGCGTCGGCGGTGTTCCCGTACGCGATGATCCACTGGGAGGACTTCGGCGCCGCCAACGCCCACCGCGTGCTCACCACCTACCGCGACCGGGTGTGCACCTTCAACGACGACGTGCAGGGCACCGCTGCCGTGGTCGCCGCGGCGGCCCTGGCCGCGGTGCGGTCCCGGGGCGGCCGGCTGCGCGACCAGCGCATCGTCATCCACGGCGCGGGGACCGCCGGGGTCGGCGTCGCCGACCTGCTGCGCGACATGATGATCAACGAGGGCGCCACGCCGCAGGAGGCGACGGCCGCGTTCTGGGGGCTCGGCAGCCGCGGCCTGCTCACCACCACGCTCGGGGACCGGATCCGGCCGTTCCAGCGCCCCTACGCGCGGCAGGGGTCCGAGACCGACGCCTGGGACCTGGACGCGCAGGGGCACATCGGCCTGGCCGACGTGGTCCGCAACGTCCGGCCCACCATCCTGATCGGCACCTCCGGCCAGCCCGGTGCCTTCACCGAGCCCATCGTGCGCGACATGGCCGCGCACGTGGACCACCCGGTGATCATGCCGCTGTCGAACCCCACGTCCCTGGTCGAGGCCACCCCCGAGGACCTGCTGTCCTGGACCGACGGGCGCGCGCTGATCGCCACCGGCTCGCCGTTCCCCCCGGTCCAGCGCAACGACCGGGAGCACGTGATCGCGCAGGCCAACAACGCCTTCGTGTTCCCCGGGCTGGGCCTGGGGGTGGCGGTGTGCCGGGCGACCCGCGTGACCGACCGGATGATCGCGGCCGCCGCCGAGGCGGTCGCCGGACTGGCCCACGTGGACGGGCCCGGGGGGTCACTGCTGCCGCAGGTCTCCCAGCTGCGCATGGTGTCGGCCACGGTGGCGATCGCCGTGGCCCAGGCCGCCGAGCGCGACGGGGTGGCGACCCGGGTGCTCGACAACCCCGTCCAGCAGGTGTTCGACGCCATGTGGACCCCGGTGTACCCCGAGCTCATCCTCGAGCAGTAGCGACCCTGCCGGATCGCCACAGCTCGGCCCACCGATCGTCACTCCACAGTCAGGGCCGCGATCGGTGAGGTGCGGGCAGCCGCGCGGGCGGGCAGCACCGAGGCCAGGAGCCCGGCGGCCACGGCGACGACCAGCACGACGACCAGATCGGCCCAGGGCACCGACATCTGGATGCCCACGGTGGGGCCGAAGACGATCGCCGAACCGGCCCAGCCGTAGACCAGCCCCAGGCCGATGCCGGTGACCGTGCCGACCACCGCGACGAGCACGCCCTCCACCGCCAGCGAACCGCGCAACTGCCGGCGGGTCATGCCCACCGAGCGTAGGGTCGCGGACTCGCGACGACGCTCGAGCA
Organism: Candidatus Nanopelagicales bacterium; assembly: GCA_039812125.1. Lineage (GTDB taxonomy): Bacteria > Actinomycetota > Actinomycetes > S36-B12 > CAIYMF01 > Prado023. The sequence goes on from JBDHZV010000047.1 coordinate 12,385, forward strand.
CCGATAGCGACAGCGTGTTGGCCACCCCGATCAGGGCGATGACGACGGCCACGGCGAGCAGGCCGACCACGATCGCGAGCATGACGTCGATCATGTGCTGGTACTGCTGGCGCTCGGCGGCACCTGACCCAACGGAGAGGCCACGACCCGGACCCAGCGCATCCTGCACGTCCTGGAGAACCGTCGCCGGATCGGCCCCGGACGCGGTCAGCCTCACCCAGATCGTGCCGGTGGCAACGTCGTCCGTCAGGTCGTCCAGGGCGGCGGCCGGGAGCAGGACGCTGCCCGACCGGTCCCAGTCGGCAACCGCGGGCAGGGAGACTGAGCCCGTGTCGGTGGCCAGTGTGACCACGCCGGCGACGTCGTCCCCCGAACCGACCGCCGCCTCGCCGCGCTCCAGCGCGTCGACGACGGCCCGGTCACGCAGGACGTCGCGGGCCTGCTCGGCGCTGATCCCGTAGACCGTCAGCGGCCGCCCGTCGGGACCCGTGGCCGTGGTGGTCCGCACGCCGACCGCACGAGCCACCCCCGGCACGGCGGACACGGCCCGCAGCTGGTCCCGGCTGAACCCGGATCCGGGCCGGTCGTCGTCGCTGCGGGCAACCAGGTCGACCGGGTACTGCCGGTCGAGCAGGGCATCCAAGGAGTGACGGGCAGTCGCCGCACCCGCGCTCATGGTGACCACCAGCGTCACCCCGATCAGCAGAGCGGCGCTGGTGGCAGCCGTGCGCCGAGGGTTGCGCTGCGCGTTGGCCGCCGCCAGCTGGCTGGCCGGGCCGAGCCGCCCCGCCATCGCGCCCAGGCCGCCGATCACCCGGGGCATCCACAGGGCCGCTCCGATCAGGATCCCCAGGAACGACAGCGCGGCGCCCAGAACACCCAGGGCCAGCCAGAGCTCGCCGTGGACGTAGCTGTGCGAGCCGACCGATGCCACCGTGGCCCCTGCGAGCAGAGCCGCACCGGCCGCGCTGAGCACGGCCGCCAGGACCAGTCGCACCCGGCCCGACCTGGTCCGCACGGACGGGCCGTCCACCGGTCGCAGCGCCTCGACCGGCGTCACCCGGGTGGCCGCGCGGGCGGGGATCATGCTGGCCGCCAGCGTCACGGCGGTACCGACCACCAGCGGCGCGAGCACCACCCAGGCCGTCATGGGCACCGTGGTGGGAAGCGGGATCCCGATCTCCACAGCCGCCAGGACGGCAAGCACGGCCTGGGACACCACGACCCCCACGAGCACGCCGAGCAGCGAAGCGGCCAACCCGAGGACGCCCCCCTCGAGAAGCACCGAGCGACGCAGCTGGGCCCGACGGGCTCCCACGCAGCGCAGCAGAGCCAAGGTGCGGGTGCGCTGCGCGATCAGCACCTGGAACGTGTTCGCGATGACCAGCGCGGCCACCAGCAGGGCGATCGCGGCGAACCCGAGGACCACACTGACCAGCAGGTTCGCACCGTCGGTCAGCGATGCCACCTGCGCTGCTGCCACCTCGTCACGGGTTCGTACCGAGGCGTCGCCGGCGAGGCCAGCAGCCAGTGCTGCCTGCGCACGGGCGCGATCGGACGTCGCGACCAGCAGAGCCTCGTATGAGGGGTCCGCACCTGCCGACCACGCAACGAGCGAGTCGCGGGGCGCCAGGCCAGCCCGGCCCCACATGGTCCACGCGGAGCTCGGGTCCTCGACCAGTCCGACCACGCCGACCCTGGTGCTGGTCTCCTCGGCCGAGTCCCGGGTCATCCAGCGCACGTCGACCGTGTCGCCCAGGCCGACACCGAGGCGCTGCGCGGCCTGCTCCGGCAGGGCGACCTGGTGCGGGCCGACCGGGGAACGCCCCGCGGCCACCGTCAGGGAGGTGAGGGCGGGGTCAGCGGCGACCGGGAGGAACAGTTGCTGGGCCTCCCGCGACCCATGCGCGAGGTTCACCCAACTGGTCATCAGCGGCTCGACGGCCCTCACCCCGGCCGCGGCACGCGCGGTGGCAAGGGCCCCGTCGTCAAGGACGGCATCCGGGTCCGGCGTGACGACGAGGTCGGCACTGGCGTACTGGGCGGTGACCTGGTCGTAGGCCGAGCTGGTCATCACGTTGCCAGCGATGAGCGTGAAGGCGACGAACGCCGTGCCCAGCACGATGGCCAGGCCGGCCGGGACGAGCCGACCCAGGGCCAGGCGCATCTGGGCCAGGGTCAGCCGGATCATCGCGCCACCTCGTTCAGCTCGATCGTGCGCAGGGCATCCAGGCCGGCCAGCACCGAGGCCGGGGTCGGGTCGTCGATGCGCCCGGCGATCCGGCCGTCGGCCAGGAGCAGGACGTGGTCGGCGTAGGCAGCCGCAGCCGGGTCGTGGGTGACCATGATGATTGTGCGGCCGAGCTCGCGGACGGATCGGCGCAGGAAGCTGAGCACTTCGGCACCGGACCGGGAGTCCAGGTTGCCGGTGGGCTCGTCGGCGAACACGACCTCGGGCTTGGCGATCAGCGCCCTGGCGATGGCCACCCGCTGCTGCTGGCCGCCGGACAGCTCCGAGGGCCGGTGGGCCAGCCGAGGTCGCAGCCCGAGGGTGTCGACCAGCGTGTCGTACCAGTCCGGGTCGGGCCGGGCTCCGGCCAGGTCCAGCGGCACCGTGATGTTCCTCGCCGCGTCGAACATGGGCAGCAGGTTGAACGACTGGAAGACGAAGCCGACCCGGGTGCGCCGCAGCACGGTCACCTGGTCGTCGGACAGGGTGGTCAGGTCGGTGCCGCCGAGCCACACCTGGCCGGACGTGGCCCGGTCCAGGCCGGCCAGCAGGTGCATCAGCGTCGACTTGCCGGATCCCGATGGACCCATGATCGCCGTGAACCGGCCTGCGGCGAAGTCGACGTCCACACCGTCGAGGGCCTGCACGGCCGACGGCCCGGTGCCGTACACCTTGGTCAGGCCGCGGGCAGCAGAGGCGACGGGTGCGGTGCCGTCCTGGGACGACGGGTGGGGTGACATGGTGGCTCCCTCATGGCAGCGGATCAGGGCACTCACACGCTACGGGGCCCCTCGCGCCCCAGGGATCGGGCTGCAGGTGGACTCTGGGCGGTCCCGGGTCATGCCACGGGACTACCCCCGGAACGGCAGGTCCGTCCCCGGTCGCACCAGGCCCGTCTCGTAGGCCTGCACGACTGCCTGCACCCGGTCACGGGCGCCGAGCTTGGCCAGGATCCGCCCCACATGGGTCTTGATCGTGGCCTCGGCCACGAACAGGCTCGCGGCGATCTCGGTGTTGGACAGCCCGCGGGCCATCTCCACCAGCACCTCACGCTCCCGGTCGGTCAGCTCGGACAGGGCACGCTGGGCAGCGTCGTCACGAGCACCCGGGCCAGCCGCAGGCAGCACCTCGACGAGGTGCTCGAGCAGGCGCCTGGTCGAGGACGGCGCGATCACGGCGTCGCCGGCGTGCACGGTGCGGATCGCGGCCAGCATCTCCTCGGGTGGGGCGTCCTTGAGAAGGAAGCCGCTCGCACCGGCTCGGATCGCCGCGAGCACGTACTCGTCCAGGTCGAACGTGGTGAGCACGATCACCCGGGGCCGCGGACCGGCTGCGGTCAGGCGCGCGGTGGCGGTCAGCCCATCCAGGACCGGCATGCGCACGTCCATGAGTACGACGTCGACCGACGGTGGACGAGCAAGCGCACGCAGGGCCTGCTCGCCGTCGCCGGCCTCGACCACCACGGTGAGGTCGGGCTGGGAGTCGATGACCATCCGGAAGCCGGCCCGGACCAGCTGCTGGTCGTCGACCAGGGCAACTCGGATGGGCAGGGCCGCACCGGCCGCCCGGTCCGCTGGCGGGGCGGATCCGGCGGCCGGCTGGCCCGGCACAGGGGGAGCACCGGCAGTCCCCGTGGCGGGGCGGACGTCGGGGGTCACGGGGCCACCTCAAGATCAGTCGTCGTCGGATCGGTTCCACCAGGGCTGCTGGCCACCAGGGTCTCGGAGCCGCGGGTCGGCAGGCTGGCGTGCACCCGGAACCCGCCGCCGGGGCGGGGGCCGGCGAAGGCGTACCCGCCGAACATGGCGGCCCGCTCCCGCATCCCGACCAGCCCCTGGCCAGTCCCGTCGGAGCCGGCCGCGGCGCCGCGGCCGTCGTCGATCACCTCGAGCTCCAGCCTGTCGGGGCGCCAGGTCAGCATCACTGTCACCTCGGGGTCCGGGCCGGCGTGCTTGAGCACGTTGGTCAGCGCCTCCTGGGCGATCCGGAACACGGTGAGGCCGGTCCCGGGAGGAAGGATCCGCGGCTCGCCGAGGCGAACCAGGGACGCCCGCAGTCCAGCGGTGCGCATGCCCTCGACCAGGGCGGTGAGGTCAGCGGTCGCCGGCAGCGGCCCCGTGGGCGAGTCAGGCCGCTCACCCGCGGGGCCGCCCGTGGGCAGGGGCTGGTCCTGCGGGGCGCGCAGGACGCCGAGCAGCCCACGCATGTCCGACAATGCGGCGCGACCTGTCTCGCCGATGGTGGTCAGCGCCCGGCCGGCGGCGGCCGGATCGTGAGCTGCGGCGTACCGGCCACCGTCCGCCTGGGCGATGATGACCGACAGGGAGTGCGCCACGATGTCGTGCATCTCGCGCGCGATCCTGGCCCGCTCGGCTGCGGCGGCGAGCTGGGCCTGCTGATCGCGCTCGACCTCGAGTCGCTGCGCGCGGTCAACAAGCGACTCCATGGTCTCCCGACGGGCCCGACGGGCCTGCGCGAATGCCCACGTCGTCAGGAACAGCAGCGCGATCATGACGCTGAGGGCTGCGGCATCGGCCCACGTGGTCGCCAACAAGGTCCCCACCAGCACCGAGCCGACCATGGCCCCCGACAGCGCCGCGCGGGAAGCCCACCGGGGACCGTGCACCGTCACCGACCACAGCGCCCACGGGACGATCAGGTCGGCCGGCATGACGACCGTTGCGCCAGCCAGCACGTGCAGCAGGGCCGCCGAGTACACCACGGCCACCGAGGCCACCGGGCGGCTCCGACGCCAGGCCATCGCCGCGCTCATCACCAGCGAAGCCGCGGGCCCCGCCCACGGCCATGCCGTGTCACTCGGGCCCCACTGCGAGGCACCCGTCACCGTGGCGGTGGGTACCACGACAAGCCCGACCAGCGCAGCCGTGGCCGCGTCGACGGCGAACCGGTTGCGGTGCGACCAGGCCGCGAACCCGTCCCTGGCACCCACGCGGCAAGCCTACGGGGGGCACCCAGCCCCGACGTCCGCCCACGGGTGGATGCCGGGCGGTCGCGTGCGGCGCACGCCAGGGAAGCACACATGCGGATCCTCCCGCACAGTTGAAGATTCGTTCATGCGCTAATATGTGCACTCCTTGAGAAGGACCAGAGGGAGTGATCGTGCCGGCCGTGGTTGAGCCGCTGACCGTCCGGCGGCTGGCGTCCGCACGGGAC
>JBDHZV010000048.1:0-17594 GCA_039812125.1 Candidatus Nanopelagicales bacterium
TCACCGTGACCCCCGGGTGGGCGGCCTCGAACTGCGCGCCGAGCTCGGTGAACGTCGCCCTCAGCGACGCCGCGGCCAGCACGATCACCTCGCCGCGGCCAGTGGCCGAGCCCCCCGCCGAGCCCCCCGCCGGCCCGGCTGCGTCCCCCGGCGGCGCGGCGCACCCCGCCGGCACGACACCGGCCAGCAGCACCCCGGCCACGACCGCCACCCCCAGCCGCGGTCGCCGACGCCGCAGCCGCACCCGCGACACCACGGGTCACCCGCCCGCGAACGGCGGCAGGACGTCCACGACGGTGCCGTCGGGAAGCGCCGCCTCGGAGGTGGCGTCGAGGCGGCGGCCGTCTGCGACCAGGGAGCTGATGACCAGGATGTCGGCGAAGCGGGGCGGAAGCCGCGACGCGAGGGTGTCAACCACCTCACGCGTGGGCCCGGCCGGGACCGTGAGCTCCCCGGCTCCGGCGGCAGCCCGGGCGGAACCGAACAGGCGGAAGGTGATCACCGGGTCAGCCCCCGATCGCCGACATGGGCCGCTGCGGCTGGTGGAACGCCGGCTCGTCGATGCCGTGCCCACGCTGCTTCACGGCCACCTCGGCCGACATCAGGTCGACCAGCGCGGAGTCCGGCGCGCCGCTGCGCAGCAACGACCTCAGGTCGGCCTCGCGGCGCGCGAACAGGCACGAGCGCCATTGGCCGTCGGCGGTCAGCCGCACGCGGTCGCACGCGTCGCAGAACGGGCTGGTGACCGATCCGACGATGCCCACGGTGGCGGGACCGTCGTCGATGACGAACTCCTCTGCCGGGGCCGACCCGCGACCGGGCACGGGGGTGAGGACATGCCCCGCGGACGCCAGCCGGTCGAGGATCTCCTCGCGCGTGATCATCATGGCGCGGTTCCAGGCGTGCTGGGGGTCCAGCGGCATCTGCTCGATGAAGCGCAGCTGGACGCCCTCGGACAGTGCCCAGCGCAGCAGCGCGTCCGCCTCGTGGTCGTTCACGCCGCGGACCAGCACCGCGTTCACCTTGACCGGGGTGAGCCCGGCGTCGCGGGCCGCGGCGATCCCGGCCAGCACGTCGTCGAGGCGGTCGCGCAGGGTCAGCCGCTGGAAGGTCTCCCGGGACAGCGAGTCGCAGGAGACGTTCACTCGCGACAGCCCCGCCTCGGCCAGCGGGCGGGCCAGCGCGGCCAGGCGCAGGCCGTTCGTGGTCATCGACAGCCGCGGCGCGCCCGGCAGGGCCGCGAACCGGGCCACGATGTCCACCACGTCGGCTCGGACCAGCGGCTCCCCACCCGTGAGCCGGACGTCGGTGATGCCCAGGGTGGTGCCGATGCCCACGACGCGCACCAGCTCGTCAGCCGTGAGCAGGTCCGGCGAGGCGATCCACGGCAGCCCCTCGGCCGGCATGCAGTACGTGCAGCGCAGGTTGCACCGGTCGGTCAGCGAGACCCGCAGGTCGCGGTGGACGCGGCCGAACCGGTCGACCAGCCGGGGCGGGGCCGCCCCGGCCGTGCCGGCCGCCGGGTCCGCCGGGGGCGCGGTCACGGGCTGTTCACCCACTCGTCGGTGCCGTCGGCGAAGTGCTGGTGCTTCCAGATCGGCACCCGCGCCTTGGCCGCGTCCACCAGCCACCCGCAGGCTTCGAAGGCCTCCGCCCGGTGCGCCGCGCTGACGGCCGCGACGAACGCCACATCGCCCACGGCGAGGTCCCCGACCCGGTGCAGCGCGGCGGCCGCGAGGACGCCGGGCCGCGCCGAGGCCTGGGCGACCACCTCGGCAAGGATGGCGTGGGCATCGGGGTGGGCCTCGTAGGCAAGGGCGGTCACGTCCCGGCCGTGGTCGTGGTCGCGGACCGCCCCGGTGAACGTGACGACGGCCCCGGCCTGCAGGGACGCCACGGCGGCGGCGACCTCCGCGTCGCTGATCGGCTCACTGCGGATGAGCGAGGGGGCCCGCACCGGCATCGGGTCCGGGCCCGGGTGCCCGGCACCGCCGGCGACGGCGGCGGCGTGCGCGAGGAGGTCCCCCACGGCGGCCAGGCCGTCGCGGACACCCCCGGGGCTGCCCGGCAGGGCCAGGACCACGGCTCCCCCCAGCACCCCTCCCAGTGAGCGGGACAGGTCGGCGGCCGGGACGAGTGCCCGGCCGTGCGCCCGCATGAGCTCCCCGAGCCCGGGCAGCTCGCGCAGCCCCATGCCGAGCAGCGCCTCCGGCGTGACGTCACGGGGACCGGCGCCGGTGCCTCCCGTGGTGACCACGATCCGCGCTCCCGACTCGAGTGCGCCGCGCACCGCCCGGGCGATCTGCGCGACCCCGTCGGGCACGATCACGATCGGGCCGGCCAGCCGGAACCCCCGCTCCGTGAGCAGCGTGGCGGCCAGCGGGCCCGACGTGTCCGCTGCCGACCCCGCCGCGGCGGAGTCCGAGCAGGTGATCACCGCGACGTCCAGGACGGCCGCTGCGGAGTCCGTCATCGCGTCCACGCCCCCCGGCGACCGCCGTCCTTGGACTGGACCTCGACATCGCGCAGGGCCGCGTGCGGGTCCAGCGCCTTGACCATGTCGATGATCGCCAGCCCCGCGACCGCGACGGCGGTCAGCGCCTCCATCTCGACGCCGGTGCGGTCCGCGGTGCGGACCGTGGCAGCGATGCGCACCTCGTCGGCGTCCGGGGCGGCCTCGACCTGCACGTCGACGCCGTGCACGGCGATCGGGTGGCACAGCGGGATCAGGTCGGGCGTGCGCTTGGTCGCCATGATGCCGGCGATCCGGGCCACCGCGAGCGCGTCGCCCTTGGGAACGCCCCCGGCGGCGATCGCCCGGGCTGCTGTCGTGGTCACACGGCCGGTGGCGGTGGCCGATCGCGCGGACACCGCGCGGTCGGCCACATCGACCATTCGAGCCCGGCCGGCGTCGTCGAGGTGGGTCAGGTCCGTCATCACAGCCCTTCCGGAGAGGCACCTATTGTGCAGGTATGACCAGCGATGTCGTCCAGGGATGGCCGAGCAGGAGCACTGTCGTGGTGCTGACCGGGGGTGGCAGCCGACGGCTGGGACGGGACAAGGCGACGGCCCACGTCGGCGGGCGGACCCTGCTGGACAGGATCGTCTCGGCCGTTCCGCCGGACGTCACGGTCGTGGTCGTGGGTCCCGTGGTGCCCGGCCTGGCCGGGAGGGTCCGGTTCACCCGGGAGGACCCCCCGGGGGCCGGACCGCTGGCCGGGATCGGCGCGGGGCTGCGCCTGGTGGGCACCCCGATGGTCGGGGTGCTGGCCGCCGACATGCCGTTCGGCTGGCCCGCCCTGGCCGCGTCGCTGGCCCGCCTCGACGCCGATGTCCCGGTCGACGCGGTGGTCCCGGTCGACGCGGTGGTCCCGGTCGACGCGGTGGTCCCGGTCGACGCCAGCGGCCGCGCCCAGCCGCTGTGCGCCGCCTACCGCACCGACGCGCTGCGCGCCGGGCTGGCCGCCGTCGGCGAGCTGGCCGACCGACCGGTCCGCGCAGCCCTCGCGGCACTGCGCGTGGTGGAATGGGCGCCCCCCGCGGAGTCCGTGCTCGACATCGACACGGACGCCGACCTGGCACGTGCCCGCCAGCGGGCAGCGAAGGAGAGCCGACCGATGCAGGACTGGGTGGATGCGGTGCGCGAGGCCCTCGGGCTGGACGTGACCGTCGACATCGATGCCGTGCTCGACGTGGCCCGGGACGCCGCGCACGCCGTGGCCCGGCCCGCGGCCCCCGTCACGACCTACCTGCTGGGAGTCGCGGTGGCCCGGGGCGCCGACCCCGCGCAGGCCGCGGCGACGATCACCGGGCTGGCCTCGTCCTGGACCCCGTCCTCGCCGTGACCGGTGCCCGACGGCACCGCCGGGGGTCCCGATGACCCTGGTCGAACCGCGCTGGGACGTGGCCCGCAGCGCACTGGCTGCCGCCGTGACGCCGCGCCCGCCGGTCCGGCTGGCGCTGAGCGAGTGCGACGGGCTCGTGCTCGCGCAGGAGCTTCGCGCGCTGATCCCGCTGCCACCGTTCGACACCTCGGCGATGGACGGCTGGGCGGTGGCGGGCGAGGGGCCGTGGTCGGTGACCGGCCTCGCGCTGGCCGGCCAGGACCGGCAGGCCCACCTGGACCGCGGGCAGGCGGTCGGGATCGCGACCGGCGGGATGGTCCCCGCGAGCGCGGACGCGGTGATCCGAACCGAGGACGGCAGGCTGACCCAGGACGGCGGGAGCGCGGTGCTGGCCGCGCCCGACCCGAGGGGCCGCAGCCATGTGCGTCCCGCCGGTGAGGAGTGCCGAGCCGGTGAGGTCCTGGCGACCGCGGGCGAGGTGGTGAACCCGGCGCTCATCGGCCTGGCGGCGGCAGCCGGGCACGACGACCTGCTCGTGGTCCCGCGGCCGCGCACGGCCCTGGTGCTGTTCGGCGACGAGCTGGCCACCCAGGGGCTCCCGCCAGCCGGCCAGGTGCGGGACTCCCTCGGGCCCCAGCTGCCGGCGTGGTTGGCCCGCATGGGTGTCGACGTCGTGGCGGTGGACCGGGCCCGTGACACCCTCGACGCCCACGTGTCGGCGATCCGGGCGGCGGCGGTCGGCGCCGACGTCATCCTCACCACGGGCGGAACCGCGGCCGGGCCGGTCGACCACCTGCACGCGGCGGTGCTGGCCTGCTCCGGCGAGCTCGTGGTCGACAGCGTGGCGGTGCGACCGGGCCACCCGATGCTGGCGGCGACGGTGCACGACGGGACCCGCTGGCTGGTGGGCCTGCCGGGGAACCCGCAGAGCGCCGTCGTCGCGCTGCTCAGCCTGGGCGCGCCCCTCCTCGCCGGCCTGGCCGGTCGGCAGGCGCTCCCCCGGCTGGCCCGGGTCACCCTGGCAACGGCGGTGGGGGGACCACCCCGGGAGGACCGGCTCGTCCTGGGCACCCTGCACGACAGCACGTTCCATCCCGGCGGCCACCTCGGGTCCGGGATGCTGCGCGGACTGGCCGCGGCCACCGGCTTCGCCGTGCTGCCGCCGGGCGGCGCGCCGGCCGGAGCCCCCGTCCGCTGGCTGCCGTTGCCGGGCTGATCGGCGGGTCGGCGCACCGGCAGATCTCACACCGACGATGTCGGGCGTGTGCGGGGACGGTTGCGGCGCCGTAACGGCTGCCGACCGGCCGGGTAACAGCGCGTCCCTAGCCTGCTGGCATCCCGCACCCGCGGGGGTCGACAGGAGGAACCATGAGCGCACCACCGAGCACCCCGCCGCCGGCGGCCGCCGAGGTCGTCGACAGCCTCGCCGTCCCCGATCCCACCGACCTGGCTGCGCCGAGCATCGACGTGGACCTGGCGTCCGCCAGCCCCCTGGTCGTCCGCCCGGGCCGATGGATCGACGGCTGGGACCCCGAGGACCGCGGGCAGTGGCGGTCGGCCGGGCGCGCGATCGCCTCGCGCAACCTGGGCTTCTCGATCTACGCCGAGTTCCTGGGCTTCGCGGTGTGGGCGCTGTGGAGCATCGTCGTCCCGCAGCTGCCGAAGGCCGGGTTCACCCTGAGCGTCGACCAGATGTTCTGGCTGGTCGCCATCCCGAGCCTGGTGGGCGCGACGCTGCGGATCCCCTACACCTTCGCCGTCCCCCTGGTCGGGGGGCGCAACTGGACGGTGATCTCGGCGCTGCTGCTCCTGCTGCCCGCGCTGGGGCTGGCCTGGGCGGTGCAGAACCCGGACCTGCCGTTCGGGGCGCTGCTGGCGATCGCCGCCCTGGCCGGCGTCGGCGGCGGCAACTTCGCCTCGTCCATGGCCAACATCTCGTTCTTCTACCCGCAGGCCGAGAAGGGCCGGGCGCTGGGCCTGAACGCGGCGGGCGGCAACATCGGGACCGCCGCCGTGCAGCTGGCGGTGCCGATCGTGGTGATGGGCTCGGCCGGCCTGCAGCTGCAGCGCGCCGGCCTGATGTTCGTCCCCCTGGCCGTCCTGGCCGCGGTGCTGGCATGGCGGTTCATGGACAACCTGTCCTGTGCCCGCAGCGAGCCCGGCGTGTTCGCCTCGGCCGCGCGCAGCCGGCACACCTGGCTGATCTCGGTGATCTACATCGGCACCTTCGGGTCGTTCATCGGGTTCGCCGCGGCGTTCCCCACCCTGCTCAAGGGGCAGTTCCCCGAGGTGACGCTGTCCATCGCCTTCACCGGCGCGCTCGTGGGCTCGGTGGCCCGGCCCTTCGGCGGGATCCTGGCCGACCGGCTGGGCGGGGCCCGGGTCACGGTCGTCGCGTTCCTGGTGATGGCCGCAGGCACCCTCGGGGCGATCGCGGCCCTGCGGATGCAGTCGTTCGGGCTGTTCCTGGCAGCGTTCCTGGTCCTGTTCAGCGCCACCGGCGCGGGCAACGGGTCGGTCTACCGGATGATCCCGGCCGTGTTCGCCCTCGGCACCCGTGACGACGCCGAGCGCGCCGTCGCCGGCAAGCGGGCAGCGGGCTGCCTGGGCATCGCCGGGGCGGTGGGGGCGATCGGCGGGTTCCTGGTGCCGCGGGCGTTCGCCATGTCGACCACCCACACCGGTGGCATCGAGGCGGCGCTGTGGGGGGTCATCGCCTGCTACGTCGCGCTGGTGGCCCTGACCTGGGCGGTGTACGCCCGGCGCTCGTCGGCGCACGGCGGCGGGCGGGTGTGACCCTGTGGGCGACGCCGTGGCGACCCACTGCCCGTACTGCGCCCTGCAGTGCGCGATGACCCTGTCGGCACCCCCCGCGGGGGGTGCCGACAGGGCACCGCTGGTCGTGACCGGCCGCGAGTTCCCCACCAACCGGGGTGGCCTGTGCCAGAAGGGCTGGACCAGCGCACAGGTGCTGCGCACCCCCGACCGGCTCACCGTCCCGCTGCTGCGGGACGCAGCGGGCGTGCTGGTCCCCGCGAGCTGGGACGAGGCGCTGGACCGGGTCGCGGGGGCGATCCGCGCCGCCCAGGCCAGCGCGGGGCCCGACGCCGTCGCCGTGTTCGGCGGTGGCGGGCTCACCAACGAGAAGGCCTACAGCCTCGGCAAGTTCGCCAGGGCCGTCCTGCGCACGGCCAACATCGACTACAACGGCCGGTTCTGCATGTCCAGCGCGGCGGCCGCGGCCAATCGCTGCCTCGGCGTGGACCGCGGCCTGCCGTTCCCCCTTGCGGACCTGTCCTCCGGGCAGGCCTGCCTGCTGCTGGGCAGCAACGTGGCCGACACCATGCCGCCCGCGGTGGGCCACCTGGCGGCGGCGCGCGCCGCCGGCGGCCTGGTCGTCGTCGACCCGCGCCGCAGCTCGACCGCCCAGCTCACCGACGACGGCGGCGGGATCCACCTGGCCCCCGTGCCGGGGACCGACCTCGTCGTCCTGCTGGCCCTGCTGCACGTCGTCCTGGCCGAGGGCCTGGCCGACGAGGAGTACCTGGCCGCACGCACCAGCGGGGCCGACGACGTGCGCCGCAGCGTCGCGGGGTGGTGGCCCGAGCGGGCCGAGGCCGTGTGCGGCGTGCCCGCCGACGACCTGCGCCGGGTCGCCCGGCTGCTGGCCGCGGCCAGCCCTGCGCGCGGGGGCCGGGGCGCCTTCGTGCTGACCGGCCGCGGCGTCGAGCAGAGCACCCAGGGCACCGCGACGGTGACGGCGGCGATCAACCTGGCCCTGGCACTGGGGCTGCCCGGACGCCCGGGCTCGGGCTACGGGGCGATCACCGGGCAGGGCAACGGGCAGGGTGGGCGCGAGCACGGCCAGAAGTCCGACCAGCTGCCGGGCTACCGGCGCATCGACGACCCGGCCGCCCGCGCCCACGTGGCGGCCGTGTGGGGCGTCACCCCCGACGACCTGCCGGGCCCCGGGCTGCCCGCCGTCGCGCTGCTGCGCGCGCTGGGCACGCCCGAGGGCCCCCGGGTCCTGCTCGTCCATGGCAGCAACCTCGCCGTCAGCGGACCGAACGCCGGCTCCGTGCTCGAGCGGCTGGGGGCCCTGGACCTGCTCGTCGTGACCGACATCGTGCCCTCGGAGACCGCGATGCTGGCCGACGTCGTCCTGCCGACCACCCAGTGGGCCGAGGAGGACGGCACGATGACCTCGCTGGAGGGCCGGGTCATCCGCCGCCGCAAGGCCCTGGACCCACCCGGGCAGGCGCGCAGCGAGCTGGACATCCTCGCCGACCTCGGGGCCCGCCTGGGCTCCCCCGTGCTGATGCGCACCCGGCCCGACGAGGTGTTCGACGAGCTGGCCCGGGCCAGCGCCGGCGGCCCCGCCGACTACAGCGGGTTGAGCCACGACCGCCTCGACGGCGACGAGGCGCTGTACTGGCCGTGCCCGGCCGCCGACGACGCGCCGCACCCGGGGACCCCGCGGCTGTTCCTCGAGTCCTTCCCCACCCCGGACGGGCGGGCCCGGATGCGGGTGGTGTCCCACATCGGTCCGGCCGACCCGGTCCGCGCCGACGCCCCCACGTGGCTGGTGACCGGCCGCGTGCTGCAGCACTACCAGTCCGGGGCCCAGACCCGGCGGGTCGACGAGCTGTCCCGCGCCGTGCCCGAGCCGCTGGTCGAGATCAACCCGCTGCTGGCCGACCGGCTCGGCGTCGAGGAGGGCGGCGCGGTGCAGCTGGCCTCCGCTCGGGGCCGGCTGGTCGCCCGGGTGCGGCTGACGTCGGCGCTGCGTCCCGACACCGTGTTCATGGCGTTCCACTGGGGCCACGAGGGCAGCGTCAACCGGCTGACCACGGATGCCACCGACCCGGTGTCCGGGATGCCGGAGTTCAAGGTCTGCGCGGTCGAGGTCTCGGCCGTGCCCGCCCAGGAGGTGAGCTAGTGCGCACCCGCATCCGCGTCGTCGTCGTCGGTCTCGGGATGGTCGCGTCCCGCTTCGTCGAGGAGCTGCTCGACCGCGACGAGGCCGGCGCCTTCGACCTCACCGTGCTCGGGGCGGAGCCGCACGGGGCCTACAACCGGGTGCTGCTGACCGACGTGGTGGCCGGGCGGACCTCCCCATCCGCGCTGGCGCTGCCGCGGCTGGACCGCGTGGACCGGCGGCCGGTGTCCGCGCACCTGGGCGTACGCGCCGTCGAGCTGGATCGCGCCGGGCGGTGCGTGCACGCGTCGGACGGCTCCACGCACCCCTACGACGTCCTCGTGCTCGCGACCGGTGCTGCCGCACGGGTCCCCGCCATCCCGGGCCTGGGTGCCTCGGGTGCCGGGACCACCCCCAGGGGCGTGCACGTGCTGCGCAGCCTCGACGACGCGCGGGCGATCGTGGCCGGCTCGCAGGACGCCGCCACCGCTGCCGTGATCGGCGGCGGCGTCCTGGGCGTCGAGGCCGCGGTCGGGCTGGCCGGGCGCGGCGTCCCGACGACCGTGATCCACCCCGCCCCGGCGCTCATGGAGCGCCAGCTCGACCCGGGCTCGTCCGACGTCCTGGCCCGTCGACTGGCTGCCCTGGGGGTGCGCACCGCGCTGCCCGCGGTGACCGAGGAGGTGCTGAGCCGGGCTGGCCGCGTCGTCGGGGTCCGCCTGGTCGGCGGGGAGGTCGTCCCCGCCGACCTGGTCGTGGTGTCGTGCGGGACGGTGCCCGAGGGCGCGCTGGCCAGCGCGGCCGGGCTCACCGTCGGGCGAGGGATCGTCGTGGGCGAGGACCTGGCCTCTCCCGACGACCCCGTCGTGTTCGCCATCGGCGACTGCGCCGAGCCGCCGGGGGGCGCGACCGGCCTGGTCGCCCAGGGCTGGGACCAGGCCCGCCGGCTCGCCGCCCAGCTGGCCGGGGCCGCCACCAGCGGCTCGGACCCCGCACCACGCGCCGCCCTGGGGGCGGACTCCGGCACCGACGTCGTGCGGGTCAAGGGGGAGGGCATCGACGTGGTCACCATGGGCCAGAGCGCGGCGCAGGCCCCCGGCCCGCACGACCGGGTCATCCGGCTGAGCGACCCGGCCGCCGGCCGCCACGTCGAGATCGTCCTGCGCGACGACCGCGTCGTGGGCGCCACCTGCGTCGGTGCCGGCCGGGTCGGTGCCGACCTGACCGTCGCGTACACCCGCAGCACGCCACTGCCCGCCGATCCCGCCCACCTGCTGCTGCGCCCCGTCGGGCCGGCGGTCGCCACCACCGGATCGCCCACCCACATGCCGGGCTCGATGACCGTGTGCCGCTGCAACGGGGTCACCAAGTCCGCGATCGTGGCGTGCTTCGCGAAGGGCGCGCGCACGCTGCCGGACCTCGCCGCGGGGACCCGGGCGACCACGGGGTGCGGCGGATGCACCGAGGTGGTCAGCGGGCTGCTCGACTGGCTGCGGACCACCGAGCCGGACAGCCCGCCGGCCCTGGCCTCACAGACGGCGTCCGCGAGCGGTGAGCACTTCGTACCCCCCGCGAAACCGGAATCCCACGACGCGGAAACGCCGGCTGCCTAACGTCGTTGCATGACGACAACGCCGAGCGCGCCGACCCCCGAGGGTCGCCAGCCGCAGGACCTGGTCATCGTCGGCGGGGGCATGGCGGCCCACCGGCTGGTCGAGGCGGTCCGGGACCGCGACCCCGACGGGGCCTGGCGGATCACGGTCCTGGCCGAGGAGCCCCGGGCCCCGTACGACCGCGTGGCCCTGACCCGGTACTTCAGCGACTTCGACGCCGGGGCGCTGAGCCTGGCGGGTCCGCAGTTCTGGGCCGACCCCGCCGTGCAGCTGCACCGCAGCACGCGCGTCGCGCACGTGGACCGGCACGACCGTCACGTCGATTCCGAGGACGGTCGGCAGTTCCGCTACGACGCGCTCGTGCTGGCCACCGGGTCGTCGCCGTTCGTCCCACCGATCCCGGGGCGGGACCTGCTCGGGACGTTCGTCTACCGGACCCTGGACGACGTGGCCGCGCTGCGCGGCTGGGTCAACGAGCAGTCCGCGCTGCGCGGCCGGCCGCTGCGGGGCGCCGTGGTCGGGGGCGGGCTGCTGGGGCTGGAGGCGGCCGGCGCGCTGCAGGCGCTGGGAGTGGGCACGACCGTGGTGGAGTTCGCCCCGCGGCTGATGGCCCTGCAGGTCGACGAGGGCGGCGGGCAGGCACTGCGCCGGCTGATCGAGGCGATGGGCATCCAGGTGCGCACCGCGACGGCCACCACGGCGCTGAAGGGCTCCGCCGGGCGGGTGTCCCGGATGCTCTTCGAGGGCGGCGAGCGGATCGACGTGGACGTGGTGGTGTTCGCCGCCGGGGTCCGGCCCCGCGACGAGCTGGCGCGCGCGAGCGTGCTCGAGATCGGTCCCCGCGGCGGGGTCGTGGTCGACGACGCGTGCCGCACCTCGGACCCGCGGATCTGGGCGATCGGCGAGGTCGCCTGCATGGCCGGGCGCTGCCTCGGGCTGGTCGCGCCCGCCTACGCCATGGCCGAGGTCGTGGCCGACCGGCTCCTGGGCGGCGACGCCACGTTCCCCGGTGCCGACATGTCGACCAAGCTCAAGCTGCTCGGGGTGGACGTGGCCAGCTTCGGCGACGCCTTCGCCGGGTCGCCGGGCTCGGTGGAGGTCGTCCTGGCCGACCCGGTCGCCGGGGTGTACAAGAAGCTGGTGCTGTCCGACGACGGCCGGACGCTGCTGGGCGGCATCCTGGTCGGGGATGCCTCGGCGTACGCCACCCTGCGCCCCATGGTGGGCCTGCCGCTGGCGGGCGACCCCGCGGCGCACCTGCTCCCCGAGGGCGCAGCGGCGCCGCGCTCCGCCGACCTGCCCGACGCGGCACCGGTGTGCTCGTGCAACAACGTCACCGCCGGACGGATCCGCGGGGCCGTGCACGACGACGGCTGCACCGACCTCGCGGGGGTCAAGGCGTGCACCCGGGCCGGGACGAGCTGCGGGTCGTGCCTGCCCCTGGTCAAGAAGATCGTGACCACGGAGCTGACGCGCTCCGGCATCGCGGTGAGCACCGCGCTGTGCGAGCACTTCGAGCTGTCGCGCGCCCAGCTGTTCGACGCCGTCCGGGTGACGGGGCTGCGCACCTTCAGCGAGATCATCGCCCGGCACGGGCGCGGCGGGGGCTGCGACATCTGCAAGCCGGTCATCGCCTCCATCCTGGCCTCCCTGGGAGCCGGGCACGTGCTCGGCGGCGACCGGGCGGCACTGCAGGACACCAACGACCACGTGATGGCCAACCTGCAGAAGGACGGCAGCTACTCGGTGGTCCCCCGCATCCCCGGTGGCGAGGTCACCCCGGAGGGCCTGATCGCCATCGGCGAGGTCGCCCGGGAGTTCGGGCTCTACACCAAGATCACCGGCGGGCAGCGGATCGACCTGTTCGGGGCGCGCATCGACCAGCTGCCGGCCATCTGGCGACGCCTGGTCGACGCCGGGTTCGAGTCCGGGCACGCCTACGGCAAGGCCCTGCGCACCGTGAAGTCCTGCGTGGGGTCGACCTGGTGCCGGTTCGGCGTGCAGGACTCGGTGAGGCTGGCGATCGCCCTGGAGCTGCGCTACCGGGGCCTGCGCGCCCCGCACAAGATCAAGCTGGGGGTGTCCGGGTGCGCCCGCGAGTGCGCCGAGGCCCGCGGCAAGGACGTCGGGGTCATCGCGACCGACACCGGCTGGAACGTCTATGTCGGCGGGAACGGCGGGTTCACGCCCCGGCACGCCCAGCCGCTGGCCGAGGACCTGGACACCGAGACGCTGGTGCGCACGATCGACCGGTTCCTGATGCTCTACGTGCGCACCGCCGACCGGCTGCAGCGGACCGCACCGTGGATCGAGGAGTACGAGGGGGGCCTGGCGGCCATCCGGGAGGTCATCCTCGACGATCGCCTGGGCATCGCCGCCGACCTCGACGCCGCCATGGCCGCCCATGTGGCCAGCTACAGCGACGAGTGGCGGGACACCCTGGAGGACCCGGACAAGCTGCGGCACTTCCAGTCCTTCATCAACGCCCCCGACGTGGCCGATCCGTCCCTGGCCTACGTCGCCGAGCGGGGCCAGGCCCGGCCCGCCACCGCCCAGGAGCGGACCGACCCCACCGTGATGATCGCCGGGACGACACTGGAGGTGCGCAGATGAGCGTCGAGGCACAGCGCAGCGCGATCGCGGTGTGCGGCCTGGCGGACCTGGTCCCCGGGCGAGGAGTGGCCGCGCTCGTCGGGGGCGAGCAGGTGGCGGTGTTCCGCCTTGCCGACGACGAGGTCCTCGCGGTGCAGCAGCTGGACCCGTTCAGCGGCGCGCACGTGATGAGCCGGGGCATCGTGGGCACCCGCGGGGACCACGTGACGGTCGCCTCGCCGGTGCACAAGCAGGTGTTCGACCTGCGGACCGGGCGGTGCCTGGACCCCGTCGGTCGGGCACCGGCCGACCTGCGGGTGTGGCGGGCGCGCGTCGACCCGGACCGCCGGGTGCTCATCGACATCCTGCCCGTGGCGGCCCCGGCGTGACGGGCGGCCGGGGACCGGGGCGCGTGATCCTGGTCGGCGGCGGGCCGGGCGATCCCGGCCTGATCACCGTGGCGGGCAAGCAGGCGCTCGAGGCGGCCGACGTGGTCGTGGCCGACCGGCTCGGGCCGCGGGCGCTGCTGGCCGGCCTCGCCGACGGGGTCGAGGTGATCGACGTCGGCAAGGTGTCCGGCAACCACCCGGTGCCCCAGGAGCAGATCAACCGGATCCTCGTGGACCGCGCCCGCCGCGGCGACGTGGTGGTGCGGCTCAAGGGCGGCGACCCGTACGTGCTCGGCCGTGGCGGCGAGGAGGTGCTGGCCTGCCGCGAGGCGGGCATCGCCGTCGAGGTCATCCCGGGGATCACCAGCGCGTTCGCCGTCCCGGCGGCGGCGGGGATCCCGGTCACCCACCGCGGCTCCTCGGGCGCCGTCCACGTCGTGACCGGTCACGGCGGGCTCACGGGTGCGCAGGTGGAGTCCCTGCGCACCGGCACGGTCACGATCGTCGTCCTCATGGGGGTCGGCGCGCTGCCCGGGATCGCGCGCGCCGCCCTGGCGGCCGAGGTGGACCCCGCGACCCCGGTCGCGGTCATCGAGCACGGCACCCTGCCCGAGCAGGTGGTCACCCGGACCACCCTCGGCGAGGTCGCCGACGACGCCGCGTGCGCCGGCTTCGGCACCCCCGCGGTGATCGTCCTCGGCCGGGTGGCCGCCCTGGACCTGGGAGGCCGCGGGACCGCCGATGCTGCCGCGACTGTGGAATCCCGGACCGCGGATGTCTAGTGTCCGGGCAATGCGCGCCTGCCCACCCGAGACCGGGGCGACCCGATGACCGAGCACCTGAGCCAGGTGATGGCCGGGTGCGTGGTCCTCATCACCGCGGATCGGCGCGCCACCGAGCTCGGCGCCGCGTTCGCCCGGCGCGGGGCGGTGATCCGGCACGCCCCGGTCATCGCGATCGTGCCGACCAGTGACGATCCCGAGCTGCTGGCCGGTACGCGGGCCCTGATCGCGAACCCACCGGACGTCGTGGTCACCACCACCGGCGTCGGGTTCCGCGGCTGGATCGAGGCGGCCGACGCCGCGGGGCTGGCCCCGGACCTGCTCGACGCGCTGCGGGGCAGCCGCATCGTGGCACGGGGCCCGAAGGCCCGTGGCGCGGTGCAGGCCGCAGGCCTGGAGACCGACTGGGTCGCCGAGTCGGAGACGGCCGCGGAGATCGCCGCGGTGATGCTCGGCGAGGGCGTGACCGGCCAGCGCATCGCCATCCAGCACCACGGTGCCGGATCCGACGGGCTGGACGAGGCCTTCGGGCAGGCCGGGGCCGACGTCGTCAGCCTCGTCGTCTACCGGTGGGGGCCGGCCGCCGACCAGCAGGCCGTCGCCGACTCGCTGCGGGCGGCGGCCGCGGGCGAGATCGACACGGTCTGCTTCACCTCGGCTCCCGGGGTCTGGGCGTGGTTGGAGGCCGCGGAGCGGCTCGGGGTCCTCGAGGACGTCGTGGTCCGCTTCACCGACGGGTCGATGGTCGCCGCGGCGGTCGGCCCGGTGACCGCGGCACCGCTGGAGGCCCGCGGCATCAGCCCCCTGATCCCGGACCGCGGCAGGCTCGGGGCCCTGGTCCGAGTCGTGATCGGCTACTACGACGCGCTGCATGCCGACGCGCTGACCACGACGGCCGGACCGCTGCTGATCCGGCGCAGCACCGCCGTCCTGGCTGGTCGGGTCCTGCCCCTGACCCCGTCGGGCCTGGAGGTGCTCCGGCTGCTGGCCCGCGCCCGGGGGAACGTGGTCACCCGGGCCGAGGTGCTGTCCGCGCTGCCGGGGACCTCCCGCGACGAGCACGCCGCCGAGGTCGCCGTCGCCCGGCTCCGGGACGCGATCGGCTCACCGACGCTGATCCGCACGGTGGTGAAGCGGGGCTACCGCCTCGACATCCCACCACCGGGGGCCTGACCCGGGACGACCTCATCGACAGAGGCGATGCGCTCCACCCTCGACGCGCTCACCCACGTGAGCCTGACCTCGGGATCCGAGGGCGGGCGAGCATGCTGGGGCAGGGACTCAACGATCGGTCCGCTCCGCGGCGATCCACTCCCCTGCCGAGAGGTAGCCGCGGTGGTCGTGCTGGCTCGGGACGCGCACCCGGTAGACCCCGGTCGGCAGGTCCACGATGAGCCGGTTCGCAGGGCCGACAGTGGTGTACGTCGGGGCCAGCGGCTCCCAGTCGGGCGCCGAGATGCTGTCCTGCACGGCCCGCTCGACCTGGAAGGTCCACGCTCCGTCGACGTCGTCCGGGTCGATGTCGACCTGGAGGGAGGTCTGCTGCTCGACCGGGGTCAGGGTGGCCCGCGCCATCGGGTCCCAGCCCCAGCCGGAGACCAGGACCGCCGCGTTGCCAGCATCCTCGCGATGCGAGTCACCGGCCACGACATCGGCCAGCACGGTCGCACCGTCCCCGGTGATCCGCATCGGGCCCCACTCGGCTGTGGGCTGGTAGCCGTTCTCGCGCAGCAGCGAGGCGATGTCCGCCTCGCTGCCAGTGGCTACGTCATGGACGGCCGTCCGGTTGAGCAGCAGGCGCCCATCGTCACTGGCCTGGCCGAACATGTCGGGAACGTACGCCGGACCGCCCTCGCCCAGGAACGCGCCCAGCCAGGGCAGCGGTGTGCTCGACCCCGTGCCGATGTCGTACGCCACGTACTGCGCGACGACCTGGGCCTCGGCCACCTCCGGCTGGTCGCCGCTGCGCAGCAGCACGGTGCGCCCGTCCCGGGTCATCGACCCTGATCCCGGCAGGCGACGAGACTGCCCCGTGTCCGGGAAGTGGAGCGTGTCAGCACCCCAGCCGACATAGCCGTACTCCCCACCCGTCGACCAGTCCCCGCTCACGTGCACCACGCCACCGTCCGCCGACACCTGGGGGCTGCTCATCCCCTCGTCGCTGAACTCGTCATCGTCGTTCTCGCGGCCGAACCGGGCTACCCCGCACGGGAGCCCCGTCCGGGCCAGCTCCCCGCTGGCCAGGTCCTTGACGTACAGCTGTGGCTCCCGCGGGCGCTCGAAGTTGGTGCAGAACGCCGCGACCCGCCCGTCGGCGGACACCGCATCGGTGGAGATCTCCAGGCGGGGCGCCTGGTGGTAGTCGCACCCCTGCTGGCAGCTGGTCGCCGTCCAGGCCGGGCGCAGTGGCTCCCCGGAGTCGTCGGCATCGATGCGCGTCCGTACCCCGGTGCTGGTATCGACCAGGAACACGCCGCCGTCCGGGAACCAGCCCCGCACCGCGTTGTCGTCGATCAGCTCGAGCAGCAGGTTCGGGCTCTCCTCGATCATCCCGCCCTGCTCGGCCAGCGAGCAGTAGCCCACCTGCGGGTCCGCCCAGTCGCACAGCACGGTCTGCTCATCGGTCTGCCGATCCACGCGCACCAGTGGCATCGGCGTGGCGTGCCCCTCCGGGCGCGGCTGCGTTCCCACCAGCCACCGCGCGTCCGTGGAGACCGCGTCCACCCAGGCGAACCCGGTCGAGGTGATCGCCAGCCCGGGCGGGGACTGATCTGCCGAACGGGGCGTGGTGAAGCACCCCGAGACGGTGACGGACGCGATCAGGCCCAGGGCTGCGAGCCACGCGGTGCGCGTACGCCTCATCACCGGTCCCACCCCCTGCAGCACGGGGCACTGCCTGTTCTCCTTCAAGGATCGCAGCGCCCTGCGCGAGCACCAAGAGCCATGCGGCCCCATCCTGCGCGCGGGGGTCGCAGGATCGGACTGGAGCCACTCTGACTTCCCATGGCGCCATAGTGGTGCCATACTGGTGCCATGCAGCTCGATCGGTATGTCGACGACATCTCCCGTCAGATGGCCCTCGCGGCCGCTGCGGGTGACCCCGAGGCGCAGGCCCTCGCCGAGCGCCTGGTGCTCCCGTTGCGCTCGGCCATCCGGCTGGCCCTGCTCGAATCCCTGTCCGCGGCAGCGGACGAGCTCACCCTGGAGCTGGCCCCCGGTTCCGTGGAGGTGCGGCTGCGCGGAGGCGAACCCGCCTTCGTCGTCGAGGGCGTGATCCCGGCCCCACCGGCAGCCGAGGCATCCCCACCGCCGCTGCCCGCCCCCGACAGCGCACCGCCCCCGGAGCTCGACGAGGGCGCCAGCACCCGGATCAACCTGCGCATGCCCGACACGTTGAAGGCCCGCGTGGAGGCGGCGGCCCTGCGCGAGGGCCGCTCGGTCAACGCCTGGCTGGT
>JBDHZV010000049.1:0-17400 GCA_039812125.1 Candidatus Nanopelagicales bacterium
CGCTCCCGGCGCTGTGCGGCGCGCAGTCGGGCAGCCCGCTCGGCCGCTGCCGCCCGCTCGAGCTGCTCCGCGCGCCCCGAGGATGCCCGGGCTCGCTCCTCGCTGGTGCGCACCGCCAGGCGGGCCTCCATCTCGGCGCGCCGGGCCGACTCGGCCGCCGCGGCGGTCTCGTCCCGCTCGTCGGTCGAGGGCTCGGTGCTGCCCTCCGGCTGCGCCGTGGCCAGCTCCAGGCGAGCCTGCAGCTGCGCCATGGTCTGCCGGTCAGCATCCAGCGCCTGCGTGGACGCGCCGACCATCCGGTCGAGCCGCCCGGCCTCCGCGGTGGCCGCGCGGGCCCGTTGGCCCAGCGACCCGAGCTGCTCGGCGACCGCTGCCATCTCGGCGTCCGACTCGTGCAGCCGGTCGAGGGCCTCGTCGGCGACGCCCGCCAGCGCGGTGCGCTGCTCACGCAGCCCGGCCAGCTCGAAGCGCAGCCGCTGCAGGTCGTGGCCGACTGCGTCGAGCTCGGACTCGGCGGTGGCCAGTGAGGCCGTGACCTCGATCCGGCTGGGCTCCGCACGTGAGCCCCCCACGACCAGCCCGCGCCCGACGAGGTCGCCGTCGGTGGTGACGACGCGCACTCCCGGCAGGTCAGCCACCACCTCGACCGCATCCGGCAGGGCACCGGGCACCACCGCCACCCGTTCCAGGATGGACTCGAGGGCGGGCAGCAGGGCGTCGTCGGAAGTCAGGCAGTCCACCACCCAGTGCACCCCCGCGGGCAGGTCGGGCCATGCCGTCCTGTCGACCCGGCCCACCGGCGTGACGATCGCCGCTCGGCCGCGGTCGCCGTCGACGAGCCACCGCACCGCCCGCAACGCCGCCGCGCCGTCCTCGGCCACCGCTGCCTCCGCGGCCACCCCCAGGCCGGCCGCCACCGCCGCCTCGTAGCCGGCCCGGACGGATATCCGATCGATGATCGTCCCCACGACACCCGGCACTGCCCCGGCAGCGAGCTCGCCGGTCGCGTCGGCGACGACGACCAGGGACCCCAGCGCCTCCACCCGCGCCGCGAGGCCGGCACGCTGCCGCTCGAGGGCCGACTCCCGGGCTGTGGCCGCCGCCACCCGGGCGTCCATCTGTTCCACGGCGGCCTGGGCCGCCTCGAATCCCTCGTCGAGATCCACCTCCCCGGCGTCCAGCCCGGCGATGGAGCTCTCCAGCGCGTGGAACTCCCGCTCGGCGGCGGCGGCCCGTTCCCGGGCCTGCGTCACCTGGGCGCCGAGCCGCTCCACCTCGCCGGCGCGCGCCTCCGCCCGGGACCGCGCGGCGGCCACCTGCCCCTGCAGCCGCACCAAGCCCTCACGGCGGTCCGCGGCCGCACGCAGGGCCGCCCGCAGCTGCTGGTCGGCCATGGCATGGGCGGCCTCGGCGGCGGTGCGCGCCGACACCGCCAGGCTCAGGGCAGATCGGCTGTCCTCGACCGCCCGGGTGAGCTCGGCCTCCTGGCGGCGCATGGTGCGGGCCTCGGCCTCGAGGTCCTCCGGGGAGCGCCCGGGCCGACGCTCCTCCTCGGGCTCCGGGGCCAGGGAGCGGACCCGCTCGGCTGCCATCCCGACGGTCCCCGCCAACCGCTCCCGCACCGACGACAGCGCGAACCATGCCTGCTGCGCGGCGACCAGCGCGGGCGCGTCAGCCAGGCCGGCAGCCTCCCGCACGGCCTCCTCAGCCTGGGCCCCGGCCAGCTCCGCCTCCACGAGCGCCCGGCGCTCGCGCATGGCGGTCTCGTCGGCGATCTCCTGCGCGTACTGGGTGCGCAGTGCCTGCAGGTCGTCGGCGAGCAGCCGCAGCGAGGCGTCGCGGACATCGGCCTGGATCACGTTGGCGCGCCTGGCCACCTCCGCCTGCTTGCCCAGGGGGGTGAGCTGGCGGCGCAGCTCCGTGGCCAGGTCCTGCACGCGGGTGAGGTTGGCCTGCATCGCATCGAGCTTGCGGACCGCACGCTCCTTGCGCTTGCGGTGCTTGAGGACCCCGGCGGCCTCCTCGACGAAGCCCCGGCGCTCCTCGGGCGTCGCGTGCAGGATCTGGTCGAGCTGGCCCTGGCCCACGATGACGTGCATCTCCCGGCCGATCCCGGAGTCGGAGAGCAGCTCCTGGACATCGAGCAGCCGGCAGGCGGTGCCGTTGATGGCGTACTCGCTCCCGCCGGACCGGAACATCGTCCGGGTGATGGTGACCTCGGCGTACTCGATGGGAAGCGCGCCATCGGTGTTGTCGATGGTCAGGGAGACCTCGGCACGGCCCAGTGGCGCGCGCCCGGAGGTGCCGGCGAAGATGACGTCCTCCATCTTGCCGCCGCGCAGGGTCTTGGCCCCCTGCTCGCCCATGACCCAGGCAAGCGCGTCGACGACGTTGGACTTGCCCGACCCGTTCGGCCCGACCACGCACGTCACACCCGGCTCGAACGCCAGGGTCGTCGACGACGCGAAGGACTTGAAGCCCTTCACGGTCAGGCTCTTCAGGTGCACAGGGGCAACCTACGCGATGCGGTTGCCGGAGCCCGGGAGCCCCGCGGTCCGCGCTAGACCAGCGCGTGATCCCCGACGAGGAGGGCCAGGTCGATGGGCTCGGGGTCCAACGGGCCCATGGCAGTGGCCGTGGCCCGCAGCAGGGCGACCTCGGCCTCCAGCTCGCGCACCCGCGCCCGCAGGCTGGCCAGCTCAGCGGCCGTCCGGGGGTCCGGTGCACCCTGCCATCCGTACAGCGCCTTGCCCACGCGATCTCCTCTGCCGGGCCGGCTCCCCGCCGGCCCATCAAGGCTGTCACCCGGGCCACGACCAGTCAAGCGAGCCGATACCTCGGCCCGATACGTGTCGGGGAGCGGACCCGCGTGGACCTAGCGACAGGTGAACCGGCGGAAGTCCCCGTGCGCTGGGCCGAACCGGGCGCTCACGTCCTCGACCCGTCCCGGCCGGCGGATCGAGCGAGGTCCGTTGCCGCGCAACCACTCGAGGAGCTTGCGGCACTCCGGCTCGGGCCCCTCGGCGACCACGAGGACGTCGCCGTTCACCTGGTTCTCGGCCACGCCGACCAGGGACAGCGTCTGCGCGTAGGCCATGGTCGACCACCGGAAGCCCACGCCCTGCACCCATCCGCTCACTGTGGCGGTCATCCGCACCGCGTCACTGGTCTGCACGGCCCCAGTCTCCCTCAGGCTGTCGCGCGAGGCGCGGGCTGGCACTGAGGGCAGAAGTGGCTGTGCCGGTTGGCGAACCGCTCCCGGGCGACGGGGGTGCCGCACCGGCGGCACGGCCGGCCGTGGCGGCCGTACACCGCCAGGCCACGCTCGAAGTAGCCGCTGCGCCCGTTGACGTCGACGTACAGGGCGTCGAACGACGTCCCACCGGCCGCCAGGGACTCGGCCATGACGGCGCTGGCCTGCGCGAGCACCAGGCGCACCGTCGCCGCGGGCAGCCGATCGGCGCGCCGGCGCGGGTGCACCCCAGCCCGCCAGAGCGCCTCGTCGGCGTAGATGTTGCCGATCCCCGACACCAGCGACTGGTCGAGCAGCAGCCGCTTGATCTCCACCCGGTGGGAGCGCATCGCGCGGGCCACGACCGCGGCGTCGAAGTCCGCCTCGGTCGGGTCCAGCGCGATGCCCCGGACCATCAGGGGCACCGCAGCCCCGGATGCGTCGGGGACCAGCTCCGCCGCACTCACCCACCCGAAGGTGCGCTGGTCGATGAACCACAGCACCGAGTCATCGAGGTCGAAGCTCGCCCGGGCATGCCCGGGAACCGCCCCGCCCGGTGGGTCGACCCGGAACTGGCCGCTCATCCCCAGGTGCGCGGCGAGGGCAAGGTGCGCATCGTCGGTGAGCAGCCACAGGAACTTGCCGCGCCGGCCGGTGCCGACCACCTCGCGACCGGTGAGCAGGGCCGCCATCTCGTCGGCTCCCCCGGCCTGGCGGCGAACCGCACGGGGATGCAGCGCGGCCACGGTGACGAGCCGACGCCCGACTGCGTGAGCGGCCAGGCCGCGGCGGACGACCTCCACCTCCGGCAGCTCGGGCATCAGCGTGCCCGCGGGCTCACAGCTCGATCTCCGGGAAGGCCGCCCGCAGCGCCGCGTAGGCGTCACCGGCGGCGGCCTGCTCGGCCTCCTTCTTCGAGGCCCCGCGGCCCTCGCCGACGGCACTGCCCACCCGGACCACGGCTCGGAACGCCTTGGCGTGGTCCGGCCCCGTCGCGGTGACCTCGTAGCTGGGCACGCCGGACCCGGTACGGGCCCCGAGCTCCTGCAGGGAGGTCTTCCAGTCCAGGCCCGCCCCCAGCGCGGCAGCGCGTTCCATCAGGTCATCGAACATCCGGTGCACCAGGGCAGCAGCCTCGTCCAGCCCCACGTCGCGGAAGACCACCCCGATCAGTGCCTCCATGCAGTCGGCCAGGATCGAGGACTTCTCCCGCCCCCCGGTCGACTCCTCGCCACGGCCCAGCAGGAGGAACTCGCCGACGCCGAGGCGACGCGCGACCTGTGCCAGGGCCCGGGCGTTGACGACGGCGGCGCGGAACTTGGCCAGCTGGCTCTCCGGCAGGTCCGGATGTGCCCGGAACAGCGTGTCGGTGACGACCAGCCCCAGCACGGCGTCCCCGAGGAACTCCAGCCGCTCGTTGTGGGCGACGCCGCCGTTCTCGTACGCGTACGACCGGTGGGTCAGGGCATGGCGAAGCGCCTGGGGGTCGATCGCAACCCCCAGGCGCGCGGCCAGGACCTCGACGTCCTCACGCCCACCCATCGCGGGTCAGACGTCGAGGACCTGGCGCTTCGCGTAGGTGCCGCACGTCGGGCAGGCCGTGTGCGGCAGCTTCGGCGACTTGCACCGGTCGCAGGCCACCAGCGTCATCGGGGCGGCCTTCCACTGCGCGCGACGCGAGCGCGTGTTGGACCGGGACGTCTTCCGCTTCGGAACAGCCACGTCAGTCTTCCTTCTGAGTCGTCTCCAGACCGGACAGGCCGGCCCAGCGGGGGTCTATCACCTCGTGCGCGTGACCGAGGTCGTCGGCGAGCCGGGCACCGCACTGGATGCACAGGCCCGGACAGTCCTGGGAGCACAGCGGGGCCAGGGGCAGCGCCAGCACGACCGCGTCCCGAACCACGGGCTCGAGATCGAGCAGGTCCCCGTCCAGGACGGGCAGCTCCTCGCCATCGGGTCCAGGCTCGTTGACGAACAGCTCGCTGAACGCCACCGTCTCGTCCCACTCCACGGGGTCCAGGCAGCGGGCGCACTCCCCGACCACAGTCACCGACGCGGTTCCCGAGGCCAGCACGCCCTCCACCACGGACTCCAGCCGGACGGACAGCTCCAGGTCGGAGCCCTCCGCGACCACGGCCACACCCGCACCCAGGTCACCAGGGGCGGGTACGGTCCGGTCCACCTCCAGCATCGAGCCTGCGCGGCGGCCCAGTTCCCGGATGTCGAGCACCAGCGGGTCGCGCGGATCGAGCGTGGACATGGGCCTTTCCCGGTGGAAGCACACAAGAGGCCCTCGCCGTGAGGGCCACCGGCACAGGGTAGCGCAGGGCCGCGGCCGCGACGAAATGCCCGCGCGGTACGGCTCAGGCGCCCGGCTCGTCCAGGGCGACCGGCCCGAACCGCTCCCGGATCCGCTCGCGACCGCGTTGGATGGTTCCCAGTGTCTTGGCCAGCGTGGCCTCGAAGGCCGCGAGCTTGGCCTCCACGTACTGGTCGACCTCGCGCGAGTACTGCTCGGACTCCCGGCGACTGGCCTCCGCCTCGGCGCGGGCCTGCTCCCGGATCACCTCCGCGTCGCCCAGGGCGACCTGCAGGACCTCGTGGGTCGAGACCAGGTGCGCCTGCTGCGCCTGGGCCTGCGCGACGATGCCGTCGGCCTCCTGGGTCGCCTGGGCGATGATCCGCTCGGCCTCGCGGTAGCCCTCCTCGACCACGCCCACCCGGTCGGCCAGCAGCTCCTCCGCCTCCTGGACGGCGGTCGGCAGCATCTGGCGAAGCGCGTCGAGCAGGTCGAGCATCTCGTTGCGGCTCACGACGCACTTGTCCGACATGGGCATCGCCCGCGCCGCCTCGATGATGTCGGACAGCTCGTCGAGGACGTCGTAGACGTCGGCGGTCCGCGGGTCCATCTCGCGGGTGGCGTCCTGGCTCACGGTGGCGGCTCCTCGGAGGTCGGGCTTGGTCTCACGCAGTTGCGAGCTTGTCCAGCAGCGCCGCGTGCACGGTGCCCGGGATCAGCCCGCTGACGTCCCCACCATACGTGGCCACCTCCTTGACCAAGGAGGAGGACAGGTACGAGTACAGCGGGTTGGTGGAGATGAACAGCGTCTCGATGCCTGCCAGGCCGTGGTTCATCTGGGCCATCTGCAGCTCGTAGTCGAAGTCGGTGATCGCGCGAAGCCCCTTGACGATGGCACTGATGCCGTGATCGCGGCAGTAGTCGACGAGCAGCCCATGGAAGCTGTCGATGCGCAGGTTCGGCACCGAGCCGAGCTCCCCGCGCAGCAGCTCGATGCGTTCCTCGACGGTGAACATCGACGACTTGCGCTTGTTCACCAGCACCGCGACGGTGACCTCGTCGAACAGGGCGGCAGCCCGGAAGAACACGTCGATGTGCCCGTTTGTCACCGGGTCGAACGAGCCGGGGCAGACCGCTCGGCGCATCAGGGCTCCTCCTCCACACACTCCCGCTGACCGTACCAAAGGGTCGTGCTGCCGTACGTCCTCTCGCGCAGGGCGCGCAGAGGTGGCGGCCAGGCCAGCGCGCCCCCCTGGGCGGCCCGCTCGACGACCACCACGGCGCCGGGAGCCAACCAGCCCCGGCACAGCTGCGCCAGCACCCCGTCGACGTCGGGTGCGGGCATGGCGTACGGCGGGTCCAGCAGCACCAGGTCGGCCGGCCGCGGCGGCCCGGCGAGGAACGCGGCCACCGATGCGGTCACCACCTCGACGCCGTCCGCTGCGACGACCGCGCTGTTGCCGCGCGCGATCGCCGCAGCGGCGCGGTCCCGCTCGACCAGCACGACGCTGGTTGCTCCCCGGCTGGCGGCCTCCAGTCCCAGCGCGCCCGACCCGGCGAACAGGTCGAGCACGCGGACTCCCGTCAGCCCGCCGAGCTCGTGCTCCAGGGACGCGAACAGCGACTCCCGGACCCGGTCCGAGGTCGGCCGGGTCACCCCAGGGGGCACCTTCAACCGCCGGCCCCGGGCCGTCCCGGCGATGACCCGGGTCACGTCCGCTCCAGGTACTCGGCGTGGTCGGGGTCGACCAGGGCGGCAACCTCGGCGGCCAGCAGCGGATGCCCGGCCAGCTCGGGGTCCTGCGCCACCAGCTCAGTGGCCTCCTGGCGCGCCCGCAGGATCACGTCCTCGTGTTCGAGGACTGACAGGAGGCGCAACGACCGCCGCGCGCCGGATTGCGCCGCCCCGAGCACGTCGCCCTCGCGGCGGGACTGCAGGTCGTAGCGCGACAGCTCGAACCCGTCGGTCGTCGCGGCGACCGCAGCCAACCGCTGCCGGGCTGGGGAGTCGGCCGGCGCCGAGGTGACCAGCAGGCACAGTCCGGCATGGGCGCCGCGGCCGACGCGGCCGCGCAGCTGGTGCAGCTGGGAGACCCCGAACCGGTCGGCGTCCAGGACGATCATCAGCGTCGCGTTGGGCACGTCCACGCCCACCTCGACCACGGTCGTGCAGACCAGGACATCCACCCCGTCGGCGCGGGTCGGCCCGGCGGCGAACCGGGCCATCACGTCGTCCTTGTCGGCGGCTGGCATCCGCCCGGTCAGCGCCGCGAGCCGCAGCCCGGCCAGCGGGCCGGACCCCAGCTCGGGAAGGACGGCTGCGACTGCGGCTGCCGGGGGGGCGTCGGGGCGCGTGGGGTCCTCGGGGGCCCCCGCGCCGTCGGGGACCTCCGCATCTGCGGGCTCGGCGGTCCCGCCATCGATCCGGGGGCACACCACATAGACCTGGCGTCCCTGCGCGACCTCCTCACGGGCACGCTGCCATGCCCGGGCCAGGAAGTCGGGCCGCTCGAGGGCAGGCACCACATGCGTCACCAGCGGGTGGCGACCGGCCGGCAGCTCCCGGAGCACGCTGACGTCGAGATCGCCGAACACCGTCATCGCGACCGTGCGGGGGATCGGCGTGGCGGTCATCACCAGCAGGTGCGGGCGCGCGCCCTCCCCCGCCCGCTCCAGAAGCGCGGCACGCTGTTCCACGCCGAATCGGTGCTGCTCGTCGACCACAACCAGGCCCAGGTCGGCGAACTGCACCCGATCCTCCAGCAGGGCGTGCGTGCCCACGACGATTCCAGCCGCGCCCGATGCGGCCTCCAGCAGGGCCGCCCGCCGCGCGGCAGCCGGCTGCGAGCCGGTCACCAGCGCGACCCGCGTCCCGTGCGGTGCACCCCCGAGCATCCCCTCCTGCGCCAGCGGCCCCAGCAGGGAGCGCAGGCTGCGCACGTGCTGGCTGGCCAGGACCTCGGTCGGGGCCAGCAGCGCGCACTGCCCGCCGGAGTCCACGACGCGCAGCATCGCCCGCAGCGCCACCACCGTCTTGCCGGAGCCCACCTCGCCCTGCAGCAGGCGGTGCATGGGGTGGGTGCCCGCGAGCTCCTCGGCAAGCACGCGGCCCAGCTCGTCCTGCCCGGCAGTCAGGACGAACGGCAGCTGGGCGTCGAACGCCGTGCCCAGTCCGTCGCGACGCCCAGGTCGGGGGGTGGCGGGCGCCGCGCTCGCCGCCGCCCGACGCGCAGCGAGCACGACCTGCACGCCGAAGGCCTCGTCCCAGCGCAGCCGCTCGAGGGCGCGCCGGACCTGGCCGCGGTTCTCCGGGACGTGCACCCACTCCAGGGCCTGGGGGCGGCTGACCACGCCGGCGCGAGCGCGCAGCTCGTCGTCGAGGGGATCTGCCTGCTCGGCGACGAGGGGCAGGACCATCGCCACGCACGAGGCGATGCGCCAGGTCGGCATCCGGGCACTGGCCGGGTACACCGGGATCAGCTGGCCGGCCCACCGGGCGGCCGCCTCGTCGGCATCCGCATCGCCGATGAGCTGGTAGTCCGGATGGAGCAGCTGGCGGGTCCCGCGGAACGCCCCGACCGTCCCGGCGAACAGCCCGGAGCGACCCTCGAGCAGCTCCTTGGCCCGGTAGGACTGGTTGAAGAACGTCAGCTGCAACCGACCCGTGCCGTCGGTGACCTCCACCTCGAGGATGTCCCGGGGCCGCCTGCCACCACCCCCGCCGGGACCCAGGCGGCGCACCCGGGTCGAGGCGATCCGGGCCAGCACGGTGACGTCCTCCCCCACCGCCAGCCCCGCCAGGTCAGTGAGCTCACCGCGCTCCACGTAGCGTCGGGGGTAGTGCGCGAGCAGCTGCTCGATCGTGGTGATCCCCAGCGAGCCCAGGGCCGTCGCCGCCCGGCCGCCCACGACGGAGCGAAGCGTGGCCATCGGCTACTCCACGCCGAGGATCGCGTGCCAGCGCGGCTGCCCGCCCTCGTAGCCCACCACCTCCACACCGGGGTGGGCCCCGGCCAGCCAGGCCTCGATGGAGTCCAGCAGCCCGGGCGGGGCGTCCGCCCCGAGCACGACGGTCACCAGCTCGCCGTCACCCCGGGCGAGCATCCGGCCCAGGACGCGAGCAGCCACGTCGAGCACGTCGGTCCCGACCTCCACGATGTCGCCGCCCACCACACCGAGCTCATCGCCGACCCGGCAGGTGCCCGCCGTCGTCACCGCGTCGCGGATCGCAGTCGTCAGGCCGGCGTACTGGGTGGCCGACGCCGCCCGGGTCATCGCGACCACGTCGTCGTCGAACGCCTCCGAGGGGCTGTGCACCGCCACCGCGGCCAGCGACTGCACGATCGACCAGGTCGGGATCACCGCGACGCGCAGGCCCGAGTCCCGCGCGGCCACGGCTGCCGCCTCCGCGACCGGCAGCGAGTCCCGGTCACCGGGCAGCAGCACCACCTCGTGCGCGCCGCTGGCGCGGATGCCGTCGAGGAACTCCGCCGTGGAGGGCCGCCCCAGCTCCGGGGCGCGCACGACTGTGGCACCGCTGGCCTCCAGCAGTCCCGCCACCCCGGGGCCGTGGGAGACCACGACCAGTGCCCGACCGGAGGGCAGGGACCCCGCGTCGGCGACCTCCGCGAGGTAGGTGACCCGGATGCGATGCGGGACGCCGACCGCGAGCGCGGCCTCGATCGCGGCCCCGGCGTCGTCGACGTGCACGTGCACGTTCCACAGCCCCTCGCCGCCGACGACCACGAGCGAGTCCCCCAGCGTGGCGAGGCGCTCGCGCAGCCCCGGGACTGCGTCGTCGTCGGCATCGAGCAGGTACATCACCTCGTAGGGCGGCCCACCGTAGCCGTGCACCTGGAACTCCGGCCCCGCCAGGGAGTCCGGCTGCGGGGCGAGGCGGGCGAACTCGGGCAGCTCGCGGTGCACCCCGCTGATGACCTCGAGCAGGGCATCGGTGAGCACGACGTAGCCGCGACCCCCTGCGTCGACCACGCCGGCACGGCGCAGCGCCTCGAGCTGCTCGGTGGTGGCTGCCAGCGCGGTGCGCGCCCCGACGGCAGCACTCTGGGCGACGCCGAGCAGGTCAGCCCCGCTGCCCACGGCCTGCTCCGCTGCACCGGCGGCGGCGCGCGCCACCGTGAGGATGGTCCCCTCCTTGGGATCGGAGACCGCGGCCGTTGCTGCCGCCGCGGCCCGGCCCAACGCATCGGCGAGCCACGAGCCGTCCATCGGGCGGTGCACGTCGGCGGCCCGAGTCGCGGCCACGCCGCGCAGGAGCTCGGACAGGATCACCCCGGAGTTCCCGCGCGCCCCCAGCAGCGCGCCACGGGCCAGCGCCGCCAGGCGTGCGCTCCCCGGCTCGGGCGCGTCGGCGCCCAGGCCCGAGATGGCCTCCGCGGCTGCCTCGAAGGTCAGGTACATGTTCGTGCCGGTGTCGCCGTCGGGCACGGGGAACACGTTGAGCGCATCGATCGCGCGCCGGTGGGTGCGCAGCCCGTCCAGCGACAGCGCGACCCACCTTGTCAGTGAGTCCACGTCGAGCAGCTCGCGCATCCGTCCTCCTCCCGGGCCCGGGGCAAGGCTAGTGTCGAAGCCCGGTCCACCGCGTGCGACCACCCCGGTGGTGGTGGCGCCGCGGTGACCCGGCGGCGATTTGGGCCGGGCGAGGCCGTCCGATATCCTCGCCCGAGAAGCATCGGGCCGGACGTCTGGCCTGCCTCCCACTTCGAACACTGGAGTTCAACATGGCTGCCACCTGTGACGTCTGCGGCAAGGGCCCCGGCTTCGGCCACAGCATCTCGCACTCGCACCGGCGCACCAAGCGGCGCTGGAACCCCAACATCCAGAGCGTCCGCTCGGTCGTCGCGGGGACCCCGAAGCGAGTGAACGTGTGCACCTCCTGCCTCAAGGCAGGCAAGGTCACCCGCGGCTGACCCGAGCCGACCGGCCAGTCAACGGCCCCCGAGGCGCCTCCTCACCGGAGAGCCGCCACGGGGGCCGTGGCCGTTCCCGACCGACCTCTGCCGACACCGGCCCGGCCGGCGCGAGCTCGGCCGGGCCGCTAGCTCGCGAAGTGGTCGTGCCCAGCCGCACCGAGTGGGACCCGACCGGCAACCGTCACCCCGGGACCGGACAGCGCGGGCACGTCGGCGGGCTCGACCACCGTGCTGAACGCGACGAAGCCCTCGGGGAGGGTCACCCCCGCCGGGAACGTCGCCACAACCGCGTGGTCCTCCCCGCCGGTGAGGATCCAGACCAGCGGGTCGGCGTTGAACGCAGCGGCGGCACTTGCCACCGGATCCGCGACCACCAGGGCCGTGGGGTCGATGTCCATGGCCACACCGGATGCCACGGCGACATGCATCAGGTCCGCGACCAACCCATCGCTGACGTCGATCATGGCCGTCGCGCCCGCCGCAGCCGCGGCCCACGCCGCCGCGTAGGGGGGCTCCGGCCGGCGATGGGCGTCCACCAGGGCACGTGGGGTGCGGAATCCGCGCGACAGGATGGACAGCCCTGCCGCGGCCCACCCGAGCCGGCCGGCTACCGCCACGACATCCCCGACCTGGGCACCCGAGCGCAGCACCGGCGTGGCGCCGGCCAGGTCCCCGATGACCGTGACCGAGATGACGATCCGGTCCCCCCGCACGACATCGCCACCGACGATTGCCGCGCCCTGAGCCTCCGCCTCCGCCCGCATCCCTGCGTACATCTCGGTGACCCAGTCCACGGGCAGGTCAGCCGGCAGCGCCAGGGCCACGACGAGGGTGGAGCCATGCGCCCCCATCGCCGCGATGTCGATCAGGTTCTGGGCGGCAGCCTTCACGCCCACGTCCCGGGCCGACGACCAGTCCCGGCGGAAGTGCCGGCCCTCGACGAGCATGTCCGTGGAGACCACGACCCGCCCGTCCGGCGCGGCCACCACCGCGGCGTCGTCACCACGGCCCAGGTGCACCCCCGGGGAGGTGTGCCCCGCCAGGGCACGATCGATCGCCGAGATCAGGCCGAACTCGCCCACATCGGCGATCGTGATGCTGCTCATGGTGGCTCCTCCACTCCAGTCCCTGCCCGCACGCTAGTCTGGACGACGGCCAGCCCGGGAACCGGGTGGTCGGAAGGAGGTCAGCGGTGGTCCATGCCTACATCCTGATCCAGACCCAGGTGGGCCGGGCGGCCTCCGTGGCCGCGGAGATCAGCGGGGTCGACGGAGTCACCGTCGCCCACGACGTGACCGGGCCCTACGACGTCATCGTCCAGGCGGAGGCGTCGAACATCGACGAGTTGGGCCGCCTCGTGGTGGCCTCCATCCAGCAGGTGCCCGGCATCACGCGCACCCTGACCTGCCCAGTGGTCAACCTCTGAGCCCCGGTCCGGCTGCCCGCACCCGCCGCAGCACGCCCGCCGTGCGCCCCGCGCGACTGGTGGTCGTCCTGGTGGCCCTGGCCGGCTGCTCCCGCCCGGTCAGCGTCCCCCCGGTCGAACCAGCCCCGCCGGCCCCCGTGGCCCAGGCCTGCCGGCAGCTGCAGGCGCAGCTGCCGGATGCCCTGGCCACGGTCGGGACCCGCCGCGCATCGACGCCGGATTCGCCGCTCACCGCCGCCTACGGCGATCCCCCGGTGGCGATCCGCTGCGGCGTGCCCGAGCCGGCCGCGCTCACCCCGACCTCCCTGCTGGTGACCGTGGACGGGGTGGACTGGCTGCCCGAGGAGCTGACCGGGGGGTGGCTGCTCACGACAGTCGGAAGGGTGGCAAACGTCGAGGTCACCGTCCCCACGGCGCAAGGGCCGGCGCCCTCCGTGGCCGCCGACCTGTCCGGCGTCATCATCCGTGCCATCCCCGCATCCGCGCCTGACCCGTGACGGTCGTCAGGGCGACGGGTCGGGTCCGGCCGGCGTCGGGTCCTGCCCGATGCGCCACAGCAGCACCTGCCCGGACTCCGCGGGGGCCTCGGGGGGCCGCGTCTGCCGGTCCACGAGCCGGTAGCCGCAACGGGGGGGCACTGCCGCGCTGCGGGCGTTGGCCTCGTCCATGCGGATCTCCACGTGGGTGATCCCGGGCAGCGCGAGCAGGGCCGTGGTCAGGCCCCGCACGACCGAGGTGACGATCCCCGCGCCCTGGGCGTCGGGACGCAGCCAGTACCCGATCTCCAACCCGTCCGGGGCTCCCCGGTGGTGGGCACCCGTGCCGCCGACGACCCGGCCGCCGCGCAGGATCGCGTACACGGCGTCCCGGCCGGCGAGGCGCTCCCGCTCCCAGCGCACGATGAGGTCCCGACGCTCGTGGCGCGGCAGCGGCTCCTGGGCGATCCACGGCATCCAGGGACGTAGGTGCTCGAGGCTCTCGCGGACCGCCTCGGCCAGGTCGTCGACGTCGGACTCGCCCCAGGTGCGCACCTCCAGCCCCGGCACGTCGATCCTCGCGGGCAGCACCCCGTGAGCGGGCAGGTCGCCAGCATCGGTCATGGCGGTCATGGTTGGGCCCTTCCTCCCAGGTGGCGGGCCAGGAACGCCTCAGCCCTCGCATAGAAGACCTCGCGGTTCTCCGGTCGGGCCAGCCCGTGGCCCTCGTCGGGGAACAGCAGGTACTCGTGCGGCACGCCGCGTGCCCGCAGGGCCGCCACGATCTGCTCGGACTCCTCCTGCCGGACGCGGGGGTCGTTGGCACCGTGCGCCACCAGCACCGGCGCGGTGATGCGGTCGGCGGCCGACAGTGGCGAGCGCTCCCACAGCATTGCGGCCTCCCGGTCCGGATCGCCCACCTTGGCGTGCATGAACGCCAGCTGGGGCCGCCAGTAGGCCGGGACCGAGCCGAGCAGCGTCAGCAGGTTGGATGGTCCGACCAGGTCGACCGCGCACCGGTACCGCCCGGGGGTGAAGGCCACGCCGGCCAGCGCCGCATACCCCCCGTACGACGCTCCGTAGATGCCCACCCGACCGGCATCGACCCAGCCCAGGGCGACGAGGTGGTCGACCGCGTCGGCGAGGTCGTCCTGCATGCCTCGACCCCATTGCTTGTCCCCCGCCGACAGGAACGCCTTGCCGTAGCCGGTCGACCCGCGGAAGTTGACCTGGATGCAGACGTACCCGCGGTTGGCCAGCCACTGCGCCTCGAGGTTGAGCCCCCAGCCGTCACGGGCCCACGGCCCGCCGTGGACCATGACCACGGCCGGCAGCCGCTCCCGGGGGGCGCCCACCGGAAGCGTCACGTAGCCGTGCACCGGCAGGCCGTCCCGGGCCACGAACGTGAACGGCTCCATCGGGGCCAGGACGTGCCCGGACAGCGCCGGACGATGTGCGAACAGCGCCCGCAGCTGCCCAGTGACCGTGTCGTGCAGGTGGAACCGCACCGAGGCGTCGCTGGGCGCCTCGGTCACCAGCCACAGCCGGCCGGTCCGCTCGGTCCGTGAGATCCCGATCTCGCCACGGCAACGGCCCTGGATCAGCGCCAGCTGATGGGCGAACGCGGGGTCCATCGGCAGCCAGGTGTCCCGGTCTCGCTGCACGATGGCCGCCTGCGGGTGCTGGGTGTCCGGGTCGAGCAGGACGTGCACGACGTCGTAGCCCTCGTCAGCGGCCAGCACCTGGGCGGTGCCGTCCGGGCGCAGGTGCACCAGCCGGGTCGTGTCCGAGCCGATGCTGCTCAGTGCGTACGCCCCGTCGCCGTCCCGCGGGAACGCGAACACCTCGGTCCCTGCCGCATCGTCGGGCTCGACGTCGAACCAGTGCTCGAAGCCCCCGGTGGCCAGGTTCCGGCGCAGCACCGTCGACCCGGCATCGGGACGCACGGCGACACCACCGCGCACCACCAGGTCCGTGTCCACCAGCCAGCTGGTGAAGCCGGGGTTCGTCGCGACGAGGACCGGCGGGCCGCCCGCCAGCGGCAGCTCGTACAGGTCGTGCAGGGTCGGGTCCCGCTGGTTCAGGCCCACCAGCACGGTCCCCGGGTGCCAGCGGTTGTGCCGCAGCACCACCGCGCTGACCCGGCCCGCCGGCGTGCGCAGCGCCGACGTGCCGGTGACGAGATCGAGGGTGTGGATGCGCCAGTTCTCGTCGCCGTCCGAGTCCTGCAGGTACACGAGGGTCCGGTCATCCTGGCCGAACAGGAACGACCGCACCCCGTGACCACGGGCGTGCGTGACAGGGCGGGCCGCCGCCGGGTCGGCCACGGGACCCACCCAGACGTTGAGCACGCCGTCGACGGGCGCGACGAACCCGAGGCGGGTGCCGTCCGGGGAGATGACCGGAGCGGTGCGGTCGGGGTTGCCGAACAGGACCGCACGCGGGATCAGCGGCTGCTCGGGCACGCCGCGATCCCATCACACCGCCCGGGCGAAGTCCTGCGACGCGCCCCGGGATCAGCGCAGGCCGGTCCCCCGGCGCAGCGCGTCCTGGATGAGGTGGTCCACCAGCTGCGGGTACGACAGCCCCGCGGCCTGCCACATCCGGGGGAACATCGAGATCGAGGTGAAACCGGGCATCGTGTTGACCTCGTTGACGATCGCCTGGCCGTCAGCAGTGACGAAGAAGTCCACGCGGGCCAGCCCCTCGCAGGTCAGTGCCTCGAACGCGGCGACGGCCTGGGCCCGCACGTCACGCTCGACGGCCTCCGGCAGGTCCGCGGGAACGATCAGGTCCACGGCGTCGTCGAGGTACTTGGCGTCGAAGTCGTAGAAGTCGTGGCCCTCGCGTACCACGATCTCCGCGCACACCGAGGCCCGCGGCCCCCCGGGACCGTCGAGGACCCCGCACTCGACCTCGCGGATCCCCGTCAGGCCCGCTTCCACGATCACCCGCGGATCATGCTGGCGGGCCACCTCGACGGCCGACTCGAGGTCGGCTGGATCGGTGACCCTGGTGATCCCGACGCTGGAACCGGCGCGGGCGGGCTTGACGAACACGGGCATCCCCAGTCCCGCCAGTCGATCGAGCACCCGCCCGCGGTCGGACTGCCACTGGGCGTCGGTGACCAGCTCGAAGGGACCCACGTGCAGCCCGCCGGAGCGCAGCACGGCCTTCATGTGGCCCTTGTCCATCGCGGCCGCCGAGGCGAACACCCCGGAGCCGACGTACGGGATGCCCGCCAGCTCGAGCAGGCCCTGGATGGTGCCGTCCTCACCCCAGGGGCCGTGCAGGACCGGGAACACCACGTCGACGTCGCGCAGCAGCCCGGCCGCGGCGTCTGCGGGCCGGACCTGCAGGCCGCGATGCGTGGGGTCCCCCGGCAGCACCACGTGGTCGCCTGTCGGGTCCACGGCCGGCAGCTGCCCCTCGGTGATCGTCAGCCGCTCGGGGTCGTCGCGCTCCACCACCCAGCGGCCCTGCGCCGTGATGCCGACCGCCACGACGTCGTAGCGGTCCCGGTCGATGGCCGACAGGACACTGCCCGCGCTGATGCACGAGATGGCGTGCTCGCTGCTGCGCCCGCCGAAGACGACTGCCACCCGGATCCGCCGCTGCTCATCCACGCCCCCGACCCTAGTAGGCCGCACCCGGGTAGGGTGGCGCGGCATGGCAGCGCCGCACATGTCCCCCGCCACCCTGGCCGTCAGCGCCGGTCGCCCGCCGCGCGAACCCGGCGAACCGGTCAACGCCCCTGCGGTGCTCAGCTCGACGTTCGTCGCCGGCGCCCCCCTGGCGTACGCCCGGGCTGGGAACCCGACGTGGAGCGCGCTGGAGGACGTGCTGGGCGCCCTGGAGGGTCCGGGCTGCACGGCGCTGTCCTTCGCCAGCGGCATGGCGGCCATCGCGGCGGCGGCGGAGCTGGCGCCGACGGGCTCGACCGTGGTCGTGCCACGGGTGGCCTACAACGGCACGCGGTCGCTGCTGGCGCGGTGGGCCGACGCCGGCCGCGTGCACCTGCGGGAGGTGCC
>JBDHZV010000050.1:0-17331 GCA_039812125.1 Candidatus Nanopelagicales bacterium
CCATCACCATGTCCGCCAGCCGCTCGTCCGCGTCGCGCACGCCGTGCGCCGCCGCGCGCTGCCCCATCCGCTCGAGCCGCTCCGGGTCGCCCACCAGGGCCGACACGTCGTTGAGCAGCGTCGTCGCATCGAGCTCCTCGTCGGCGACCAGCAGCCCACCGCCCGCGCCGACCACGGGCAGCGCGTTGAGGCGCTGCTCGCCGTTCCCGATGGGGAACGGCACGTAGAGGGCGGGAAGCCCCACCGCGGCCAGCTCGGCACAGGTCATCGCCCCGCTGCGGCAGACCACGAGGTCGGCGGCGCTGTAGGCCAGGTCCATCCGGTCGAGATAGGCCACCGGGTGGTAGTGCGGGTCCCCGGCGGTGACCTCCGCGAGGTTGGCCTGCCCCACCGAGTGCAGCACCTGCAGTCCCAGGTCGAGCAGCCCGGGCAGGGCCTCGGCCACCGCCGCGTTGATCCGCCGGGCGCCCTGGGAGCCGCCGAACACCAGCAGCGTGGGACGGTCCGGGTCCAGTCCGAGCTCGGCCCGCGCCTGCGGGCGCACCGCCTGCCGGTCCAGGGTCGCGATGGCCGCCCGCAGGGGGATCCCCAGCCTCGTGGCGTGGGGCAGTGTGCCCTCCACGGCCTCGGCGACGTGGGGGGTGAACCGGGCCCCCACCCGGTTGGCCAGCCCGGGTCGGGCGTTGGCCTCGTGGATCACCAGCGGCGTTCCCCGCCGGCGAGCCGCGAGGTACGCCGGCAGGGCGACGTAGCCCCCGAAGCCGACCACGACGTCAGCCGCGACGTCGTCCAGGATGGCCACGGTCTGCCTGAGCGCCCCCCGCACCCGACCGGGCAGGGTGACCAGGTCCGTGGACGGCCGGCGCGGCAGCGGGA
This sequence comes from Candidatus Nanopelagicales bacterium, assembly GCA_039812125.1. Taxonomy (GTDB): domain Bacteria; phylum Actinomycetota; class Actinomycetes; order S36-B12; family CAIYMF01; genus Prado023. The sequence goes on from JBDHZV010000050.1 coordinate 877, forward strand.
CCGCGGGGATCATCCGCAGGTCGTAGCCCCGGGCCGGCACGAGCCGACCCTCCAGGCCCTTCGTCGTGCCCAGGGCGGTGATGCCGATCCCCGGGTCGCGTCGGCGCAGGGCGTCGGCCAGGTTCAGGGCCGGCTCGATGTGGCCGGCGGTGCCCCCGCCAGCAAGCACCACATGCATGGGTTCAGCCTCCCACCGGCCGTCGGCTGCCGCGCGCGCGAGCGGGCGCGGCGCGGTAGGCCTCCGTCCGGGCGAATGCGAGCAGGACGCCGATGGCCATCAGCGACGGCAGCAGCGAGGAGCCACCGTAGGACACGAACGGCAGCGGCACGCCGGTGATCGGCAGCAGCTGGAGCACCGCGCCGAGGTTGATCATCGCCTGGCCGATGATCCAGGCGACGATCCCCACGGTGGCCACCCGGATGAACATGTCCGGGGTGCGCACGGCCATCCGCAGGGCGAACACCGCGATGGCGGCGAACAGCGCGATGACGGTCAGGGCACCGAACAGGCCGAGCTCCTCGCCGAGCACGGGGAAGATGAAGTCGGTGTGCGCCTCGGGCAGGGCCCCCCACTTCTCGCGGCTGCTGCCCAGCCCGACCCCCCACCACCCACCGGTGCCCAGGGCGTACTTGCCCTGGATGAGCTGCCAGCCGGCGCCGTCCAGGTCCGCCTCCGGGTGCAGCCAGGCGGTGAACCGCTTGACCCGGTAGCCGGCGGTCAGCGACAGGGCCGCGACCGCCACCAGCCCCAGGCCGCCGAGGGCGGCGAAGATCCTCATCGGGGCGCCGGCCACGAACAGCAGCGCGGCGATGATGACGGTCAGGATGATCGCCGTGCCGAGGTCGCCCTCGGCCAGCACCAGCAGCACGATCAGGGCACTGACCGGCAGCAGGGGCACCATCAGCTCCCGCCACGAGTGCAGGACGGCGTCCTTGCGGGCCACGATGTCGGCCGTCCAGATGATCAGCGCCAGCTTGGCGAACTCCGAGGGCTGCAGCCGGAACGGTCCGACCAGCTTGATCCAGTTGCGCTGGCCGTGCACCCCGGCACCGATTCCCGGGATGAACACGAGCAGCAGCAGCACGATCGAGGCGATCAGGAACAGGGTCGAGAACCGCCGGAACAGGGGAACCGGCAGCTGCGACAGCGCCAGCAGCGCGACGACCCCGATGCCGGCGAAGATCGCCTGCCGGCTGAACAGCGTGAACGCCGAGCCGAAGATGTCGATGGACTCCACGCTCGACGAGCTCAGCACCATGACCAGGCCGACGACCAGCAGCAGCATCGAGGCCCCGAGGATCATGTAGTACGGCGCCATGGGATGGCGGTTGAGGCGCTCGCGCCACCCCGGCTCCGAGACCCGGGTGAGCTGTCGCGTCGTCGACAGTCCGCCAGGGGTCCCGGTCGTCGAGCTCACGTGCCCTCCTGCTCCAATCCGGCCACTGCCTCGGCGAACATGTCACCCCGTTGGGCGTAGTCGCGGAACATGTCCCACGACGCACACCCCGGGGCCAGCAGGACGGTGTCGCCCGGCTGCGCCATGGCCGCCGCTTGGGCGACCACCTCGGCCATGGCACCAGTGTCGGTCCGGGTGACCTCGACCACCGGCAGGTCGGGGGCGTGTCGCGCCAACGCGTCGGCGATCTCCGCCCGGTCCACCCCCAGCAGCACGACGCCCGCCATCCGGTGGGCCGTGGCGCGCACCAGGTCGTCGAAGCGCTGGCCCTTGGCCATGCCCCCGGCGATCCAGATCACCGGCTCGTAGGCCAGCAGCGAGGTCTGCGCGGCGTGGCAGTTGGTCGCCTTGGAGTCATCGACGTAGCGCACCCCCGCCACAGTCCCGACGTCGGCGATCCGGTGGCCGGCGGGGGTGAAGGCGCGCAGCCCGTCGCGCACCGCCTGGGCGGGCACGCCGTGGGCCCGGGCCAGGGCGGCCGCGGCCAGCGCGTTGGCGATGTTGTGCGGCGCGGCCGGGTGGACATCCCCGGTCGAGGCCAGCTCCTGGGCCGCGCTCGCCCGGTTGGCGACGAAGGCGCGGTCGACCAGGAGGTCCTCGACGACACCGAGCATGCTGACGTCCGGGATGCCCAGCGTGAACCCGACCGCCCGGCAGCCCTCGACGACGTCGGCCTCCTGCACCATCCGGAGGGTCTCGGCATCGGCCTCGTTGTACACCGCTGCCAGCTGGGTCCGCTCGTAGATCCGGGCCTTGGCGGCCACGTACGCCTCGAAGGACCCGAACAGGTCGACGTGGTCCTCGGCGATGTTCAGGCACACCGAGGCCTGCGGGCTCACCGTGTGCAGGAACGGCAGCTGGGGGGCACCGACCTCGACCGCCACCGCGTCCAGCCGACCCTGCGGTGTGCCCTCGGCCATGACGACCTCGACCATCGAGACGCCGATGTTGCCCGCGGCGACCGTGCGCAGTCCCGCGGCCCGAAGGATGGACTCCAGCATGAGCGTCGTCGTGGTCTTGCCGTTGGTGCCCGTGACCACCAGCCAGGGGGCGGCGCCCTCGGGGCGCAGCCGCCACGCCAGCTCCAGCTCGCCCCACACCGGGATGCCCGCCGCCAGGGCAGCCCGGATCACCGGCGCGCGCGGCGGCAGGCCCGGGGAGACGACGAGCAGGTCGCTCCCGGCGGGCAGGCGGTCGCCGTCGCCGAGGGCGACCGTCGCGCCGAGCACCTCCAGCACCCTGCCGCGCTCCTGCTGGCGGGGCCCCTCGGAGGCGTCGATGGCGGTCACCGTGGCCCCCAGCTGCAGCAGGGCCTCCGCGGCTGCGAACCCGGCGATCCCGACGCCCGCCACTGTGGCCCGCACGCCGGTCCAGTCGCTGCTGCGGGTCAGGTCGAGGGTCATCAGCGGATCCATTCGGCGTAGAACAGGGACAGGGCTGCGGCGATGCTCAGGCCCTGGATGAGCCAGAACCGCACCACGATGGTGATCTCCTGCCATCCGAGCATCTCGAAGTGGTGGTGCAGCGGGGCCATCCTCAGGACCCGCTTGCCGGTCAGCTTGAACGAGCCGACCTGGGCGATGACCGACAGCGTGATCAGCACGAACAGCCCCCCGAGCAGGACGAACAGCAGCTCGGTGCGGCACATGATCGCCAGGGCGGCCATGGCCCCGCCGATGGCGAGGCTGCCGGTGTCGCCCATGAAGATCCGGGCGGGGCTGGTGTTCCACCACAGGAACCCGAACACGGCGGCGGCGCACGCGATCGCGAAGGTGGCCAGGTCCAGCGGGTCGCGGACCACGTAGCAGTCCGGCGAGGTGCTGAAGGCGCAGTTCTGCCCATTCTGGAACACCCCGATGAGCGTGAACGCCCCGAACGTGAGCACGGAGGCCCCCGCGGCCAGCCCGTCGAGGCCGTCGGTCAGGTTCACGCCGTTGGTGATCGCGGTGATCATGAACCAGATCCACAGGATGAACAGGCCCAGCGGCAGCACCCACGCCAGGTCGCGCACGAAGGAGATGGCCTGGGAGGCCGGCGTGATCCCGGCGGCGTCCGGGAACTGCACGGACAGGAAGGCGAACGAGATCGCGACGGCGGCCTGCCCGAGCAGCTTGGTCCGGGCCCGCACCCCACCGCTGCGGGACTTGAAGACCTTGAGGTAGTCGTCGGCCAGGCCCACCAGCGACAGGCCCACCATCAGGTACACGGCCAGCAGGCCCGAGGCCGTCGGCGGCGTCCACCGGATCAGGTGGGCGCCGAAGTAGCCCAGCAGGACGGCCATCACGATGGCCAGCCCCCCCATGGACGGGGTCCCCCGCTTGCCGGAGTGCTCGGGGTAGACGATGCCGTCCGCCGACTCACGGATGGCCTGGGCCAGGTTGCGCCGGGTCAGCATCCTGATCAGGACCGGGGTGCCGAGCAGCGCCACGACCAGGGCGATGACGGCGCTCAGGACGATCTGGATCATTCGGGAGCCTCCATCAGCGCAGTGGCCACTGCCTCGAGCCCGACCGACCGGGACGCCTTGACCAGGACCACGTCACCGGGGCGGACCTGCTTGCGCACCGCCGCGACCGCGGCCTGCGGGTCGGGGACCCAGGCAGCCTCGTCGTTCCACGACCCCTCCTGGGCAGCGCCCAGGAACAGGGCGCGAGCCCCGGTGCCCACGGCGATGGTGCGCCAGATGTCCAGGCGCACGGCCAGCCGTCCGATCTCGTCGTGTGCGCTGATGCTGTCCTCGCCCAGCTCGCGCATCTCCCCCAGCACTGCGAAGGTCCGGCCCCCCGCGCCACGCCCCATCGCCGCCAGCGATCGCAGCGCCGCGCGCATCGACTCCGGGTTGGCGTTGTAGGAGTCGTTGACGACGGTGACCCCGTCCGGGGTCGTGGTGACCTCCATGCGCCACCGGCTGCGCGGCTGGGCCCCGCTGAGCAGCTGCGCGACGCGCTCGACCGTCATCCCGAGTCGCAGGGCGACCGCGGCGGCGGCGCAGCCGTTGGAGGCCATGTGCTCACCGACCATCTGCATCCGCACCGGGGCCTGCCCCTCAGGCGTGCTCAGGGTGAACGACGGCCGGGCACCCTCGTCGAGGACCAGGTCAACGGCGCGCACCGTGGCCGCCGGCCCACCCCCGAACGTCACGACATCGCCCCGGGCGAGCCCCGCCATCGCCGCGACCAGCGGGTCGTCGGCGTTGAGCACCGCGAGCCCGTCGTGGCCGAGGGCGCTGACGATCTCGGACTTGGCCCGGGCCGTGACCTCCCGACCCCCGAACTCGCCGGCGTGCGCGGATCCGACGTTGAGCACGACGGCGATGTCCGGCGGCGCGATCCGGCACAGGGTCGCGACGTGGCCGAGCCCGCGGGCACCCATCTCCAGGACCAGGAACCGGGTCGCCTCGGTGGCCCGCAGGATGGTCAGGGGGACGCCGACCTCGGTGTTGAACGACCCGGAGGGGGCGACGGTCGGACCGAGGTCCTCCAGCAGCCCAGCCACGAGATCCTTCGTCGTCGTCTTGCCCGACGAGCCCGTGATGGCCACGACCGTCGCGTCCGGCAGGCTCGCCAGCACGTGGGAGGCCAACCTCCCGAGGGCAGCCACCGGGTCGTCGACGACGACGGTGGGCAGCCCGGTCGGGCGGGACCCCAGGGTCAGCACGGCGCCGGCCCGGTGGGCGGCCGGTGCGAAGTCGTGACCGTCCACCCGCTCCCCCGCGATGGCCACGTAGAGGTCCCCGGGCGTGACGAGCCGGGAGTCGGCGGCGGCCCCGGTCACCCGGACCCGGGGATCCGGGCAGTCCACCAGCGATCCCCCCACGGCGGCGGCGACGCCCGCCGCATCCAGGGCGATCATCGCGGCTGCTCCAGCGCTGCGCGCAGCTCCAGCCGATCGTCGAAGGGGGTGATCACTCCTGCGGCCTCCTGACCCTGCTCGTGGCCCTTGCCCAGGACCAGCACGGCGTCCCCGGGCCTCGCCCGGTCGACGGCGGCCCGGATGGCCTCGCGTCGGTCGCCCTGCTCGATCACCTCGGCACGGTCGGCCGGCGGGACCGTCCGGACGCCCTCCATCATGGCCGCGCGGATGGAGGCTGAAACCTCCGATCGCGGGTTGTCGTCCGTGATCACCACCACGTCGGCGTCGCGGGCAGCCACCTGCCCCATCACCGGTCGCTTCTCGCGGTCGCGGTCCCCGCCGCAGCCCAGGACGACCAGCACGCGACCCGGCGCGCTGCTGCGCGCGGCGGCGATGGCGCGCTCCACCGCGTCCGGGGTGTGCGCGTAGTCGACCACGGCCAGGAAGTCCTGCCCGACACGGACCTGCTCCATCCGCCCCGGCACACCGGGGCAGTCCGCGATGGCCCGGGCCGCGAGCTGCGGGTCGACCCCGTGATGGACCGCGGCGGCCAGGGCGGCCAGGGCGTTGGCCACGTTGAACTGACCGGCCAGGGCGACCCCGGCCCGCACGAGCACCCCGTCGGGGCCGTGCGCGGTGAACGCACTGCCCCCCAGCCGGTCGGGCACCGGGTCGGTGGCGCGCCACTGGGCCGCGGGTGACAGCCCGTAGGTGGTGAGCGGGACGGCGTCGGAGGCGGCCAGCCGCGCGCCCCAGGGATCGTCCACGCAGACCAGTCCGGCCTGGGCCCGCTGCGGGGTGAACAGCGCCGCCTTGGCCCGGAAGTACGACTCCATGTCGCCGTGGAAGTCCAGGTGGTCCTGGCTGAGGTTGGTGAACGCGGCCAGGCCGAACACGAGGCCGTCGACCCGACCGAGGCTCAACGCGTGGCTGGACACCTCCAGGGTCACCGCGGTGGCGCCGCGCTGCTCCATGACCGCCAGCAGGGCGTGCAGGTCGGGCGCCTCCGGGGTGGTCCGCGTCGCCGGGAGCGCCTCGTCACCGATCTGGGTGGCCACCGTGCCGATGACTCCCGTGGTGTGACCGCCGGCCCGCAGCGCCGCGTCCAGCAGGTAGCTCGTCGTGGTCTTGCCGTTGGTCCCGGTGATGCCGGTGGTCAGCAGCCGATCCCCGGGCCGGCCGTACAGCCAGGCCGAGGCCTCCCCCAGCACCCCCCGCGGGTCCGCGACGACCAGGACCGGGATGGTCAGCGGCCCCAGGCCGCCCAGGATCGCGGCGCCCTCGGGATCGGTGAGCACCGCCGCCGCCCCCGCCGCCAGGGCTTCGGGGGCGAAGCGGGCCCCGTGGGTCCGGAACCCCGGCAGGGCCGCGTACAGGTCGCCCGGCAGGACCCGCCGGGAGTCCAGCGTGATCCCGGAGAGGCGGAACGGGGCGTCCGGCGCCAGGCCCAGCAGCGCGCGCAGGGCCTCGCCGGAGGCGTGGATCCCGTGGGGTCGGATCGGCACTGGGCTACCACTCGGTCGGGATCTCGGGCGAGGTCGTCCCCGACGGCGGGACCTTGAGCTCCTCCAGCGCGTAGGACATCACCGTCTTGAACACCGGGCCGCCCAGGACGCTGCCGTAATGGCCCGCCTTGGGGTCCTGCAGCATCACCTGGACGACGATCTCGGGGTCGTCTGCCGGGGCGAACCCGATGAAGGACGCGCTGAAGCCGGAGTACCCGTGCTTGGTCGCCCGCTCCGCGGTTCCGGTCTTGCCGGCCACGCGGTAGCCGGGGATGGCCGCGATCTTGCCGGTGCCCTCGGTCACGACGTTCTCCAGCATCGAGGCCACGGTCTTGGCCGTGCGCTCGGACACGACCCGGGTCCCCGGCTGGGTGGCCGCCGGCTCGAAGCTGCCGTCCGGGTTCACGTAGCCGTCAATGAGCCGCGGGGTCAGGTGCACGCCGTTGTTCGCGATGGTCTGGTAGACGCCGGCCACCTGCAGGGAGGTCACCGAGTAGCTCTGGCCGTAGGCCAGCGCCTGGAAGGTGGTCGGCCACCACTTGTCCGGGGAGGGCAGGATGCCCTGCTCCTCGCCCGGGAACCCCAGTCCGGTGGGCTGGCCGATCCCGAACTTGCGCTGGTACTCGTAGAGCTTGTCCCCGCCGATCCGGTCGGCGAACAGGATCGTGCCGATGTTGCTCGACTCGGCCAGGACGCCGTTGAGCGTCAGGTGCAGGGTGCCGTGCGGGTTGTGGTCATGGGTGGTGTGCCCGCCGCGGGTCAGCGCGGGGGGCACCACCATCTTCGAGGTGGGCTTGGCCTTCCCCTCCTCGATCACGGCCGACATCGTCAGCACCTTGCCCGTGGAGCCCGGCTCGTAGATCTCCGACACGGGCCGGTTGCCCATGTCGGCGGCCTTCGCGCCCCGGAAGTTGTTCGGGTCGAACGTCGGGGCCGTGGCCATCGCCAGGATCCGCCCGGTCTTGGCCTCCATCACGATCACGGTGCCGCTCTCCGCCTTGGCCTCACGGACCCGGGTGGCGATCGCCCGCTGCGCGACGTACTGGATGTCCCGGTTGATCGTCAGCTGGACGCCCTGGCCGGGCTCCGGCTGCTGGATGACCTCCTCAGCCGAGGGGATGGCCTGGCCCTGGGCCCCCTGCTCATAGGTCCGCGAGCCGTCCTTGCCGTGCAGGCGGGAGTCCAGTGCCATCTCCAGCCCGCCGGAGCCCACGCCCTCGTTGTTGACGTACCCCAGCACGTTGGCCGCCAGGGTGCCCGCCGGGTAGTACCGCTTCGTGGTCTTCTCGCTGAAGATCCCGGTGATGCCCATCCGCTGGATGGCCCGCCACTGCTTCGGCGTGAGGCCCTTGGCCAGGATCACGTAGCGGTCGGTCCCCGAGAGCCTGGCCTGGAGCGCCGCGACCTCCTTGCCCAGCTTCGGCGCCAGCGCGATCGCGGCCGCGGCCGGGTCCTTGATGAGGGTCTGGTCGGCGGTGATGGTGCGGGACTCCACGGTGATGGCCAGCGGGGCGCCCTGGGAGTCGTAGATCGGCCCCCGGTCGGCGGGCAGCGGCAGGGTCAGGGTGCGGGCGCGCTCGCCCTTCGCGGCCAGGGCGGATCCCTGCAGGACCATCAGGTCGAACACCCGGCCGGCGTAGATGCTGAGCACCACGAGGATGCCGAAGATCAGGTAGACCGAGCGCATCCGGCTGTCACCGCGGCGGTACAGCCGGGGCGCACGCGGGGCCAGCCGGGCATCGGGGTGCGAGCGGGTCGGGCGCGGGGGTGCGGCGGTGCTCATGGGGTGGCCCCTGACTGGCTCGGGGTGGACGTGACGTGGGCCCCGGACGGGACCGTCGCGGCGGGCTGCGAGGCCGGGGCGGTCACCGGCGCGGACCCGGAGGGCGTCCCAGACGCGGACCCGGCGGGCGTCCCCGACGCCGACCCGGCGGGCGTCCCAGACGCGGACCCGGCGGGCGTCCCAGACGCGGACCCGGAGGGCGCGGCCGCGGCGCTCGCGGCACCCGACCCGGGGCCAGGTGTGGGCTGCGGCGTGGGGGTGGGCGACGGGCTGCGACCGCCCAGGGGGCTGATCCCGGCCAAGGGGTTGGCCGGGGCGGGCGAGGCCGACGGCGAGGCGCTGGCCTTGGGAGCCTTGGAGGGCTGGATCCCGGGGGCGTCCTTGAAGGAGACCTTGCCCGGTGCCGGCGGGGCGGGGACCGGCTCACCCAGGATCGCCCCGTCCGACAGGCGCAGGAACACCGGGGACCCGGCGGGCACCATGCCCAGGGCCCTGGCCCGCTTCTCCACGTTGATGGGGGACTCGGCCTGCTGGACCGCGGCGGCCAGGTCCTCCTCGTCATCGGAGACCCTGGACAGCGCCAGCTCGAGCTCGCGCTGTCGGAACGCACCCTGGCTGATGACGGTGTTGAGCAGCAGCACCCCGATCAGCCCGACCGACAGCACCGCGACGCACACCATGAGCAGGCGGTGCCGCGGCGCCGTGACCGCACGTACCCGGGGCAGCGTGGGACCGACCGGACGCGGGGCGGGAGGGGGGCCGACGACGGCGTCGACGGGGCGCGGGGCGTCCAGCACGGCCGTGCTGCCCCGTCGCGCCGGCGCAGCGGCACGCGCGCTGGCTCGGCCGGGCGTCACGGTTCGGGGGCGTGCCCGGCTGGCGCTGCGCGGCTCGCGTCGCCCCTCGTCACGCCTCGACCTCATCGACCCTCCCCTGCCTGCGGCACCAGCTTCTCCACGGCCCGCAGCCGCACCGAGGCGGCCCGCGGGTTGCGCAGGACCTCATCTTCCGACGCTTTCTCCGCTCCGCGGGTCAGAACACGCGCAGTGGGAGCCAAATGCGACGGAATCACCGGAAGTCCCGGGGGGATGGGGGGCGACACGGCCGGTGCCAGGGCGTGCTTGACGATGCGGTCCTCCCCCGAGTGGTAGCTCAGCACCACCATGCGCCCGCCGGGGGCCAGGGCGCCGAGGGCCGCCGGCACGGCGGCGCGCAGCACGTCGAGCTCCCGGTTGACCTCGATGCGCAGCGCCTGGAAGGTGCGCTTGGCGGGGTTGCCACCGGTCCGGCGTGCCGGCGCGGGGATCACCCGGCGGACCAGCTCGACCAACCGGGCGCTGGTCGTGAACGGCTCCCGCTCCCGCTCCCGCACCACCGCCCGGGCGATCGCCCCGGCGAATCGCTCCTCGCCGTAGTCACGCAGGATCCGGGACAGGTCGGCCGCCGGGTAGGTGTTGAGCACGTCGGCGGCCGTGGGGCCGCCGGCCTGGTCCATCCGCATGTCGAGCGGCGCGTCCTGGGCGTACGCGAACCCCCGGTCGGCGCGATCGAGCTGCATCGACGAGACGCCCAGGTCGAACAGCACCGCGTCGGCCCGGTCGTGGCCCGTCCGGGCCAGCGCGGCGGGCAGCTGGTCATAGGTGCAGTGCACCGGCTGGAACCGGTCGCCGTGCTCGGCCAGGCGGGCGCCGGCCAGCCGCAGCGCCTCCTGGTCGCGGTCCAGCCCCACGACGGTCAGTCCGGGGTGGGCCGCGAGCATCGCGGCGGTGTGCCCACCCAGGCCGAGGGTCGCGTCGACCGCCACCGCCCCGGGCTGGGACAGCGACGGGGCCAGCAGCTCCAGGCAGCGCTCGAGCAGGACCGGGACATGCCCGGCCTCCGGTTGCGTCACGCGCCTACCCTGCCAGGAGCAGGTTGAGCAGCAGCAGCGTGACGCCGGTGCAGACGACCGCACCGGGAAGCGCCACCACGGGCCTGCGCAGCGACCGCACAGTCATGACCTCTCCTCGTCGGCTGGCCGTACCACCAGGCCCCCCGCCGCGGATCCGGCGCCGGGGAAGGGGCGTCGGACGGATCTCGGCGCCGGGGAAGGGGCGCCGAGGACGCGGAGGGGAACCTCATGCGACGGTCAGGTGGGCTGGATCAGGGAAGGGCCACACCCCCCTCCGCGTCCAGCTCGGCGAAGTCGTCCTCGTGCGCGGACAGGTAGTCCTCCCACGCGGACGCCGACCAGATCTCGATGCGGGTGTCCGCCCCGACCACCGCCAGGTCCCGGTCCAGCGCGGCGTACTCGCGCAGCACCGGGGGGATGGTCAACCGGCCCTGCTTGTCCACGGACTCGTCGAAGGCGGAGGAGAAGAACACACGGGTGAGGGCGCGCACGCGGGCGTTGGCCTGGGCGCTGGCCCGCAGGCCCTCGGCGTAGGCGTCGAACTCGGCGCGCGGCCACACGACGATGCAGTGGTCCTGGCCCTTGGTCAGGACGATGCCGGCGTCCAGGCCGTCCCGGAACTTGGCGGGCAGGATGATCCGGCCCTTCTCGTCCAGCTTCGGGAAGTGCGTCCCGAGGAACACGCCGATCACCTCCCCTCGCCCTCAGCACCCGCCAATGCCGCCCCGCTGCCCGCCACATTACTCCACATCCCTCCACTTGTCCCCCCATTGCACCCGTCCGGCGGGCCACCCCTCCACCGGACGGGCCACCCCGGCAGGACAGAACGACCCGGACCCCTCAACGGGTCCGGGTCGTTCGGTGGTGCGGGACGTGGTGGGGGCTCAGCGCGCGGGCGGCTCCCCTGCGGCGCCCGGCAGCGCCAGCGGCCCGGCCTTGGCGTGGGGGAAGTAGTCCTGGCCGATCCCGCTGGCGCGGGTGGGCAGCATCACCGAGCGGTCGTAGGTCATCACCGTGTCGCCGTCCTGGTTGAGCGCCCGCGTGGTCATCGAGATGATCCCCATCTCCGGGCGGGACCTGGAGGGGCGCCGGTCGGTGCAGATGCTCTCCGCGTAGATGGTGTCGCCGACGTACACCGGGTGGGTCAGCCGGATGTTGTCCCAGCCGAGGTTGGCCACGGCGTTCTGGCTCATGTCCAGCACGGTCAGCCCGAGGACCAGCCCCACGGTGAAGCCGGACACCACGATGATCCGGCCCTGCGTGATCGGGTTCTGCTGGGACAGGTGCTCGTTGAAGTGCATCTGGTTGGTGTTGCAGGTCAGCAGCGTGAACCAGGCGTTGTCGGTCTCGGTGATGGTCCGGCCGAAGGGGTGCTGGTAGACGTCGCCGACCTCGAAGTCGTCGAAGAACCGGCCGAGGACGGCCTTGTGGACGGTCATGGCAGCTCCGAGGGGATGGGAGGCGGGCGGGACACGTCCATCTTCGTCCTGGGGACGGCCGGGTGCCTGCGGGTGGGGGTGGCGAGACGGTCGGGCATGCATGATGCTTGTCACGCCGACCGAGGGAGGGAGTCGTCGATGACGCAGATGCTCGACGGCTCGGCGCTGGACACCGCCGGGCGCATCCGCGCGGGCGTCGAGTCAGTCCTTGCCGGCAAGCCCGAGGCCGTCCGCATGTCGCTGACGGTCCTGCTGGCCGGTGGCCACCTGCTCATCGAGGACGTCCCCGGGGTGGGCAAGACCCTCCTGGCCAAGGCCCTGGCCCGCACGATGGGCGTGACCGTCCGCCGCCTGCAGTTCACCCCGGACCTGCTGCCCAGCGACGTCACCGGGGTGTCGGTGTTCAACCAGGAGACCCGCCAGTTCGAGTTCCGCCCGGGTGCGGTGTTCGCCAACATCGTGCTCGCAGACGAGATCAACCGGGCCTCGCCCAAGACCCAGTCCGCCCTGCTCGAGGCGATGGAGGAGCGCCAGGTCTCGATCGACGGCACGACGCACCCGTTGGCCAGCCCGTTCCTGGTCATCGCCACCCAGAACCCGGTGGACATGGAGGGCACCTACGCCCTCCCGGAGGCGCAGCGAGACCGCTTCATGGCCCGGATCTCGCTGGGGTACCCGTCGGTGGCCGACGAGCTGCGGATGCTGGCCGAGCACGCTGGCCCCGACCCGCTGGACCGGCTGGAGCCGGCGGCCACGCACGCCGAGCTCGCCGCCCTGATGACCGCGGTGGCCACGGTGCACGTCTCCGACCCGGTGCGGTCGCTGGCGGTGGCCATCACCACCCGGACCCGCAGCAGCGAGGACCTGCGCCTGGGGGCGTCCCCGCGCGCGACCCTGCACCTGGTGCGCGCCGCCCGCGCGTGGGCTGCGCTGGAGGGGCGCACCTTCGTCCTGCCCGACGACGTCCTGCACCTGGCCCCCACCGTCCTGGGCCACCGCGTGCTGCTGGCCGCCCCGACCGCCGCAGCAGGCCGGACCGGCGCCCAGGTCGTGGCCACCATCGCGGCCCGGGTCCCCCGGTCCACCTGGACCTGACCGGCGTGGCCGCCGGGACTGCCGCCACCTCCACCGCCCGCCGGTGGGGCCTGACCGCGAGAGGGTGGACCTTCCTGGCACTCGGGCTCGCCACCGCGCTGGTCGGCATGGTGCGCGGGCTCGTGCCGGTCGTCCAGTTCGGCGTCCTGATCGCCGCCCTGCCGCTCGTGGCGGCCGCCCTGACCCGCCCGCCGCGCCGCCAGGTGAGCGTGTCGCGCGCCCTGTCAGCCCGCGAGCTGCCGACGGGCGGGCAGCTGCGGGTGATCGTGGCGGTGCGGACCCGGTTCGGGATCGGACGCAGCCTGCTGCTTGAGGACCTGGCGCCGGAGGCGCTGGGCGGGCCGCACCGGTTCGCCCTGTCCGGGCTGTCCGGCGATGCCGTGGGCCAGCCCCACTACCAGCTGCGGACCCGCGCGCGGGGCAGCCACCTGCTCGGCCCGCTGCGGCTGCACGTCGTCGACCGGTTCGGGATGGTCCACCGGGTCCAGACCGTCGGCGGCCGCGACGAGGTCGTCGTGGTCCCCCCGGTCGTCGCGCTGGCACCGCTGGTGCTCGGCGGTGCGGCGATCGGGGTGGGCGCGGGGCACGTCGGGGCCCTGGGGGCTGCCTCGGACGACGTCATCCCCCGGACGTACCACGCCGGCGACGAGGTGCGCCGGATCGACTGGAAGGCCTCCGCGCGGACCGGCGAGCTCATGGTCCGCAGCGAGGAGAGCCCGTGGCGACCCGCGGTGACGGTCCTGGTGGACGTCCGTGAGGGCGTCCACGCCGGCGACGGCCCGGACTCGTCACTGGACCTCACCCTGAGCGTGGCGGCCAGCGTCGGTGCGCTGGCCCTGGCCACCGGCTACGACCTGGCCGTGCGCACCACGGATGACCAGCCGGTGTTCACCGGCTCGCCCGTGGCTGGGATCTCCGAGGAGCGTCGGGCCCTGCTGCGAGCGCTCGCGGTGCTGCCTGCCAGCACGTCGCCCATCCCTGCCACCAGCTTGGCGCACTCGGCCGACGTGGTGTCCTCGGGGCCGATGGTGCTGGTGACCGGGGACCTCAGCCAGACGGCCGCCCGCATCCTCGCCGGCGTCGGCGGGCACAGCCCCACCAAGGTGCTGGTGCGGGTGGACACGGCCGGCTGGCACGGGGCAGGCCCGGACCCCCGACCCGCAGGGCTGCGCGACGGCGCCGCCGGGCTGGCCCTGATGGCCGAGGCCGGGTGGCGGGCCACGTCCGTGGGGCGCGGCGAGGACCTGGCCGCGGCCTGGTCGCGGCTGGCGGTGCGGCGATGACCGCGCCGGTCTCCCCGGGCCTGCCCCCGGCCACCGACCCCGGCCTGCCACGCCCCCCGCGGCCGACCCCCCGCCCGCCCACCGGGCAGGTGCTGGCCGATCGCCTGGCCGAGGGCCGCTGGCGGCTGGCGAGCGTCACCGCCGTCGGCGTGCTCTCCTGCGCCCTGTGCCTGCAGCCGTTGCTGGATCGGGGCTGGTGGCTGCCCACCACCGTGGTCGTGGTGGTCGTGGTCGTGCTCACCGGGGCCGCCGTGCGGATCCTGCGGGCCCCGGCCCCGCTGCAGCCCGTGGCCCAGGGCGTCGCGCTGCTGGTCGCCCTGACGGTGCGGTTCGCCCGCGACGAGGCGGTGTGGGGGGTCGTACCGGGTCCGGCAGCGCTGGCCCGGCTGCAGGAGCTCGCCGGCCAGGGCCGCGAGTACGCGATCGAGACGGTCCCCCCGGCCGGCAGCGACGTGGGCCTGCTCCTGCTCATCGCCGGCGGCATCGGCCTGGCCGCGCTCGCAGCGGACTGCCTGGTGTGCGGCCTGGACCTCGCCGGGGCATCGTTGATCCCGTTCGCCGCCCTCTACGGCGTCCCCTGGGTCATCCGGGACGGCGAGGTCGGGGTCGCCTGGTTCGTCGTCGTGGCGCTGGCCTGGCTGGCAGTGCTGGCGACCGACCAACGGGAGCGCACGGCACGGTGGAGCCCGGGAGCGCGGGCAGCCACCCGCCTGCTGGCCGTGGCCGTGGGCGGCACGACCGTGCTGGTGGCGGCGAGCTCGGGGTGGCTGGCCGGGGCCGGGACGGGGCTGGCGCAGCGAGTGGGCACGGGCGGCAACGCGGTCTCCGTCGACGCGATGGTCTCGCTGCGCCGTGCCATCGTGTCCCAGGACCCCCGCATCCTGGTCCGGTACACGACCACGGCGACCCGTCCGGAGTACCTGCGCCTGGCGGTCCTGGAGGACTTCGACGGTGAGGTCTGGGCCACGCGCCCGGTGCAGAACCTCGTGTCGAGGGCACCCCTGGACCCGGAGGCGTCCTCAGCCACCGATGCCTATCGCCTCGACGTGGGTCCCCTGGCCGGTACCACGCTGCCTGCGCCGGCCCGGGCGCTGGGGACCGCCGCGGATTGGCCCACGCAGTGGGACGTCGACTCCTCGCTGGTGTTCCGGGTCGACGGTCGCTCGGTGCGCGGGACCAGCGCCACCGTGTTCGTGTCCCCCGACACCCGCACCGCCGACGACCTGCGTGCGACCAGTGCCCTGCCGGTGGCCGGCCCGGACCTGGAGCGGACCGCCCCGGATCCGGAGCCCCTCACCGGCCCGGAGCTGCCCGAGCTGGCGCGGGCCATCACGGCCGACGCCCAGACCCCCTTCGACGCCGCACTCGCGCTGCAGCGCTGGTTCACCACCGAGGGGGGCTTCCGCTACTCCACCGAGGTCGAGTCCGACTCCGGCAGCGACGCCCTCAACGAGTTCCTCGAGGAGCGCGTCGGCTACTGCGAGCAGTTCGCCGCGACGATGGCGCTGATGGCCCGCGCCGTGGGGATCCCCGCGCGGGTGGTCGTCGGGTTCACCCAGGGGCGCCCGGTCGGCCCCGAGTGGCTGGTGCGCGGGACCGACGCCCACGCCTGGCCCGAGCTGTGGCTCGGCGGGGCGGGATGGGTGCGCTTCGAGCCCACGCCCGGGTCCCCGTCGGCCAGCGCCCCGCGCTACACCCGACCGGACTCCGAGGTCGATCCAGGCTCCGGCGCCACCCCGACTCCCGGCGCCACGGCCGGCGACGGCCGGCCCGATCGGGAGCTGGCCCCGGATCTGGCCGGCGCCGGCGGGGCGACCTCCAGCTCGCCTCGACGGGTGGCGGCCACGATCGCCCTGGCGGGACTCCTCCTGGCCTGCCTCGTCCCGGGCGGCGTGCGTGGGCTGCGGCGCCGCCGCAGGCTCGGCTCCGGTACGGCCGAGGATGCCTATCGGGAGGTGGTCGACGCCCTGCTCGACCTGCACGGGGACCGCGAGCAGGCCACACCTCGCACCACCATGGCCCTGGTACTCCTTCGATCGGGGAACGACCCGAGCGCGCGCGCGGCCTGCGCACGGCTCCTGGGCGACGTCGAGCGGGGACGCTACGCCGGCGACGCGGCGGCCGGGCAGGCGGGGGCGGCGGCCGGGCGG
>JBDHZV010000051.1:0-17140 GCA_039812125.1 Candidatus Nanopelagicales bacterium
GCTGGTCGGGGAGCTGGTCGGCGTCCGACGTCCGGGTGGGTGCGCCTACCGTCAGGCGGGGGCGATCTCGGCGATGAGGGCCTCGATGCGCCGGCGGATCTCGTCGCGGATCGGCCGGACCGCCTCGACGCCCTGGCCGGCGGGATCGGCCAGGGCCCAGTCCTCGTAGCGCTTGCCGGGGTAGATGGGGCAGGTGTCCCCGCATCCCATGGTGATGACGACGTCGGAGGCGCGCACGGCGGCGTCGGTGAGGATCTTGGGGGTCTCGGCGCTCATGTCGATGCCCTCCTCGAGCATTGCGGCCACGGCGGCGGGGTTGACCTGGTCGGCCGGCGCGGAGCCGGCGGAGCGGACCTCGACCCGGTCTCCGGCCAGGTGGGTCAGGTAGGCCGCCGCCATCTGGGAGCGGCCGGCGTTGTGGATGCAGACGAACAGCACGCTGGGCTGGTCGGACACGGATTCCTCCAGAGCGGGATCGGGTTGGGGGCCAATGGGTTCGTGTGTGACGGATCGTCAGGTGCGCTCGTGCACGGGACCGGGCAGGTCCAGCGGCTCTGGGGCGCCCCCGGGCCGCGGGTGGAACAGCTCGGTCTGGGCCGCGCCGATCGCCGCACCCACGAGCTGGGCGGCGACGAACGGCAGCACCGAGGACGGGGCGATCCCGGCGAACGTGTCGGTGAACGCCCGACCGATGGTGACCGCGGGGTTGGCGAACGAGGTCGAGGACGTGAAGAAGTAGGCGGCGCCGATCCACGCGGGCACGAGGGCGGGGCCGAGCCGGCCGTTGCCGGTTCGGGTCAGCGCGCCGATGATCCACAGCAGTCCAGCGGTGGCCACCACCTCGCCCAGCAGCAGGTTCGACCCGGAGCGCACCGTGGTGGACAGCTGGACCGCGGGTAGGTCGAACATCAGGTTGGCCAGGATCGCCCCGGTGATCGCCCCGGCGACCTGGGCGGGGACATAGGCAGCTCCCTCCCGGGCGGGGATCTCCCGGCGGACCAGGGCAACCCCGGTGACGGCGGGGTTGAAGTGGGCTCCGGAGATCGGCCCGAGGGTCCAGATCAGCAGGCCCAGCACCAGCACGGTGGCCAGCATGTTCATCAGCAGCTGCACGCCGACATCGCTGGTGAGGGTGGTGGCCATGATCCCCGAGCCGACCACTGCGGCCACCAGGATCATCGTGCCCAGGAATTCGGCGGTCACCCGGCGGGCCACCGGGGCCAGCCTCACGGGCGGCCCGCCGGGGAGGCGAGGTGGGTCTGGTAGTCCTTGTTCCCGCCGGACAGGTTGGCCACCCAGGTGAATCCGAGGCAGCGCAGGATGTTCTGCCCGGCGTTGCCCGACACGCCCTTGTCGCAGTAGGTGACCGTCGGCACGGTCGGGTCGAGCTCGCCGGCGCGGGCTCGCAGCTCGCCGAGCGGGAGGCGGATCGAACCGGGCACGTGGGACTTCGCGTGGTCCTTGGCCGAGCGGACGTCGACGACCTGGATCATCACCGGGTCCCCCTCGATCCGCTCCCCGGAGTCCAGCAGCACGGCGGTGGCCGGGTCGCCCTCGATCGCCGCCGCCGTCGCACCGAGGCGATGGTCGACCCCGTGGGCGCGCAGCGACTCGGCCACCCGGTTGTTGCGGCGGGCGAACCATGCGGGATCGCGCGGCTCCAACGCCCCGATCTCGGCATCCTCGGTGTTGCGCCGGGCCTTGGCTCCCACCGAGGTCCCGGCCGCCACCGACCCAACAAGCACAATGCGCATTGAGCAATCATGGATCATGGGCCACCCGGATGGCCAATCGGGTCAGGACCTTCGGCCCATCCCCGCACCACCGCACCACCCCTACGCTTCAACCATGATCGAAGTTATGACCATCGACAGGTCGCCGCAGCAGCAGGAGCAGGCTGTGGCACTGCTGGCCGTTGCAGCCGACCCGGTCCGCTGGCGCCTGTTGGCCGAGCTGTCTGCCGCGGGGACCCGGTGCGTGTGCGACCTGCAGCCGGTCGGGGGGGTGGCACCCAATGTGCTGTCCTACCACTTGAAGGTGCTGCGTGAGGCTGGCCTGGTGACCTCGGCCAAGCGCGGCCGGTGGGTGGACTACACGATCGCCGACGATGCGCACGCCCGGATCGCTGCCGCCCTGCCGACCGGCGGCCTGTCGCCACACCACACACAGCCGAGTTGCTCCAGATGAGCGTCCTCGAGCGGGTCCCGACCGATCGGCGCGGCCAGGTCGGCACACTCGCGGCCGCTGCGTTCCTCTGGTGGGCGCTGTACTCGGTGAACCTGCCGTTCTGGGACTGGCTGCTCTACGACGTGTTCGGGATGGACCCCGCGGCGCAGCTGACTGAGACGCTGCACTTCTTCTGCTACGACACGGTCAAGATCAGCCTGCTGCTGACCGGGATCATCTTCGTGGTCACGGTGCTGCGCTCGTACATGAGCGTGGAGCGCACCCGCGCCCTGCTCGGCGGGCGGCGCGAGGGCGTGGGCAACGTGATGGCCGCCAGCCTCGGGGTGGTCACGCCGTTCTGCTCCTGCTCGGCAGTACCGGCCTTCATCGGGTTCGTCGCCGCCGGCGTGCCGATCGGGGTGACCCTGAGCTTCCTGATCGCCTCCCCGCTGGCCAACGAGGTCGCCATCGGCCTGCTCTGGTCGCTGTTCGGCTGGCAGGTCGCCGCTCTCTACGTCGTGGCGGGCGTCAGCATCGCGATCGTCGCCGGGTGGGTACTCGGCCGGCTGCACGCGGAACGCTGGGTCGAGCCGTTCGTGTTCCAGACCACGCTGCGCGGCCAGCCGATCGACCCCGCGGCCGGACTGACCTTCGACCAGCGCATCGTCATGGGCATCGAGGAGGTCGGCACCATCCTGCGCAAGATCTGGCCCTACCTGCTGGTCGGCATCGGCCTCGGGGCGATCATCCACGGCTGGGTGCCCACCGACTTCTTCACCACCTACGCCAACGCCGACAACCCGTTCGGCGTGCTGGTCGCCGTCGCCCTGGGCATCCCGCTGTACTCCAACGCCGCCGGCATCATGCCCCTGGTCGAGGTCCTCTACGCCAAGGGCATGCCCATGGGCACCGTGCTGGCCTTCATGATGGCCGTGGTCGCACTGAGCCTGCCGGAGATGATCCTGCTGCGCCGGGTGCTGCAGCCCAAGCTGCTGGGCCTGTTCATCGCCGTGGTGGCCACCGGGATCATCGTCGTGGGCTACCTGTTCAATGCCCTCCTCGGCTCCGGGGCCGTCACATGACCACCGTCATCAAGGTCCTCGGCCCCGGATGCCGCAACTGCGTGATCCTTGACCGGGTCACCCGCGAGGCCGTCGCCGACCTCGGCCTCGACGCCAGCGTGGAGAAGGTCGAGGACTACCAGACGATCATCGAATTCGGCGTCATGACCACCCCCGCGCTGGTCGTCGACGAGCAGGTCGTCCTCGCCGGGCGCGTGCCCACCCTGACCGCACTTCGCCACCTGCTCACCGCAGCAACCCAACCCCAGCCCTGACCTGCCCACACGAAAGGGAGCACCACCATGATCATCAAGATCCTCGGCTCCGGCTGCGCCAACTGCCAGCGCCTGGAAGCCAATGCCAAGCAGGCGCTGGACAGCCTTGGCATGGAGGCCACCATCGAGAAGGTCACCGACTTCGGTGACATCGCCTCATACGGGGTCATGAGGACCCCCGGCCTGGTCGTCGACGAGCAGGTCCTGGTCTCCGGGCGCGTCCCCGATGCCAAGGAGATCGCGACGCTGCTGGCACCCGTCAACTGACACCTGTCCAACCGCCAAGACAGGAGCATTCCGGTGACACCCTCCGAGCACCGCTCCACAACAGTCTCCCCTCCAGATGACGATGCCGCGGTCCTGGGCCGGCTGTCCACGCTGGACCGGTTCCTCCCGGTGTGGATCCTGCTGGCCATGGCCGGCGGCCTGCTCCTTGGGCGAGTGCTGCCCGGGGTCCAGGGCGTCCTGGACGCGGTGAAGGTCGGCCAGACGTCGCTGCCCATCGCGATCGGGCTGCTGATGATGATGTACCCCGTGCTGGCCAAGGTGCACTACGAGGACATGAGCCGGGTCACCAGCGACAAGCCGATGCTGTGGAGCTCGTTGCTGCTGAACTGGGTGATCGGCCCGGCCCTCATGTTCACCCTGGCGTGGGTGTTCCTGGCCGACTACCCGGAGTTCCGCACCGGCCTGATCGTGATCGGCCTGGCCCGCTGCATCGCGATGGTGCTGATCTGGAACGACCTGGCCTGCGGCGACCGGGAGGCCGCCGCACTGCTCGTTGCGATCAACTCGGTGTTCCAGGTGCTGGGCTACGCCCTGCTGGGCACGTTCTACCTGGAGATCCTGCCCGGCTGGCTGGGCCTGCCGACCGAGGAGGTCACCTTCTCCACCGCGGAGATCACCAAGTCGGTGCTGATCTTCCTGGGCATCCCCCTGGCCGCCGGCTACCTGACCCGCCGGATCCTGCGCCCGCGCCGCGGAGCGGACTGGTACGACCACACCTTCCTGCCCCGCATCGGCCCGTGGGCGCTCTACGGGCTGCTGTTCACCATCGTCGTGATGTTCGCCCTGCAGGGCGAGGCCATCACCTCAGACCCGCTGAGCGTTGTGCTGATCGCGATCCCACTGCTGGCCTACTTCGCGATCATGTGGTCGGTCTCGTTCGTCGTCGGCCGGCGCGCACGGCTGCCCTACCCCAAGACCGCCACCCTGGCGTTCACCGCCGCCGGCAACAACTTCGAGCTCGCCATCGCGGTGAGCATCGGCGTCTGGGGCGTCACCTCAGGCCAGGCGCTCGCCGGGGTCATCGGCCCGCTCATCGAGGTCCCAGCCCTCGTCGGGCTGGTCTACGTGTCCCTGTGGCTGCGTCGACGGCTCGCCTGGCGGCGGATGACCCCATGACCGGGCCCACCTTCCTGGCGGCCCCACCCCGGTTCCTGTCCTCACCGGCAAGCCTTGGAGATCGACCCGCCGGCCGCGGCCCAGGCGTACCGGGAGCGGATCATCGGTCGCCTGCGCGGTGCCGTGCCCGACGTCGAGCATGCGAGCAGGGTCCTTGGTGGTGCGAAGACAGAGGGGAGCCGATGTGACGCGGTCACGGCGGGGAGGGGTGGTGCTCCACTTCCAGGCCCTTGGCCAGGATGTCGACGGCGGTTTCGAGCAGTGCTGCGGCGACGGGGTCGTCGGTCGGGTCGAGCGAGGGGTCCTGTGCGGGCATGATCGTGAGCCCCATGAGGGTGGCCAGGATGGTGATGGCGGCGTGGATTGGGTCGGCATCGGGGCGGACCCGCCCGAGTGCCTGTTCGGCAGACAGGTACTGGGCGAGGAGTGCGGGCGGGTTGGGCTCGGGAAGGTCGGCGATTGCCGCGGTCAGGTCGCCGGTGCGCAGCGCCGCGATTCCCGCCTGCCGGCGGGCGATGAGTGCGGGATCGGTGAGCATGGCTAGCTCGAGGGGCAGCATGTGCTGACGCAGGCTGGCCAGCTGGGTCAGGGTCTCGCTGAGGTTGCTGGCCAGCGTGGCCTGCCCGGCGCGGTCTGGCAGGCCGGTCATCCAGGTGATCACCGGCTGGTTGGCGTCGACGACGGCCGAAAGGAACAGGGCGTGCTTGTCCGGGAAATGTCGGTAGATCGTGCCCTCGGCGACTCCGGCCGCCGCGGCGATCGCCTTGGTCGTCGCGTGCGCGTAGCCGACCTCGGCGACCACATCCCGCGCGGCTGACAGGAGGCGGGCCCGAGTCGTCGTACCGCGCTTGCCTGCGCTGCTCTCCGCCATCGCGACCGCCTTCCGCTGCCCGGTGGTGAGGCTAGTCGGTGACGTCGCGACGCAGGAGCACCACCGCGGCAGCACCTAGACCAAGGGCGACGTACAACCCGGCCCAGCGCAGCGCGGTGCCCTGCGAGACGGTCGCGCTGCCACCCTGCGCCACCGCCGTCAGCGTGCCGCTGAGCAGCCAGTCCGGCGTGGTGTCGAACAACCGGCTGAGCATCGACTCGACGACGAGCACGTACCCGGCGCCGACTGAGATGGCGATGGCCGACGAACGCGTCAGGTAGGCGATCGCCAGGCCGATCACCCCCCACACGAGCAGGGCCAGGTAGGCGCTGGCCCAAGTGCTGATGATCGTGCTCGCCGCGCTTCCAGCCCATGCGGACGTGTCGATACCGGCGGACTGGGCGCCTGCGGGAGCGATCCCGACCGTCACGACGGTCGCCACGGTCGTGGCCACCGCGGTCAGCAGCGCCAGGGCCGCTACCTTGCCGACCAGCAGCGGCCAGCGCTCGGGCATCGCAGCAACCAGCAATCGGATGAGCCCCGTCGAGTAGTCGGTGGCCACCCCGATGGCCCAGAACGACAGGGTCACGATCCCGAACATCGTCGACGCGGCCGGCATCCCGGCCATCAGCCCGTCGGCGGAGGCGAGCTCGGCAGCGGACGGGAAGGCCACCCCGGGGGCCCCCGCCGGCAGCTCCACACCCTCGCCGACCACGCTGAACATGATCGTGTTCGCCATCACCGCGAACACGGCCATCAGCCCGAACCACCCGAGGAGCATGCCCCGCCGGCGCAGCCGCACCAGCTCACTTCGCAGGGATCGCATCATCAGGCCACCTCCCTCCTCGTGCTGGTCGCCGCGGCCGCCCGGCCGGCTGCGAGCTCTCCGTCGGAATGCCCGGTGATCTCCAGGAAGATGTCCTCGAGACTGTCCTGCCCGACCACCAGGTGCCCGAGGGTGAACCCGGCGGCGGCGGCCGCACGGTTCAGGTCGCCGGCGCGTCCGGGCTCGGCGTGGATGCGCAGCACATCGCCCATCCGTTCCCCGCGCCAGTTCTGCGCACGCAACGCATCAAGCAGCGGCCCCAACTCGTCGTGTCGCTCGGGCCGCACGTCGATGTGGGCACTGGTCTGCGCGAGCAGCTCCCCGGTGGGTCCGGCGAACAACAGCTCGCCGAATCGGATGATCACGATGTAGTCGCACGCGGCCTCGATCTCGGCCATCAGGTGCGAGGACACCACGACAGTCCGCCCGTTGCGCCCGAGGTCCATCAGCAACGTGCGGATCTCGACGATGCCGGCTGGGTCCAGGCCATTCGTCGGCTCGTCGAGCAGGAGCAGCTCCGGGTCGGTCAGCAGGGCCGCGGCGATCCCCAGCCGCTGCTTCATGCCCAGCGAGAACCGCTTCACTGGCTCGGAGTCCCGGCCGACCAGCCCAACCACGCCCAGCACCTCGTCGACCCGGGCGGTAGGCAAGCCGCGCAGGCGGGCCAGTGACAGCAGGTTGGCGCGCGCCGACAGGCCCGGAACGTGCGCCGGGTTCTCGACGAGGGCGCCGACCCGATGGTCATAGGCAGAGGGGTGGCTGATCGGCTGGCCGAACACGTGCGCTGTGCCCTCCGTGGGTCGGATCAGCCCCAGGAGCATCCGGATCAACGTGGACTTCCCGGACCCGTTCGGACCCAGCAGGCCCACGACCCCACCCCCCGGCAGGTCCAGGGTCAGCCGGTCAACCGCCGTGACCGCGCCGAACCTGCGGGTGAGCCCATCCATGGTGACCACGCCCATGACGCCTCCCAGACAATGAGTGAGTGCTCACATGCAACCACGCAACTGGCGCGGTGTCGAATCGCGAGTGGCACGGACATCAAGCTCCCGGACCTCCCGCTCAAGCTCGGCCAACCGCCGTGCGGCGTCGGTCGTCGTTCCCGGCCGGACACCACCATCGACCTCGCCCTGACGGACGCAGTTCCGCAACGCCTCGGGATGAACCCCCCAACGGGTCGGCGATCCGCTTGATCGCCCCCCGCCAGGTCCGTGGGGCACGCTCTCGGAGGACCCGAGCACCTGACACAGCGAAACGGATACAGAGGCCGCTGCTAGCCTGTGGCTGTGCTGCATCACCGGGACGGCGGCCGGTCATGACCAGCGGCTCCTCGTCGGCTCCCCGCGTTCCGGTTCTGCCGGAGGACTGGCGATGCGAGGTCACCGAGGGACTGGCCCGGGTACTGGCCAGTCGCGCCTTCTCCGGATCGGAGCGATCGCGAGCGTTCCTGGCGTACGTGGTGGCCGAGACCCTGGCCGGGCGTGGCGAGCGGCTGTCCGAACGCACGGTCGGGCGTCGCGGGTTGCAGGGTGGGGACGCCGCCGGCGGTCGACAGGACTCGTCGGTGCGCGTGCGGGCCACGCGGGTCCGCAGGTACCTCGACGCCTACTACCAGGGCGAGGGCGCCGCAGACCCGATCCGGATAGGACTTCCCGCGGGCAGCTATGTCCCGACCTTCGAGCGGGTTCCGGTGCTGCGCCGCAGAGGCCAAGGGCACGAGCCCGCCGTCCTGGTGATGCTCTTCGACTCGGTTGGTGAGGGAGCCGCCCCGGCCGCGACCGCCGTGTCCGAGGCTCTTGCTGGACGGTTGGCCGGCTTCCCCGGGCTCCGAGTGCTCGGCCCGGCGACATCTCGATCGGCCGATGCCGCACAGCTCGGACGCCAGCTCGGTGCCCGGTTCGTGGTCCAGGGCAGCGTGTTGAGGGTGGGGGACTCGATGCGTCTGAGCGCCCGCGTCACCGACGCCGAGTCTGGCGAGATCATCTGGGCGGTTGCCGACTCCCTTGCGCAGGAACCGGGAGACCTGTGGGCGCTCGCTGACGAGTGGATCGCCGCCACGGCCGGTGAGCTGGGCGACTACGCCGGGATCCTGCTGGCGCGGCCGAACGCTGGCAGCCCGGGCATGGGAGGGCTCGAGAGCGCGGCCCGCTTGGCGTTCTACCGCTACATCATCGAGGGCACGAATGCCTCGCTGCTGGAGGCCCGCGAGAAGCTGGGGCGGGCGTTGGCCGATGAGTCCACCGTGTGTGCCGCCACCACGCTGGCCATGTACGCCAATGCCGTGGCGGTTCCTGTCGCGTACGGCTTGTCCGAGGATCCGGAGGCCGATCTCATCGTCGCGGAGACGGCAGCACGCGAGGCGCTCTCCCTGGATCGGCGGAACGCCCACGCGCATCTCGAGCTGGGCACTGTCGCCCTCGCCCGCGGCCAGTGGGCGGTGGCGATCGAACGCGCCCGCGCCGGTGCCAGCCTCGGCGCGGGGCACCCCACCCTGATGGCCACCGCGGGGGTCCTGATGTCAGCGGCGGGAGCGTGGGACGAGGGAGTCCAGCTCACCCGGGAGGCCCTGCGCCTGAATCCCGCCCATCCCGGCCACCAGCACTCACTTCTTGCGCTGGACCGGATCCTCGCCGGCGACGACGCGGTGGCCCTCGCCGAGGCTGGCCTGATCCACTCCCCAGACGTGTGCTGGGGTCCGTTCTACAGGTCCCTTGCCCTGGCCGGGCTTGGCTACCTCGAGGAGGCTCGCACCGAGTTCGCCGCCGCACTGGCCATCGAGCCCGCCCAGGACGATGGTCCCCTTGCCGTGCTCAGGGGCTACGTCAACTTCACGGAGGATCAGATTGCCGTGCTCGAGGCCCGCATTGCCCTGATCCGGAGTTCGACCCGGGAGATGCCTCTGGATCACGACCCGGAGCTGACCGGGAGGTCGTCACCACGGCTCCGCACGGCCCGTCGGTCCTGACGGGATCCCGCCGTGCCGAGGCCCAGACGGGATGAGGAGGCGGGGGTGGTGGGAGCGGCGGCACGGTGCTTCTCATCGCTGGCCTGGTCAGCGGCTTCCGGACCGTCCCGATCGAGTTCGTCGATGAGGCGACCCCGTCGAGGGGCGTAACCGTTACGCGCGGCTGGCGATCGACCAGAGGGGTGCGCCGCCTACCCTCTGGCGGCGTGCCCCAGCGGGGCATCGGGTCCGGTCCAGGAGGGGGCATCGGGTCAGGTCGAGGAGCCGCCTCGCGAAGGGCAGGACCATGGAACCGGTGATCGCCCCATGACCCGGGCAACGCCCCCCAGTGCTGAAGGAATCCAATGGAACTGAACGACAGTCCGATTGTCGCCATGGCCAACGAGGCCCAGCGCCCCACCCGATGGTGGTTGGCCTGGATCCTGGGCGTGGTGTTCGTGGTCGCAGGCTTCACGATCGGTGGTGCCGTCGGCGGCGTGGTCCTGGGCGACCCGCAGTCCGGCGAGCCGCGGGCGCAGTACCTCGAGGCCTTCATGTTCGGCACGACGGCCGTGCTGCTCATCCTGTGGGTCAGGATCAAGGAACGCCGTGGCTTGTCGTCGCTGGGCTTCCGGGGCAGGAACGGCCTGGCTCGGTTCGGCCTCGGCCTGCTCCTCGGCGCCGGGCTGATGACGCTGGGGATCCTGATCCCGACCCTTACCGGCGACCTGGCAACCGGACGGTCCCAGCACGCGCTGCAGGGCAGCGCCGCGGCCCTGTCCCTGATCCCCCTGCTGCTGCTGTTCATCACGCAGAGCTCAATCGAGGAGGCCGTGTTCCGCGGATACATGCTGCCCATGGGGATGCGCCAGATCCCAGCCGTCGCGGCGGTGATCGGAACCTCGATCATCTTCGCCGCGATCCACCCCGGAGCAGGGCTCGTGGGCAGCGTGAACATCTTCCTCTACGGGGCATTCGCCTGCCTCGTGGCCATCCAGCAGGGATCCCTGTGGCTCATCTGCGGATTCCACGCGGGATGGAACTACTTCCAGGGCAACATCTACGGCGTACCGGTCAGCGGGAATCCCGAGCCAACCTCGCTGCTGACATTCGGTCCCACCGAGGGCTCGAACGCGCTGCTCTCCGGTGGCTCGTTCGGAATCGAGGCCAGCCTGGTCGGGACCGTGCTGCTCGTCGTTGGCATCCTCATCACCCTGGTGGCCCTGCGCCGCAAGGACGCACCGCGCCGCGCGGCATCGACGTAGCACGTGAGGCCGCCGACTCAGCGATCTCGGGTCATACCGCGCAACGTCGCGTGAGCATCGGGGCTGGACTGTGACCCGACTCCTGATCGGCTGTTGGGGGGTGGACGACCCGCTGATCGCCGTCGGGCACAGGTCCCAAGCATCCGGTTGTCGAGGACCACGCCACTCCGGCCCATCACGGCATCGCTCGTGCCGG
Organism: Candidatus Nanopelagicales bacterium; assembly: GCA_039812125.1. GTDB lineage: Bacteria > Actinomycetota > Actinomycetes > S36-B12 > CAIYMF01 > Prado023. The sequence continues at coordinate 11,009 of JBDHZV010000051.1, forward strand.
GTGACTGCGGCGCCGGCGCGGATCGCGCGCGGAACCTCAGCGATGTCATCCACAACACCGAGCAGGTGCGACAGATGTCGTTGAGCACGCACACCGCCATTGGCAGATGACCCACCTGGGCGCCGTTGGTTGGTGCTCCCGCAGCAACACCGGCCCCGGTCCATTCGTGCGGGAGCACGACGCCCTGGGCGTCCCGAAGTGTTCCCGCTGTTGCTCCTGCACCGAAGGACGACAGGTCCATGCCCCGATCCCGCCGTCCTCTTGACCACCCGGCGGCTGGCCGAGGATCCTGACGCGATGCTCGGCTACCAGCCGCGGCTGTTGCCGGGAAGGAGCTGCTGATGACCCGCCCGAACATCCTGTTGATCACCACGGATGAGGAGCGTTACGCGCTTCCTGAGCCGGACGGGTTCGTGCTCCCTGCTCGGGAGCGCCTGGTCGAGATGGGTACCAGCTTCCGGCGGCATTACGTGGCTTCGGCGCAGTGCAGCTCGTCGCGGTCGGTGATCTACACGGGCCAGCACATGCCGATCACGCAGGTCCATGACAACGACAACATGCCCTACGTGGCCCCGCTGGACCCCTCGATGGGCACCCTGGGCACGATGCTTGGTGCCGCCGGCTACCACTGCGTGTACCAGGGGAAGTGGCACTTGTCCAAGGCCTATCGGCGGCCCGGCGACGCCGGCTCGTCGGTGGATGCCCTGCGCCCGTACGGCTTCCTGAGCTTCAATGAATGGGGCGACATCGACGGTGGCGCGTGGGCGGGGCTGAAGATCGATCCGGTGATCGCGGGTCAGGCCGCCCGCTGGCTGCGCGACGATGCCCCGGCCTTGGCCGCTGACCAGCCGTGGTTCATGACGGTCAACTTCGTCAACCCCCACGACATCATGAGCTTCGACTACGGTGGCCGGGCCCTGGTGGCCCCGCCCCCGAACTTGGCCGAGGCGATGGTCGTCAAGCCGCCGGTGGACATCCCCATGTACGCCAAGCGCTGGGCCCTCCAACCACCCGACACGGTCGGCGACCCGCTTGCGGGCGCCCCCGCGGCGGTGCGGGAGTACGCCGGGGCCCTGGAGGTGATGTTCGGGCCAGTCGAGGACCCGCAGCACTGGGTGGATGGGTTGAACTTCTACTTGAACTGCACCCGGGACGTGGACCGCCACGTCGGGGTCGTCCTGGACGCGTTGGCCGCCTCTGGTCAGGCCGACCGCACCATCGTGGTGTTCACCTCCGACCACGGTGAGCTGGCCGGATCCCACGGGCTGCGGCAGAAGGGCAACCTCGTCTACGACGAGAACTTCCACGTGCCGATGGTCATCGTGCACCCCGATGTGGCGGGCGGGCGCGGGACCGATGCGCTCAGTTCGGCGGTCGACCTGGCCACCACCCTGCTGGACTTCGCCGGGGTGGACTCCACCCAGGTCGCCGAGCGGTACCCGGCGCTGCACGGGCACAGCCTGCGACCCATCCTGGAGTCGGGTACCCCGGTGCGCGACGGTGTCCTGACCGCGGTGGAGATCGTGACCACGCTGGACGAGGGGTACTGGCGGGGCATGACCCAACCCGACGCCGGGGAGCGCATCCAGTCCGGAGCGCTGCGCCCCGACTGGGACAAGCGCGGATTCCTGCGCGGCTACACCGACCAGCGCTACACATTCGGTCGCTACTTCTCCCCACTCAACCCCAACCGCCCGGGCGACCTTCAGGCGCTGCACTCGGACAACGACGTGGTCCTCTACGACCGCCAGCTCGACCCCGGGGAGACGAACAACCTCGCTGCCGACCTCGCGCACTCCGACCTCGTGGAGGCCTACCGGCAGAAGCTCGAGGACCTCATCGACCTCGAGATCGGCGCCGACACCCACGCCTGGGTCGCCGAACGTCCACGCCTGCTCGGTTGGCCGAAGTGGCGCGGCGACTCAACCGGGAACTGAGCACGACCCACGCATTCCAGCAGCAGGTCAGCCCGCAGGCGGGTTCGCTTGTGCTCGGTGTTGCCCGTCGAGGACAGGGTCCGGGGCTGCCGTGCCCGCGGGCGACCTGGTGGCGGGCGACGGGCGTAGGTTGGCGATCGGGGAGGAAGGAGCACCCATGATGGCGGCGTCGTGGCGTGTGGCTGTGCTCGTGGCCGGTGCTGCGCTGGTGGTGGGTGGCTGTGTCGGGGCCGGGGAGGTGGGCGTCGAGGGCGGCGTGCCCCCGGGGCAGGCAGGGGTGGCCGCCGGGGGTTCGGCGTTCCCGGACTTCGACGGTGACGGGAAGGCCGACCTCGTCTACGGCGTGGGCTCGACCGAGAGCCAGGTGGTGGTCGCCTACGGCTCCGGGGTGGCCGTGAGCTTCTCGCGCGCGCAGGCTGGGGGGCCGACACCGAGCGCGGACAACGCCATGGGCTTCGGCCAGGGCCTCCTCGCGCGGGACCTGAACGGTGACGGGGTCACCGACCTTGTCATTGTCGACGCATCGCCCGAGGACCCGGCCGTCTACGTCGCGCTGGGCTCACCGCAGGGGCTGCAGGTCCGCTCGGCGCGGCGGACCGCCGCGCCGAGCGGCGTGTCCAGCCTGCATGGCACGCCTGCGCTGCTCGAGTCACCCGGCCGGCTGATCGTGGTGGGTGCCGGAGTGCCGACCAGCGTGGCGAAGGGCGGCGCGCTGGTCACCCTGCCGATCGGCAGCGACGGCTTGCCAACGGGCATCACCCGCGTCCTGAGCCAGCGCAACCTGCCTGGCGCGGACGAGGCCGGTGACGGCTTCGGGGCCGCGCTGGCCGCCGATGGATCGTTGCTGCTCGTCGGCGCGCCGGGGGAGGACGTCGGGTCGGTGCGGGACGCCGGAGCGGTGAGCGTCCTGCGCTACCGGGGAGGCGCGCGGTTCACCGGAGAGGTGGTCAGCCAGGCCTCGAAGGGTGTTCCCGGCAGGGCGGAGCGGGGCGATCGGTTCGGGTTCGCCGTGGGGGTGGCCGACGGCTGGGCGGCGGTCGGCGCGCCGTTCGAGGACGGCACCCGACAGGACACCGGTGCCGTGACGTCCTTCAAGATCAGCGGCACCACCCTGAGTCCGAAGGCCGTGTACTCCCAGAGCAGCAAGGGCGTCCCTGGGGTCTCCGAGACTGCAGACCGCTTCGGCTGGGCCGTGGCCGTGGTCCGGGCGTGCCGCAGTGCGCCGGGGATCCTGGTCGGTGCGCCGAACGAGGCCATCGGCAGGGCCGCGCAGGCGGGTTCCGCGTGGCTCATCCCGGTCTCGGGGACGTGCGCGCCGGTGCAGCTCGCGGAGGGGGCGCGCCTGGCCGGGGCTCCGACCGGGATGGCCCTCGCGGGCGCCTCGGTCTCGGCGATGCGAACCGGTGAGGCGCTGCCCGACACCCTGATCATCACAGCCCCTGGCGTCTCCGAGGAGGGGGTCCTGGGGCGTGTGCTGGTGGTACCGCCGCCCTACGAGGCAATTGTGCGCACGGCAGGCGCCCAGCTGCGCCTGAACGAGGAGGGCACGATCACCCTCAGCCCGCCGGGTGGCTGACGGACCCCAATCGACCCGCACCGATCGCCACCGACTGCTGGCGCATGCCCTACCGCCAACGAGCGACGTGCGCATCCCCTGACCTGAACTGTCCGGTAGGGACCCCGGAAGGCCGCTACCGGACAGTTCCGTGGTGGTCTCCGCCCACTGCCCGGATGCCCGTACCGCGGCGCTGAGGCAGCTGGTTGCGAACGGCAGGGGGGACCGCTCGGCGGCTCAGGCAGGCTGCTGGGCGTGAAGGCCGTCCCGACCCGGGCTGGCCGCCATGGTCGCCGACCGTGCGGTGCGGGGCCACTTCCAGGCGTACCGCACGATGAGGCCGAGGAGGACCAGCTCCAGGACGACGCCGAGGCTGTAGTAGTACAGCCAGGACCCGCCGGCCACGTTGAACACCGTGAAGGGCACGTAGGCCGCGGCAACGATGAGGTTCAGGGGGCGGTTGACCCGGGCGGGCAGAGTCATCGACAGCACGATCATGAGGATCGGGACGGCGAGCAGGGACAGCACCGTGACCGCCCAGGTCTGGCTGATGTCGAACGTGAAGACCTTGCCGTCGAGGATGTCGTCGATGATGCCGGGCTTGTACAGGCCGAGGATGTCGACGTAGACGTACAGGAACATGAAGCTGGTCCACGCTGCGGCGAGCTTGGCCCTCACGGGGATCGGCTGGTCCTGCAGTGCGGTGCGTGGGTGACGTGCCCTCATGATGCGCTCCGTTGTTGTGGTGAGGATCGGTGGATCCACGATCGCTGAGCCCGGCGCCGGGCACCTCGGCCTGGAGGCTGGAGTGGCCCGGCCGATGGGATGGTCCGTGTCTCGTCCTTTCGGCGGGTCCGTGCCGGCGCGCCGATCCCTAGGCTGGAGCCGTGGTGACAGTCCCGGGCTCCCTGTGGCGAGAGCCGCGGCCTGCTGAGGTTCCACCCATCGGTCGTGTCGACTGGCTGCTGGTGGGCGGTTTCGCGACCGCTGCGCTGCTCGAGGGCATCGTTCGGCCGGACCTGGCCTGGCGCCCCCTGGTGACCGTGCTCACCCTGGCTCTGGTACCAGCCCTGCTGTGGCGGCGGGGCCGCCCCCTGGTGGCCGCACTGGTCGGGTGGGGCGTCGCCGGGCTGCTCGCGGTCCTCCAGGTGGCTGCGCAGGTCGGGGACATCGGCCTCTACTCCATGATGGCCGTCCTGATCCTGCTCTACTCCCTGGTGCGGTGGGGCTCCGGACGGGAGATCGTCGTGGGGACGTCGTCCGTGGCAGTCGTCGTCGCGCTGGGGATGCGGGCCGCCGCTGCGGGCTGGGCGGACGCCTTCGGCGGCAGCGTCCTGCTGCTGCTGGTCGTCGCACTCGCAGCGGTGTTCCGCTACCGCGCGGCCCTCTGGCATCGCCAGCAGCGCGAGATCCGCAATCAGGAGCGGGTGGCGCTGGCGCGCGAGCTGCACGACACCGTGGCCCACCACGTCTCGGCCATCGCGGTGCAGGCGCAGGCGGGTCGCGTGGTCGCCGGCAGCCAGCCTGAGAAGGCTGTCGAAGCCCTGGCCGCGATCGAGTCCGAGGCGTCGCGAACCCTGGCGGAGATGAGATCCATGGTTCGGGCGCTGCGTGAGGAGGAAGCCGTCGCCTACGCTCCGCAGCCGGGCGTGGCGGACCTGCCTGGCTTGGCGCGCCCCGACGCGACGCCCAGGGTCGAGGTCTCGCTGGACGGGTCGTTGACCCGGCTGGCGCGACCCGTGGACGCTGCGCTCTACCGGCTCGCGCAGGAGTCGCTCACCAACGCGGCGCGGCACGCCCGCAGGGCGACCCGCGTGCGGATCGACGTACGCCGGGAGGGCGACGCCGTCAGGTTGCGGGTCAGCGACGATGGACACACAGACCCTGGGACGGCCCCGGAGCCTGGGTTCGGCCTGCGGGGCATGGCTGAACGCGCCCAGCTCCTCGGTGGGTCGCTCTGCGCGGGGCCCGGGCCCGAGGGTGGCTGGGTGGTCGAGGCCGTGCTTCCGGTGGAGGCGCTGGCATGAGGATCCGAGTTGTCGTCGCAGACGACCAGGACCTGGTCCGGACCGGTCTGGTGATGATCCTCGGTGCGCATCCCGACCTCGAGGTCGTGGGGGAGGCAGCGGACGGGCTCACCGCGCTCGACCTGGCGACCCGGCTGCGTCCCGATGTCCTGCTCGTCGACATCCGGATGCCCGGTCTCGACGGCGTCGAGGTGACGCGGCGCCTGGCCGGGCCAGCGGTGAGGGACCCGATGGCGGTGGTCGTGATCACCACCTTCGACCTCGATGAGTACGTGCTGGGCGCCCTGCGCGCCGGTGCCCGGGGGTTCCTGCTCAAGGACGCCGGCCCGGAGCTGCTCGTGCAGGCGATCCACGCGGCAGCCAACGGGGACGCGCTGATCGCCCCCAACGTCACCCGTCGGCTCCTGGCCACCTTCGCCGACCAGGCGCCGGTGGTACCGGTCCAGCCCATCGCCCCTCTCACCGAGCGCGAGGAGGAGGTGCTCGCGCTGGTGGCGAGGGGCCGGACCAACACCGAGATCGCCACGGAGCTCTTCGTCGGCCTGAGCACGGTCAAGACCCACGTCGCGTCGTTGATGACCAAGCTCGGCGCCCGCAACCGCGTCGAGATCGC
>JBDHZV010000052.1:0-17027 GCA_039812125.1 Candidatus Nanopelagicales bacterium
GCCACTACAGTCCAGTGGCGTGAGCACGCCCGCCCGGACCCCCGCTGGGCTGCCGATGCGGACCGACCGGTTGATGGTGCGGCTTGCGCAGCCCGGGGACTGGCCGCTCTACCAGGCGGTGAATGCCGCGCGGCAGGCGGACCCCGACCTCTGGTACACCGACCACCCCTGGGACCTCGCCGAGGACTCGGTGCGGCGTGCCCTGGCGGGGTTCTGCCGGACCGGCCAGTGGTTCACGGTCGTCCTGGCCGCCACCGACGAACCGGTCGGCTACATCACGCTCGTCGGCCAGGGCGACGACCACGCCGAGCTCGGCTACGCGTTCCACCCGGCGTTCCGGGGCCGGGGCTACGCCGCCGAGTCCGTCGCCGCCCTGATCGCCTGGGCGTTCGAGGAGCTCGGCGTCGCCCGCGTCGTGGCCGGAACGGCGGCCCACAACGCAGCGTCGCGGCGGTTGCTCACGCGGCTCGGGTTCGTCGAGGTGGGCCAGTCCCCGGTGTCGTTCGTCCCCGACGCCACCGGGGCGCCGATCACGTTCCTCGGGGTCGAGTACGCCCTGGGCCCCCCGGGCGGCGCCGGGAGTTATTGATCTTGTGATGCTGTGGTAACCCTAACCTGACTATGCTGGATCATGACCTCGTCACGGACGGCCATGGAGCGCCTCGCGGGACGGCTGCGCTGCATCGGCGGCAAACACGAGTACGTCCCCCGGTTCCTCGGGGCAGGCAGTGACGATGGCCTTGTCGTGGTGCAGGTCGAGTGCCGCAACTGCCGCCGGGTGAAGTCGACCGAGCAGACCCGGGTGCGGTCCGGGCGGGACCTCGCCCCGCCACGTGACCCGGACCCGGTGTGGAACGACCGAAGTCTCTGAAGCAGCCGCCCCAAGGCGGTGCCCCGTCGTAGGCTGGCAGCGCGCCGATCCGAGGAGGCACCATGCCCGCCAACCCCGCCCTTCCCCTCTCCACCACCGAGGATGTCGCGGGGCGCACCGGGGCCCGGCACCTCGGTCTGGTCATCGGCGTGGAGGTTCGGGCGACGGCTGTGAGCACGGTGTCGGACGCCACGGCCACGCGCAACGAGTCCGAGCACGTTGCGGCGGCCGTGGCCCGCATGGTCGAGCACGCCGTCGCCCTGGGTGCCGACGCGGTCGTCGGGGTCCGGCTGGAGACCACGAACCTCGGTGAGGACAGCGTGCAGGTCCTCGCCTACGGCAGTGCGGTCACCCTCGCCAACGTGATGTGAGGCCACCGGGGAGGTGAGCCCACCGGCCGCCGGAGTGGGACGCTCCCTCCAGGGGTACCCTTGGGGGTATGCAGCCATCGCGATCCACGGCCGGGGCGCGTCGCTCCCGCGCTGATGCGGCGTGCCCGCTGCGGCCCGGTGAACCGTGCACCCTCTGCCATCCCGAGGCCAACCTCGGCCCGCAGGACTGCCCGACCGTGGCGATCGTGATGGACGACCCCGACCTGCGCGCGGAGCTCGCACGCCGTAGAGCGGCGTTCGCCATGCGGCGGGGGACCTGAACCACCTGCTCGACCTATGCTGAACCGACCGGCCGGAGACCCGGCGGGTGTCAGGAGGACAGCGATGGCGGCTCGAGTGGTGCACTTCGAGGTCCAGGCCGACGACCTGGACCGGGCGCGGGCGTTCTACGCCGCGGCGCTCGGCTGGACCTTCGAGGACTACAGCGGGGTCACGGGTTCCCCGTACTGGGGGGTCATCACGGGGGCCGACGACCAGCCGGGCATCAACGGCGGCCTGCTGGGTCGCCCGGCTGCCGCTCCCGGGCTGGGCCAGGGCACCAACGCCTACGTGTGCACCGTCCAGGTCGACGACTATGACACCACCGAACGGGCGATCCTGGCAGCCGGCGGGCAGGTCGCGCTGCCGAAGATGGCGCTGACGGGCATGGCGTGGCAGGGCTACTACCTCGACACCGAGGGCAACACCTTCGGCATCCACCAGCCGGACCCCGAGGCGAGATGAACGGCCGCCCGGGCGCCCCGGGCGCCCCGTGGGCTCAGGCCTCGGGGCAGCGGATCGCGACTCCGGCCGCGACCGCCTCGGGCACCTGGGCCAGTGCCTTGAGCGGCAGGGCGTCGGCCTTCCTGGCCAGGTAGGTCAGCGCGGCGGTGTCGCGCTGGCGGGTGGTCGCCCCCTCGTGCAGGTCGGTGCAGGCCCGGCCGAGCATGGTGCCGATCACCGCATCCGGGACCTGCTTGCTGGTCCAGCCGGACGCCTCCCGGGCAGCCGCGACCGCCTGGGTCTGCACGCCCAGCGGGGCGTCGCCGTAACCCTCCCGCCACGACGACGTCCCGGAGGTCGTGGCGCGCACCACCACCGAGACGATCGCCACCAGGACGGCAACGGTGACGATCACGATCACCGCGGCGCGCGTCGGGCCCCCCGGCAGGGGGCCTGCGGACGGGGAGTGGGTGCTCATCGGGCTCCCGGACGAGGGGCGGGACGTCGGTCGTGATCATTGTCGCACCGTTCCCGCGCGGCCCCGGACCGGTGACGAGCCGCTCGCGGGTCCGGCCACGCGGGCGTGATGCGCGGGCGTGATGCGGCTAGGGTCCGGGCATGGCGTCCGTGCCCGATGACCTGACCCTGCTGCGCGCCTTCGAGCCGGTCGTGCGGTTCACGCGCGGCGAGTACTTCTACCCGGTGTCGGTCGAGCGATACCTCGAGCGCGCGGGGCTGTGGTCCACCGGGCCCGAGGGGGAGGCCTCCCTTGCCGTCGCACCGGGGGCGCTGGACCTGGACACCCTGGTCGCGCGCAGCCAGACCACCCAGGGGATCGGCGAATCCGTCTCCGGGATCATGACCGGCGAGCGCCAGTCCACGGTCGCCAGCATCATGCGGGACCGTCCCCCGCGGCTGACCGGTGGCGGCCGGCTGGCGGCCGTGGGCATGCTGGCCCGTCTGGTCGACGCGCTCAACCGGGTGTCCCTGCTCTTCCGCGGCAGCGTCCCGGGAGGCAGCGCCGCGCTGTCCTACCAGCTCCAGCAGCAGCACCTCGCCCCGGACCGGCCGACCTACCACGCGAGGGTGCTGCGGGACGGCCGCTGGATCGTGTGCCAGTACTGGTTCTTCTACGCGTTCAACAACTGGCGGTCCGCGTTCGGTGGCGTCAACGAGCACGAGGCCGACTGGGAGCAGGTCACGGTCTACCTCGACGGCACCGAGAGCGATTCCGACGGCCTTCCGATCCCGCGCTGGGTGGTGTTCTCGGCCCATGACGAGGTCGGCGACGACCTGCGGCGGCGCTGGGACGACCCGGACCTGACCGTCGTCGCCGGCCGGCACCCCGTCGTCTTCGCCGGCGCAGGATCCCACTCGGGGGCCTACCTGGCCGGTGACTACCTGATCACCATCCCCGCGCCGACCCTCGGCGGGCTGGTCCGGGTGCTGCGCTGGCTGGGCCATGTGCTCACGCCCTGGTCGCGCTCCGACTCGTCCGGCTTGGGAATCCCCTACGTGGACTACGCGCGCGGTGACGGCCGGGCGATCGGGCCCGGTGAGGCCGACGGCTGGCACGCCGTGGTCATCGACGACGACACCGCGTGGGTCCGGGACTTCCGCGGCCTGTGGGGGCATGACACCCGCGACCGGCTCGGGGGCGAACGAGGCCCGGCGGGACCGCGATACGAGCGCGACGGCACGGTCCGGCAGTCCTGGGCCGACCCGATCGGCTGGGCCGGCATGGCCAAGGTGGCGCCCAACGCCCGGGTGGAGGCCGAGCTGGTGGCCGGGCGTGCGGCCCAGCTCGACGCCCGCCTCGCCGAGCTGGACGGCCAGATCCGCCAGGCGCGCCACGCCCTGGAGATGGCGGCCGCGGGACTGGCGCCGGCAGCCCCGGAGGTCCGGGCCCTCGTCGTCCCCGAGGAGGAGCTGCTGGCCAAGCGGATGGAGCAGACGCGGCTGCGAGATGAGCGGGCCCGCATCGACGCCGTGCTCGCGGCACCGGTCAGCCAGGCCGGGCCGCATGCTCACCTGCGCCACCGTCGACTCCCGCTGGAGCGCCGCGAGGGCCTGCGCGCCCGGCTGCTGGCGGGCTGGGCCGTGGTCAGCACCCCGTTGATCCTGTGGGCCGCCTCGGCCGTGGTGTCCCCGACGACGGGGATGAGCGCCACCGTCACGGCCGGCACCTGGCTGGTGCTGCTGCTGTCCCTGGAGGGCCTGTTCCGCGGGCAGTTCCTCCGCGTGGTGGTGCGCATGATCGTTGCGGCCGCGCTGCTCGTCGGGCTGTACTACCTCGTGGTGGACTGGCGCATCGTCTCCAGCTGGGTGCTGCTGGGCGCCGCGGTGCTGCTGCTGGTCGCGAACCTGCGGGATTCCCTGCGGCGGTGAGGTGAGCTCCTGGTGACCGGTTCCCTGCGGGGGAACGCGCAGTACCGCCGGCTGTTCGTGGCCCGGACCGTCAGCAACATCGGCAACGGCATCATGCCGATCGCGCTGGCGTTCGGCGTGCTGGCCCTGCCGGAGGGCACGCCGACGGCGCTGAGCCTCGTGCTGGCCGCACAGGCCGTTCCCCTCGTCCTCATGCTGCCCATCGGCGGGGTGATCGCCGACCGGATGGGTCGGGCCACGGTCATCGCCGTGACCGATGTCGTCCTGAGCGTGGTGGTCTACGGCATCGCGACGCTGTTCCTGACCGGCACCGCGACCGTCCCCGCCCTGATGGGGCTGTCGTTGGTGTCCGGGCTGCTCAACGCCCTGTGGTACCCGGCGTACACCGGGCTGGTGCCCGACGTGGTCCCCGAGGAGCACATCCAGCCGGCGAACGCCTACCTGAGCGTGGCCAGCAACGGCGGACTGATCGTCGGCAACGCCGTGGGCGGCCTGCTGGTGGCGGCCTGGGGGTCCGGGGTCGCCATCGCGATCGACGCGACGACGTTCCTGGTCGCGGGCGTGCTCGTCATGACCTTCCGGCACGTCTCCGTGCGCCACCGCTCCGGCGAGTCCATGCTGGCCGACCTGCGGCGGGGCTGGGCGGTGTTCCTGTCGTTCCGCTGGGTGGTGGTCATCGTGCTGTCCTTCAGCTTCCTGGTGATGGCCCTGCGCGGAGCCGAGGAGGTCATGGGCCCGGTCCTGGCCCTGCAGGAGTACGGCGGCGCCCGCGGGTGGGCCGTGGTGCTGGCCAGCCAGTCCATCGGGCTGCTCCTCGGGGCGCTGTCCGCGTCCCGGATCCAGGTGGCCCGGCCCATGCTGGTGGGCATGCTGGTGCTGCTGACCCTGCCGCTCTGGCTGGTGACGCTCGCCCTGGCGCTGCCGCTGCCGGTCGTGGCCGCCGCGGCGTTCGTGTGGGGCCTGTCGATCGAGCTGTTCGCGGTTCTCTGGTACACCGCGCTGCACCGTCACGTCCCCCGTGAGGCGCTCTCCCGGGTGACCGCGTACGACGCGATGGGGTCGCTCATGTTCGGTCCCATCGGTCTGGCCCTGGCCGGCCCGCTGGTCGCGCTGGTGGGTCTCGAGGGCGCGTTCCTGGTGGCCGCCGCAGTGGCCACCGTGGCGATCCTGGGGTCCCTGCTGTCGAGATCGGTGCGGGAGCAGCGCTCCTGACCCGGCTCAGGCGGCCGCCCGCAGCACGGTGCAGGCGCGCAGCGTGACCCACTTGGACGGCTGGCCCTGGCGTTCGATGTCCACCGCCGTCTTGCCGTTGTACGCGTAGCGGTTGCGCCACCGGCCGTCCGGGCCCTGCTGGGTGACCAGCCACGCGAGGGCTCGCGCCAGCCGGGGATCCCGGGCGTGGCCGAGCTCGGCGAGCACCTCGAGGACCTGGAGCACATCGGTCACGTACCCCGAGGGGAAGCCCAGCCGGAACCAGGAGCCGTTGGGGCGGGTGTTGCCCCACCCCATGGGGTAGTCGGCGACCGCCGGGTCCCGGGACAGCAGGAACCGCACACCGGTGTCGATGGCCTGCTCCACCTCGTCGGTGCGGGCCGGGACCGGAACCCGGGCCAGGGCGCGCAGCTCCTTCACCGCACCCCACGCGCACGGCTGGCCCTCGTTGGCCGCGCAGGCGAATCCTGGACCGCACGTCGCCGAGGCGTAGAACCGCACGTCGGCGGCGCCGGTGGTCGCGCGCGCTGCCCACGACAGGGCGGCGGCAACCGGCGGGTCCGTCAGGTGGCCGAACCCCACCAGGGCGCGCAGGAGGTTGCCGTTGAGGCAGTGGATGACCGCCGAGGGCGGGGGCGCCGCCTCCTTCTGGGCGCCGGAGCAGCCCAGTCCTCCCGAACGGGTCGGGCACCACCGCAGGACGTACTCGCACGCCCGCTGGATCCGTGGGTCGGCCGGGTCGGCCCCCAGCTGGTCGAGGAAGATCAGGGACCAGACCGTCCCGGTGTACTTCGGGGAGTAGCCCGGTCCGGGCTTGACCCACCAGCCCTGGTCGGACTGGGCGGCCAGGATGCCCGCGATGGGGTCCCGGGTCATCGCCGCGGCGCGGGCCGCGACGACGTCCGGGTCGTCGACGGGACGGTCCAGCAGGCGCTCCAGCGTGGCCGCGCGCACGGCCGGGTCGGCCGGGTCGAGCAGCCAGGGGAGTGGGTCGCCCTGCAGGCGGTCGATCCAGCTCACGTGCCCAGCATGCTCGCCCCGACCGGGCCGACGCCCGCCGCGGGCGGCCGGGGTCGGGCCTGGTCGACCAGGTGGACGCGCGACTCCCAGGGCCGCAGCGTCAGCGGCCCCGTGGCCACGCCCTCGGTGGGGTGCGTGGCGAGCAGGACAACGCCGGCCAGCAGCGCTGCGTCGTCGCCGAGTTCGATCGCGGCGGGGGCCCCCGACAGGTTGGCCAGGACCAGCAGGCGGGTGTCGCCGAGGGTGCGCACGTAGGCGAAGACCTGCTCGTGGTCGGGCAGCAGCAGCCGGAAGTCGCCGTGCACGACGACGGGCAGGCTGTGGCGCAGCTCGATCAGGCGGCGGTAGTGGTGGAACACCGAGTCCGGGTCGGCGGTGGCGGCGGCGGCGTTGAGGGTGGTGTGGTTGGGGTTGACCTGGAGCCACGGGATGCCGGTGGTGAACCCGGCGTGGGCGGTGCCGTCCCACTGCACCGGGGTGCGGGCGTTGTCGCGGGACTTCACCGCCAGGGAGCGCAGCACCTGCTCGACCGGGATGTCCCGGGACTGGGCCTCGGCGGCCCAGTTCAGCGACTCGATGTCGCGGTAGCTGTCCAGGGCGGTGAAGTGGGCGTTGGTCATGCCCAGCTCCTCGCCCTGGTAGATGTACGGGGTGCCGCGCATGAGGTGCAGCACCGTGCCCAGCGACTTCGCGCTGGTGATGCGGTGCTGGTCGTCGTCGCCCCACCGCGACACGATCCGCGGCTGGTCGTGGTTGTTCCAGTACAGCGAGTTCCAGCCGACCTCGGCCAGGCCCTCCTGCCACGACGACAGGTTCGCCTTCAGGTCGGGCAGCCGCAGCGGGGCCAGGTCCCACTTGGTGCCGCCCGGGGCGCAGTCCAGGTCCACGTGCTCGAACGTGAACACCATGTTCAGCTCGCCGCGGGCCGGGTCGGAGTAGAGGCGGCCGTCCGCGACCGTGGCGCCGGGGGTCTCGCCGACGGTGATGAGGTTGCGCCCGGCGAGGACCTCGCGGTGCATCTCCTGGAGGAACTCGTGGATCCGCGGGCCGTTCATGCACAGCGCGCCGGCGTTGCCGAACCCGGAGGACCCCACGACCCCGTCAGGCAGCGACCCGTCCGGGCCGACCCGCTTGGAGATCAGGTTGATCACGTCCATCCGGAACCCGTCCACGCCGCGCTCCAGCCAGCGGCGCATCATCGCGTACACCGCGTGGCGGACCTGGGGGTTCTCCCAGTTCAGGTCCGGCTGCTTGCGGGAGAACAGGTGCAGGTAGTACTCGCCGCTGGCCTCGTCGAGCTCCCAGGCCGACCCGGAGAAGAACGACTCCCAGTTGGTCGGCTCGGCCCCCCGGGTGCCGGGCTCGTGGCCCGGGCGGGCCGGGCGCCACCAGTACCAGTCCCGCTTCGGGCTGTCGACCGACGACCGCGACTCCACGAACCACGGGTGCTCGTCAGAGGTGTGGTTGACCACCAGGTCCATCACCAGCCTCATCCCCCGGGCGTGCACCCCGGCGATGAGCTGCTCGACATCGGCCATCGATCCGAACATCGGGTCGATGTCGTCGTAGTCGCTGATGTCGTAGCCGTTGTCGTCCTGCGGCGATCGGTAGATCGGCGACAGCCAGACCACGTCCACCCCCAGCGCCGCGAGGTGGTCCAACCGCGCGATGATCCCCCGCACGTCACCGATCCCGTCGCCGTCCGAGTCCTGGAACGACCGCGGGTACACCTGGTACACCACCGCGGACTTCCACCAGTCCTCCGGCTGGCCGGTGGCGGGGGGGACAGCGTTCGGCTGGAACATGCAGGGCTCCTCGGTGCGGTGAGGTGTCGGCCCGACGAGTCTGCCCGCAGGGGCAGGGCGACGCGCGTCCGCGAGGGCACCGACGCCGCCGGGGCCCTGCCTGGTGTGCCAGCGGCCACGGCGGATGGGGGAGGATGGGGCCGTGCGCCCGATCACCCAGTCGACCAAGCTCAAGGATGTCCGCTACGACGTGCGGGGACCGATCCTCGTGGAGGCCCAGCGGCTGGAGGCCCAGGGCCACAAGGTCATGAAGCTCAACATCGGCAACCCCGCCCCGTTCGGCTTCGAGGCCCCCGGATCGATCCTCGGCCACATGATCCACCACCTGCCGCATGCGCAGGGCTACTCGGACTCCCGCGGGATCTACGAGGCGCGCACCGCGGTCGCGCAGTTCTACCAGTCCGAGGGCCTGACCGACGTGACCGTCGACGACGTCCTGCTGGGCAACGGTGTCAGCGAGCTGATCTCGATGACGCTGCAGGCCCTCGTGGACAACGGCGACGAGATCCTCATCCCCGCGCCGGACTACCCGCTGTGGACCGCTGCGGTCACCCTGGCTGGCGGCACGGCGGTGCACTACGCCTGTGACGAGGTGAACGACTGGAACCCCGACCTCGCCCTGGTGGAGTCCCTGGTCACCGAGCGGACCAGGGCGCTGGTCCTGATCAACCCCAACAACCCGACCGGTGCGGTCTACTCCGAGCAGGTCGTCCGCGGGCTGGTCGACATCGCCCACCGCCACGACCTCGTCCTGCTCTCCGACGAGATCTACGAGAAGATCCTCTATGACGACGCGCGCCACGTGCACGCCGCGCATTTCGCCCACGACATCCTGTGCCTCACCTTCAGCGGGCTGTCGAAGGCCTACCGGGTCGCCGGGTTCCGCAGTGGGTGGGTGGTCGTCACCGGCGCCCGCGAGCGCGCGGTGGACTTCCTGGAGGGGCTGACCCTGCTGGCGAACATGCGCATGTGCGCCAACGTGCCCGCGCAGCACGCGATCCAGACCGCCCTCGGTGGGTACCAGAGCATCGAGGCGCTGATCCTGCCCGGCGGCCGGCTGCACGAGCAGCGCGATGTCGCCCATCGGCTGCTCACCGAGATCCCGGGCGTGACGTGCGTGAAGCCCAAGGGCGCGCTGTACCTGTTCCCGCGGCTGGACCCGGACGTGTACCCGATCGAGGACGACCAGGCGTTCGTCATCGACCTGCTGCGCGCCACCCACATCCTGGTGACCAACGGTCGGGGGTTCAACTGGCCGCACCCGGATCACCTGCGGATCGTGACGCTGCCGTCGGTCGAGGACCTCACGTACGCGATCGGGCGGATCGCCGGGTACCTGGAGACGATGCGCTGACCGGCAGGAGGGACCATGGCTGACGACGTGGCGCGGTTCCAGCGCTACCTGGCCGACGAGCGGGCGGCGGCCCGCCGCTACCGCGCGCTGGCGGACCTGACGGAGGGCTCGCGCAGCCAGGCGCTGCGCGAGCTCGCCGCGATCGAGGACCGGCATGCCGAGCACTGGGAGTCGCTGCTGCGCCAGCGCGGGGCGGCGATCCCCGCGGTCCCGGAGGCGATCCCTGCCGACGACGAGCTGCTTCGGCGAGCGCGAACCTCGGGCCTGGACGCCGTGCTCGGCCAGCTCGAGCAGGAGGAACGCGACGCCCAGGGCATGTACGACGGCGAGCGGTTCGCCGCCCCAGGGATGGCCGACGACGAGCGGACGCACGAGCGGGTGCTGGGCCAGATGCGCCGCGGCGACCAGCCGCCCGCCGAGGAGGGCGCGGTCGGGGGTCCGGGGGCGGGTGGGCTGTCCGGGGATGAGCTGCGCGACCTGATGTCCGAGCGGGAGCCGTGGCATCGGGCTGACAAGTCCGGCACGCTGCGCGCGGCCATCTTCGGGGTCAGTGACGGGCTGGTGTCCAACACCGCCCTGATCATGGGCTTCGCCGGCTCCGGCGTTGCCAACGCCACGGTCGCCTTCGCGGGCCTGGCCGGGCTGCTCGCCGGTGCCTTCTCCATGGCAGCCGGGGAGTTCGTCTCGGTGGCCGGGCAGCGCGACGTCTTCACCCGGGAGATCCGGCTGGAGGCCGCCGAGCTGGCCGAGCACCCCGAGGACGAGGCCCGGGAGCTGTCGCTGCTCTACCAGGCCAAGGGGATGACTCCCGACATGGCCGACGCCGCGGTCGAGCGGATCATGGCCGACCCGACGGTGGCCCTGGACACGCTGGTGCGCGAGGAGCTGGGCCTGGACCCCCACGACCTGGGCTCGCCGGTGCGGGTGGCGGCGTCGAGCTTCGCCGCGTTCGCCGTGGGGGCTGCCCTGCCGCTGCTTCCCTTCGTGCTGCTCAGCGGCGCCTCGGCGCTCGTGGTGTCGGTCGTGCTGGCATCGGTGGCGCTGCTCGCGGTGGGTGCGGTCGTGGGCAGGCTGTCCGGGGCGGGCGTGGTGCGCTCAGCGCTGCGGCAGTTCGGCGTGGGTGCCGCAGCGGGGGTCGTGACGTACGTGATCGGACGGGCAGTGGGGGGCTCGGTCGGCTGACCCGACCGGCGGGTCCGTTCGGATCCGGGGCTCACCGACCGCGGCCGTGGGTCTGCGCGGGAGTGGTTGCGCGGCTGGTCCTGCGGTGGAACTGTGCTGGGGTGCGTGCGCCCCACATCCGGGTCCTGCTGGGCGAGCCGGCGGACTCACCGGCCGAGCTGGTCGTGCTGCCCGGCGGCTCCCCGGGAGGGCAGGGGCGCACGGTCGTCATCCCCGCCCCGGCCTGGCGGCCCCCGGACGGCCCGGAGCGCGCCCTGGCCCAGGCCTACCGCAGGGCGGTCGCCGAGGCGGATGCCCGGGGCGCCCGGTCCATGGCCATCCCCGCCGTGCTGGCGCGCAGCCCGTGGCCGCTCGACGCCGTCACCCGGGTGGCCCTGACCGTCCTGACCTCGACCCCCAGCAGCCTGCTCGAGGTCCACGTGATGGCCAGCACGCCGGCCATGGTCGAGCGATGGGCGGAGGCGCTCATCCGGGAGCCGGACCAGCGCCGGCCCCCCGGCGGGCGCTGGTGACCGACCAGCGGAGCCCGGATTCTGTCACGGCGTGGGCGTGATGCCTGATTCCTCCCGAATATGTAAGCGATTGCAGCACCGGCGCGACGGAATCAGCTCACCGTTGCCCGGGCGTTCCGGATCGCGGGCACCCGGGCGGATCCGATCCCGGATCCGGCGTCTGAAACGACCTCGCAGATGTCCGCATCCACGACCAGATCCAACATGCCGGGCTCGGTGCCAACCGGCATGTCGAGCAGCGAGGTCCCGTCAGCGGCGGTCATGGTGAGCGCCCCCGACGCTGCGTCCAGGTGCAGCGACCAGCGCGCCGCACCGGCGTCGGAGACCTCGATGTGGCGCACCTCGCCCGGTCGTGGCAACGGCAGTCGCAGCCGCCAGGTCGCGCCGAGGTCGTCGAGGACCGTCGGGGCGCCCGGTGCAGGGGGACCGGGTGTGCGGGCGGGCAGCGCGTCGTCGAGGGCCGGGTGCTGGCTCACCACGAGCCGGTCACCGCGGACCCCCAGCACGTGCGGAAGGCTCATGGCCCCGGCCCATGGGGACCCCTCGGGGGGTTGCCCAGCGGCCTCGCGGGCCCAGGACATCGCCGTCGGACGGCCCTCGGCATCGGTGAACGTGGTGGTGGCGTAGAGCACGCGCCCGTAGGAGAACGTCCCCCACGAGGCCGCGGTGAACCGGGGACCCTCGAGATCGCCGATGGCATAGGCCACATCGAGGCCGACGCCCTGCTCGAACACGCTGATCAGCAGCACCCACCGACCATCCACCTCGAGCAGCTGGGGGCACTCCCAGACCGTGCCCGTCGCCACCGGCTCGGTGTGCCGCGACGGGCGTCGGGCGACCTCGCCGTCGAGGGTCCATGTCACCAGGTCCGGTGAGGAGTACTGCAGGGCGCAGCCACCCACCCCGTCGATGCCCGCTCCGAGCACCGCGCGCCAGGTGTCGCCGTCGCGGCGCACCTGGGGGTCGCGGAACTCGACGTACCCCGGGGGAGGTCCGCTTATCACGCTGGCCCTCGGGTCGCGCCGCCATCCCGACATCCCCTCCGAGGGCCGGGCCAGGGCGACCTGGCCCTCGCCCCACGGCTGGCCGACGATCCGTGTGTACAGGATCGCCGGTCCCGCTGAGTCGAGCACGGTGGACCCCGACCAGCAGCCGACCTCGTCGTCCTGCGGGGAGAGCGCGCTGCCGTGCTGCTGCCAGGTCATCAGGTCCGTCGAGGTCGCGTGCCCCCAGTGGCAGCGGGGCGACCACGCGGTCGCGACCGGGTTGTGCTGGAAGAACAGGTGGTAGACGCCGTCCCGGTGCACGATCCCGTGCGGGTCGTTGGTGAACCCGGACCGGGCGGTGAAGTGCAGGGCGGGCCGGGGGCGCAGCTCGGACACGGATGGTCTCCTCGTGGTTCGGGCGCCCTCACGCTAGCCACGACGACGTGCCGGATGCCCCCCGGCGGGCCGGCCACGTGGCGACTTCGCCGAGGGGGTGGAGCGTCTGTGTCTGCATGTGGTTCCCTGTGGAGATCCGCCCGAGGATTGGCTCGTCGCTCGGGATGACGAGGGTCCGACCGCGGTGTACGTTCGCAAGCGTCCGACCCACCGCGGAGACCCCGTCCGGCGGGCCGCCCGCACTTTTCGGCATGTCAGGTCGCAACCACTTGACACCGCTATGAACGCGATTACATGCTACGAAACTGAGTCGAGCAGGGGACATGTCGATCGCTCCCGACGATCAGTCCAGCTGACTCCACGGTCCCGGTGCCCGACCGGGCCGATCACGAAGGAGAAGGAATGCGAGGCAACGCTCCCCTGAAGGCAGCACTCGTGCTGACCTCGGTCGCCCTGTTGGCGGCCGGGTGCTCGAGCGACTCGTCGTCCTCGTCCGGCGGTGGGCAGACCGCAGCGGATGACAAGACGATCACCATCGAGACCTCGATGGACCAGCCGGTGATCGACGGCCTGAAGAAGGCCATGGAGCCGATGGCCCAGGAGGCTGGGATCACGGTCACCTGGTCGAAGGTCGACAACATCAACCAGCTGATCTTCACCCAGGTGCAGGCCAACTCCGCCCCGGACATCGCGCTCATCCCGCAGCCCGGCGTGATCGGCACCCTGGTGCAGCGCAACGCGGTCGTGCCGCTCAACGACGTCGTGGACATGGCCTCGCTGCAGTCGTCCATGGTGCCCGGCACCCTCGAGTCGACGACGTTCAACGACAAGCTGTACGGGCTGTTGGCGAGCATGAACGTCAAGAGCCTGGTCTGGTACAACAAGAAGGCGTGGGACCCGTCCTGGCCGGTCCCGAAGAGCATCGATGAGCTGAACACGCTCACCGACACGATCAAGGCCGCGGGCAAGACCCCCTGGTGCCTGGGCATCGAGTCCGGCACGGCGACCGGCTGGCCGGCCACTGACTGGTTCGAGGACCTGGTGATGCGCTACGGCGGCGCCGACGAGTACAACAAGTGGGTCGCGGGCGAGGTCAAGTTCAACTCCGACCTGGTCAAGCAGGCCGCGGCGGAGTTCGAGAAGATCGCGTTCACCGACGGCAACGTGCTCGGCGGGCGCAAGTCCATCGCGAGCAACAACTTCGGCACCGCGGGCAACCCGATGTTCAAGTCGGATCCCGGTTGCTACATGTACAAGATGGGCAACTTCATCACCGGGTTCTTCCCGAAGGCCATCCAGGCCGACCTGGGCGCCAACGTGGGTGCGTTCTACTTCCCGGCGGCCACGGCTGACGGTGAGAAGCCGCTGCTCGGTGGTGGCGACTCCGCGGCGCTGTTCGTCGACACCGAGTCCGGCCGCAAGGTGATGAACATGCTGGCCTCGCTGGAGATCGGCTACGACGCCGCCGGCACCAGCTCGTACATCTCGCCCCACAAGACCTTCCCGCTGGACAAGTACACCGACCCGGCCAAGAAGGTCGCCGCTGGCATCGCCTACGAGTCGGACAAGTTCCTGTTCGACGGTTCCGACGCCATGCCGTCCCAGGTGGGTGCGGGGTCGTTCTGGAAGGAGATGACTGCCTGGATCAACGGCAGTGAGGATCTCGACACGGCGCTGACCAACATCGACAACAGCTGGCCGACCAGCAGCTGATCCCGGTCCGGTCGGGTGCGCGGCGCAGCGTCGCGCACCCGACCGGAGTCGGCTCCTCGTCCCGTTAGCGCCATCGGAGGCTGGCATGCTGTTGCAGGTCCTGAATGCGTTCCTCACCGTCGTGGCCGGCATCGCCGCCGCGCTGGTTCTCTACTTCGTGCTCGATCGCCTGAGCAGCCTGCTGCCGGGCGAGTGGAAGGAGCGGGTCCGCCCGTTCACCTACATCCTGCCGGCGTTCGCCGCGATCTGCCTGTACCTGGTGTACCCGACGGTGCAGAGCGTCATCGACAGCTTCAAGAACGCCTCGAGCACGGCGTTCGTGGGGACGGACAACTACGTCAACCTGTGGAGGTCCACGGGCTTCCAGCAGGCGTTCTTCAACACGATCCTGTGGGTGATCGTGGTCCCGTTCACGGTCGTGGTCATCGGCCTGATGGTCGCGGTGCTGGTCGACAAGCTCAAGCCCACCGCGGAGAAGACCGCCAAGACCATGGTCTTCATGCCCATGGCCATCAGCGCCGTCGGCGTGGCCACGGTGTGGCGGTTCATGTACGCGACCAACCCGCCCAGTGAGCCGCAGGTCGGATTGCTCAACGCGATCGTGACCGGGCTGGGCGGCGAGCCGGTGCCATGGCTGCAGACCCAGACCCTGCACTTCAACAGCCTGCTGCTGATGATCTCGTTCATGTGGGCCCAGGTGGGGTACTCCATGGTGCTGCTGTCGGCCGCGGTCAAGGGCGTGCCGACCGACACCCTGGAGGCCGGTCGGATCGACGGGGCCAACGAGCGCCAGATCTTCCGGCGCATCGTGGTCCCGCAGATCATGCCCACCGTGCTCACGGTGTTCATCACAGTGCTGATCTCCACGATGAAGATCTTCGACATCGTGTATGTCATGACCAACGGCAACTTCAACACCAGCGTGGTCGGCCTGGAGTTCTTCAACCAGCTGTTCACGAACTTCAACAACGGTGCCGCCGCGGCGATCGTGGTCATGCTGATCATCGCGATCATCCCCGTGATGGTCTGGCAGGTCCGGCACTTCCGGATGGAGGAGGCATCATGACCAGCGCGTCGGTGAGCGCGACGACAGCGCCGGCCACGGCCGCGCCGAAGAAGGAGAAGAAGGCCCGGCCCCCGGGCCAGGCCCACCCGCTGGTCAAGATCGCGGTGCTCATCATCTGCCTGGGCTGGATCATCCCGGCCGTCGGCGTGCTGATCACCTCGTTCCGCACCCCGGAGGACGCGCTGGAGTCCGGCTGGTGGACCGTCATCCTCCATCCGGCCACGTGGACCCAGTTCACGTTCGAGAACTACCAGCAGGCATGGACCCAGGCCGGCCTGGGCTCGGCGTTCGTCAACAGCCTCGCGATCGCGCTGCCCGCGACGTTCATCCCGATCCTGATCGCGGCGTTCGCGGCGTACGCGTTCACGTTCATGGAGTTCAAGGGCAAGGAGTTCCTGTTCATCGTGATCGTCGGGCTGCTGGTCGTGCCCAACTACGTCGCCCTGGTCCCGATGCTCAAGATCTACGGCAACCTCGGGATCGGCGGGACGTTCCCCGCGGCGTGGCTGGCACACATCGGCTTCGGCATGTCGCTGGCGATCTACATCTTCCGCAACTACATGTCGACCCTGCCCCGCACCGTGTTCGAGGCCGCCCAGATCGACGGGGCCTCGCACTACCAGACGTTCTACAAGCTGATCCTGCCGATGTCGGTGCCCGCACTGGCCTCGTTCGCGATCTTCCAGTTCCTCTGGGTGTGGAACGACCTGCTCATCGCGCTGGTCTTCGTCGGGCCCGGCCCGCACGAGCCCATCACCGTCGCGGTGTCCAAGCTGCTGGGCCAGCAGGGCCAGGGCTGGAACGCCGTCACCGCTGCGGGCATCATCTCCATGCTGCTGCCCCTGGTCGTGTTCCTCGCCCTGCAGCGGTTCTTCGTCCGCGGCCTGACCGCCGGATCCGTCAAGGGCTGACCGGCACACCACCTCCGCACCACGCAGGACCCCCGGACCGGGCACCCGCCCCCCGGGGGTCCTGCGCATCTGGCAGGATCGACCACGCCCCCCACGCCCCAGGAGCCTCCGTGTCCGAACCGACGAGTCCCCCCGCCACGCGGCAGCCCCGGTGGGGGTGGCGGCTGATCGGCTTCCTGGCGCTCATGGCGCTCGCGCTGATCACGTCGACCGCGCAGGGCTACCACACGGTCGGGACGCTGACCTGCACGGCGGTCGGGCTGCTCGGCGCGCTCTGGAGCACCATCCGGGGGCTCGGGACCATGGGCCGGGTGATGGACGAGCTGCAGGGCGGGCGCGGGGTGAAGCGGCGGTAGCCGACCTGCCACAGCGTCGAGGCCGGGCCCCCACTGGGGGCCCGGCCTCGACGCTGTGGCAGGTCAGGACGGCAGGCGCAGTCCGGTCTCCGGGTCGAACAGGTGGGTGTGCTCGGAGATGCCCTTGAGGTACAGGATGTCGCCGCGCTTGGGGGGGATGC
>JBDHZV010000053.1:0-17017 GCA_039812125.1 Candidatus Nanopelagicales bacterium
CCCGGCCCCGCCCAGAGGGGCACCCCGACCCGGCGCTGCCCCGCGGCCGCCCCGGCGGCGGCGCTCCCGGGCCCGGATCGCGGCCCTGGTGGTCGGCGCGGCCGTGCTGGCCTACATCACCTGGGTGGTGGGCCTGCTGATCTACATGACGGTCTCCCTGCCGACCGTCGAGGCGATGCCCGCCGAGCAGGTCCCCGACACCAAGGGGACCGTGTGGCTCATGGTGGGCTCCGACAGCCGGGAGGGGCTGACCGCCGAGCAGCAGCGCGAGCTCACGACCGGCGGTGACGTCGGCAAGCGGACCGACACGATCATGCTGGTGCACATGGCCCCCGGCCAGGCGCCCACGATGATCTCGATCCCGCGCGACTCCTGGGTGGCCATCCCGGCTCACACCGCCACCGACGGCACCGAGGTCGGTCTGAGCCACGCGAAGGTCAACGCCGCCTACGCCTACGGCGGCCCGCAGCTGCTCACCGAGACCATCGAGTACAACACGGGCCTGCACGTCGACCACTACGTCGAGGTGGGCTTCACAGGCATCGTGAGCCTGACCGAGGCGGTCGGTGGCATCGAGGCATGCTTCGACAAGGCGATCAACGACAAGAACAGCGGCCTCAGGGTCGAGGCTGGCTGCCAGCTCCTCGACGGCCCGCAGTCCCTGGCCTACGTGCGCATGCGGTACTCCGACCCGAAGGGCGACCTGGGCCGCATCGAGCGCCAGCAGAAGTACGTCGCGGCGGTCATCGACCAGGTGATCAGCTGGCAGACCGTGGTCAACCCGTTCCGGCAGCTGGCCATCGTCAACGCCGCCCTGGCGGCGGTGACCGTCGACGAGGGCACCGGGGCGATCGACCTGGCGCGGTTCGGCGTCGGCATGGGGCAGATCGCCCAGGGCAAGGGTGAGGTCACGACGGTGCCGATGGACGAGGCCGACCACTGGGAGGGCGGCCAGTGGGTCATCCACTGGGACGACGCGGCCTCCGACGAGCTGTTCGGGTCGCTGGGAGCCGGCACGCCGCCGGCCCAGCAGTAGCGCCGCCGCGGGGCCGCCGCCCGATCACCCCGCGCCCGGGGCGCTGCTCGCCCTAGGGTGGGCGTCGTGGAGGCTGGGACGATCCTGATCACGGGCATGGGCCTGGCGGTGGCCGCGGGGCTGAACGCCTACATCCCCCTGCTGATCGCGGGCCTGCTCATCCGCTTCGACGTCGTGACGTTCGGGCAGCCCTACGACCTCCTGGGCAGCACGCCCGCGCTGGTCCTGGTCACGGTCCTGCTGGTCATCGAGGTGCTCGCGGACAAGATCCCGGCGGTCGACTCCGCCAACGACATGATCCAGACGTTCATCCGTCCCGCATCCGGCGCGGTGCTGTTCGCGGGCGCGGCGACGGGGGCGGACGCGCAGTGGTCCCAGGCGCTGGCCCTGATCCTGGGCCTGGTCACCGCGGCCGGGGTGCACACGTCCAAGGCGGCTGCCCGCCCGGTGGTGAACCTGGCGACCGCGGGCGTCGGGGCCCCGGTGGTGAGCACTGTCGAGGATGGCTTCTCCGCCGGGCTGTCCGTGGCCGCGCTGCTCGCCCCCGTGGTCGTGCTCGTGCTGGTGGCCGGGCTGGTGTGGTGGATCGTGTCGGCGACCCGGCGGCGGGCCACCGCACCGGTCGACGGACCCGCTGCCCTCGACGATCCCGAGCCCTGAGGGCGGGCCGGGCGGCGTGGGCGGCCCGGTACTCTTGGACCACAACCAGCGCACCCCAGGGAGTAGCCGTGGCCCGCGTCATCGTCGACGTCATGCTCAAGCCGGAGATCCTCGACCCCCAGGGCCGGGCCGTGATGGGAGCGCTGGGCCGCCTCGGCCTGAGCGGCATCGCCTCGGTCCGCCAGGGCAAGCGGTTCGAGATCGAGGTCGAGGGCCCGATCGACGAGGACCTGTCGCAGCGGCTGGACCACCTGGCCGGATCGCTGCTGAGCAACCCGGTGATCGAGGACTACGAGATCTACGAGGAGGTCGGCGACGCTGACCAGGGCTGCGCGTGCGGCGACGGCGGCTGCTGCGACGCCGGCGAGCTGGCCGCATCCGAGGTGGGGAACGCCTGATGCGCATCGGCGTGGTGACCTTCCCGGGTTCCCTGGACGACAAGGACGCCGCCCGCGCGGTCCGGGTCGCCGGCGGCCAGCCCGTCGCCCTCTGGCACGCCGACGCCGACCTGCACGGTGTCGAGGCGGTCGTGCTGCCCGGGGGCTTCTCCTACGGTGACTACCTGCGGTGCGGGGCGATCAGCCGGTTCGCGCCCGCCATGGACTCGATCATCGACGCCGCGCGCGGCGGGCTGCCGGTCCTGGGCATCTGCAACGGCTTCCAGATCCTGTGCGAGTCCCACCTGCTGCCCGGGGCCCTGACCCGCAACGCGGGCCTGCACTTCGTGTGCCGTGACCAGGAGCTCGAGATCGCCAACGCTGCCACCCCATGGACCCGCGACTACGAGGCCGGGCAGCGCATCGTGGTGCCGTTGAAGAACGGTGAGGGTCGGTTCCAGGCCGACGAGGCCACGCTGGACGCGCTCGAGGCCGAGGGGCGCGTCATCGCCTACTACTCCGACCTGAACCCGAACGGCTCGCAGCGCGACATCGCCGGCATCTGCAACGAGGCCGGCAACGTCGTCGGCCTGATGCCCCATCCCGAGCACGCCGTCGAGGACCTCACGGGTCCCGGCACCGGCGGGCTGGGCTTCTTCACCTCCATCCTGACCCACCTTGCCGCCGGCGGGTCGCTGGCGGGCGCCGCCCAGGGAGCCTCCGCATGACCGACACCGTCGCGACCGCCGCCGGGCAGCCGGACGCCGCCCAGCCCTTCGCCGAGCTCGGCCTCAAGGCCGACGAGTACCAGCGGATCCGCGAGATCCTGGGCCGCCGCCCGACCTCCTCGGAGCTGGCCATGTACTCGGTCATGTGGAGCGAGCACTGCTCCTACAAGTCCTCCAAGGTGCACCTGCGCCAGTTCGGCGAGAAGAAGCCGCACAGCGACGCCCTGCTGGTGGGCATCGGTGAGAACGCCGGCGTCGTGGACATCGGCGACGGCTGGGCCGTGACCTTCAAGGTGGAGTCGCACAACCACCCCTCCTACGTGGAGCCCTACCAGGGCGCGGCCACCGGGGTCGGCGGCATCGTGCGCGACATCATGAGCATGGGCGCGCGCCCGGTCGCCGTGATGGACCCGTTGCGGTTCGGCGCCGCGGACCACCCGGACACCCGCCGGGTGCTGCCCGGCGTCGTCGCCGGGGTCGGGGGCTACGGCAACTGCCTGGGGCTTCCCAACATCGGCGGCGAGGTCGTGTTCGACCCCACCTACCAGGGCAATCCGCTGGTCAACGCGCTGTGCGTCGGGGTGATGCGCCACGAGGACATCCACCTGGCCAGCGCCACCGGCGTGGGCAACGCGGTCATCCTCTACGGCGCCCGGACCGGCGGCGACGGGATCGGTGGCGCCTCCATCCTGGCCTCGGAGACCTTCGAGGACTCCGGCCCCGCCAAGCGCCCGGCGGTGCAGGTGGGCGACCCGTTCATGGAGAAGCTGCTCATCGAGTGCACCCTGGAGGTGCTCGGCGCCGGACTGGTCGAGGGCATCCAGGACCTCGGTGCGGCGGGCATCTCCTGCGCCACCTCCGAGCTGGCCTCCAACGGCGAGGGCGGCATGCACGTCTGGCTGGACCGGGTGCTCCTGCGCGATCCCACGCTCACGCCGGAGGAGATCCTCATGAGCGAGTCGCAGGAGCGCATGGCTGCCGTCGTGACCCCGGACAAGGTCACGGCCTTCATGGCGATCTGCGCCAAGTGGGACGTCGAGGCCGTCGTCATCGGGGAGGTCAACGACACCGGGCGGCTCACCATCGACTGGCATGGGGAGCGCATCGTCGACGTGCCGCCGCGGACCGTGGCCCACGAGGGGCCGGTCTACAACCGGCCGATCGCCCGGCCGGACTGGCTGACCCCACGTCAGGACGACGCCCCGACGCCCGAGCGGCTGGCGCGGCCGACCACGATGGCCGGCATCGAGGCGACGGTGCTGCAGCTGGTCGCCTCGCCGAACCTCGCCTCGAAGGCGTGGGTCACCGACCAGTACGACCGCTACGTCATGGGCAACACGGTCATGTCGCAGCCCGACGACGCCGGGATCCTGCGCGTCGACGAGACCACCGGTCTCGGGGTGGCACTGGCCACCGACGCCAACGGCCGGTACGCCGCCCTGGACCCGTACTCCGGCGCCCAGCTCAGCTACGCCGAGGCCTACCGAAACGTGGCCATCACCGGCGCGGTGCCCCTGGCCGTCACCAACTGCCTGAACTTCGGCTCGCCGGAGGACCCGGCGGTCATGTGGCAGTTCCAGCAGGCCGTGACCGGCCTGGCCGACGCGTGCCTGGCGATGGGCACGCCGGTGACCGGTGGCAACGTGTCCTTCTACAACCAGACCGGCGACGTCGCGATCCACCCGACGCCACTGGTCGGGGTGCTGGGCGTGCTGGACGACGTCGAGCGGCGCACCCCGATGGGCTGGGGCGCCGACGGTGACCTGATCTACCTGCTCGGGCGCACGTTCGACGAGTTCGGCGGCTCGGAGTGGGCGCACGTGGTCCACGACCACCTCGGCGGGATGCCCCCGCACCTGGACCTCGAGGCCGAGAGGGTGCTCGGCCAGGTGCTGGTGGCTGGCTCCCGCGACGGCATGTTCAACGCCGCCCACGACGTGTCCGACGGCGGCGTCGTCGTGACGCTGGTCGAGATGGCGCTGCGCGGCGGGGTGGGGGCACGCTGCTGGGTTCCCGACGACCTCGACCCGTTCGTGTTCCTGATGTCGGAGTCGGTGACCCGGGCCGTCGTCGTGGTGCCCCGGACCGAGGAGCTGCGGTTCACCGAGATGTGCGCTGCCCGCGACGTGCTGGCCAGCCGAATCGGTGTGGTGGACTCCGGGATCGGCGCGGAGGCGGGTGCGGACGGTCAGGCCCTCGTGATCGACGGGGTCTACGGCGAGCGCCTGGTGCTGCCGCTGGAGGAGGTCCGCGCCCTGCGCGAGGCCACCCTGCCTGGGCTGTTCGGGTAGGTCGCCCGCCTGCGTGGCGGCGCGGTGCGTGTCATCATCGCGGCCATGGGGCTGGACGACCTGGACCAGGTCCTGGTGACCAGCCGGGCGCAGTGGCGCGCCTGGCTGGCCGAGAACGCCGGCACGTCACCGGGCATCTGGTTGGTGACCTACCGCAGGGCGACCGGCCGTCCCGCGCCCACCTACGACGACGTCGTCGAGGAGGCGCTCTGCTTCGGCTGGATCGACTCGACGGTGCGAAGCCGCGACGACCGGACCGCCATGCAGCTGCTCACGCCCCGCAAGCCGACCTCGACCTGGTCGGCGTCCAACAAGGCGCGCGTGGACCGGCTGATCCCGGCCGGGCTGATGACCGGACGAGGCCTGGCTGCCATCGCGACCGCCCGGGCGAACGGTTCCTGGGAGGCACTGGACGCCGTGGAGCGCCTCGAGGTCCCGGAGGACCTCGCCCGGGGACTGGACGGGACCCCGGGCGCGCGGGCCGCCTGGGACGGGTTCCCGCCCGGCGCCCGCAAGATGATGCTCTGGCACGTGGTCAGCGCCAAGCGCCCGCAGACCCGGGCCGGGCGCGTCGACGCGATCGTGCAGGCCGCCGCCCAGGGGCGCCGGCTGCTCGGCTGACCGGGCTCACGGCTCGGTCATGCGACTGGTCACCCACCGTGCACCGCTGGTGGGTCGGGTGCCGACTCAGGGAACGGTCATCAGCGGCAGCCACGGGCTCAGGTCGGCCCGCTCGCCGCTGGCGCGCACAAGTCCCGCCGCGCGAGCCTGCTCCCAGCCCACCGCCCCGGTGGCCAGGTCGAACCAGGTCTCCGGGGTCATCTCCACCACCGCGCTGGGCGTGCCCCGGCGGTGTCGGGGACCCGGCACCGCCTGGACGGCGCAGTGCGGGGGGACACGCACCTCGACCGAGTGCCCAGGGGCGCGGTCGGCCAGCACCTGGGCCAGGAACCGGCTGGCCAGCCGCTGGCTGGCACGGTCGGCCATGGTGCCCTCCCGGCGGGCTCGGGCCACCGCCAGGACGGCCTCGCGCCCGGCAGCGGGGTCGATCCTGGTGCGGGCCACCACCCGATTGTGCTCCCCGGGGCCGGCTGCCCCGCGCAGGCTTTCGCCAGTGGCCCCCGAGGCGCCTACACTTCGGGTGTGCCGCGCGGCGATGGGATGCTCACCCATGACCTGGATCCTCACGACAGGGGTCCCCAGGATGCCTGCGGGGTATTCGGGGTCTGGGCGCCCGACGAGGACGTCGCCAAGCTGACCTACTACGGGCTGTACGCGCTCCAGCACCGCGGTCAGGAGTCCGCGGGGATGGCTGTCAGCGATGGCCGGCAGACCGTCGTCTACAAGGACATGGGCCTGGTGTCCCAGGTCTTCACCGAGGGGGCCCTCGCCTCGCTGCACGGTCACCTGGCGATCGGTCACTGCCGCTACTCGACGACCGGCTCCAGCGTCTGGGAGAACGCCCAGCCGACGTTCCGCTCGACCGCGACCGGTCACCTGGCGCTGGCCCACAACGGCAACCTCACCAACACCCACGACCTGGCCGAGCGGGTGGCCGACCTGGAGCCGCATGCGGGCACGCTTCCCATCGGGGGGATGCACGCGACGTCCGACACCGAGCTGCTGACCGCGCTGCTGGCCAGCCACACCGGGGAGTCGCTGCTCTCCGCCGCCTGTGACGAGCTGCCGGCGGTCCGCGGGGCATACAGCCTGGTCTTCATGGACGACCGCACCCTGTACGCCGCCCGGGACCCGCAGGGCATCCGCCCCCTGGTGGTGGGCCGCCTGGAGCGTGGCGGCTGGGTCGTGGCCTCGGAGACCGCCGCCCTGGACATCGTCGGCGCCCAGTTCGTGTGCGAGGTCGAGCCGGGCGAGGTGATCGCCCTGGACGACCGGGGCATGCGCACTGACCGGTTCGCCCCTGCCGAGCCGAAGGGCTGCTTGTTCGAGTTCGTCTACCTGGCCCGGCCGGACACCCGCATCAGCGACCGCAGCGTGCACACCACCCGGGTCCAGATCGGGCGGATCCTCGCCGCCGAGCACCCGGTCGATGCCGACCTGGTGATCCCCACCCCGGAGTCGGGCACCCCGGCGGCGGTCGGCTACGCGCAGGCCAGCGGCATCCCCTTCGCGCAGGGCCTGGTGAAGAACGCGTACGTGGGCCGCACGTTCATCCAGCCGTCGCAGACCATCCGCCAGCGCGGCATCCGCCTGAAGCTCAACCCGCTGCGCGAGGTGATCGAGGGCAAGCGGCTGGTCGTCGTCGATGACTCGATCGTGCGAGGCAACACCCAGCGGGCCATCGTGCGGATGCTGCGCGAGGCCGGTGCCGCGGAGGTCCACGTGCGGATCTCCAGCCCCCCGGTGACCTGGCCGTGCTTCTACGGCATCGACTTCGCGACGAAGACCGAGCTCATCGCCCACGGCCGCGGCGTGGAGCAGATCCGCGAGTCCATCGGCGCGGACACGCTGGGCTTCGTGTCCCTCGAGGGCCTGACCCAGGCCACCACGCTGCCGTCCGGCTCGTTGTGCCGAGCCTGCTTCGACGGCGTGTACCCGGTGGCGCTGCCGCGGGAGGACCTGCGGGGCAAGCACATGCTGGAGGCCGTGGAGGTGGGTGCCCGATGAGCGCCGCAGTCAGCGACACGGCGACCGGCGGGGCGACCTATGCCGCCGCCGGCGTCGACGTGGAGGCGGGGGAGCGGGCGGTCGCCCTGATGCGCGCGGCCATCGCCCGAGCGCAGCGCCCGGAGGTGGTCGGTGGGGTCGGCGGGTTCGCAGGGCTGTTCGACGCCTCGGCGCTGACCAGGTTCCGGCGGCCCCTGCTGGCGACGTCGACGGACGGCGTCGGCACCAAGGTCGCTGTGGCCCAGCGGATGGACGTCCACGACACCATCGGGATCGACCTGGTCGCCATGGTCGTCGACGACCTGGTGGTGTGCGGAGCCGAGCCGCTGTTCATGACCGACTACATCGCTGTCGGCTCCGTGGTGCCGGAACGGGTCGCCGCCATCGTGACCGGGATCGCCGAGGGCTGCCGCCTGGCCGGAGTCGCCCTCGTGGGCGGCGAGACCGCCGAGCACCCGGGCCTGCTGGCCGCCGACGAGTACGACGTCGCGGGCGCCGGCACCGGTGTCGTGGAGGCAGACGAGCTCCTCGGGCCGGCCCGGGTGCATGCCGGGGACCTCCTGGTCGCGATGCCGGCCAGCGGGCTGCATTCGAACGGCTACTCCTTGGCCCGGCACGTGCTGTTCAGCATGGCGGGCTGGCAGCTGGACCGGCAGGTGCCCGAGCTGGGCCGGACATTGGGCGAGGAGCTGCTCGAGCCGACCCGCATCTACACCTCCGACGTGCTCGCGCTGATCGCCGGCGGTGGGGTGCACGCCGTGTCGCACATCACCGGTGGCGGGATCGCCGCGAACATCGCCCGCGTGCTCCCGGAGGGCCTGCACGCGGACGTCGACCGCGCCTCGTGGTCGCCACTGCCGATCTTCGACCTGATCGGTGAGCTCGGCGCCGTCGCCCTGGTGGAGCGGGAGCGCACGTTCAACGAGGGCTTGGGGATGGTCGCGGTGCTCGACCCGCAGCGGGCGGACGCCGCGATCGACCTGCTGGCCACGCGCGGGATGCGCGCGTGGGTGTGCGGCGAGGTCCGCCGTGCGCAGCCGGGGGACGTCTCGGATGCCCCTGCCAAGGGGGGCAGCGGCGGCTCGGTGTCCCTGGTGGGCGCCCACCCCTGACCATCACGGCGCCGCGCACGATCATGGCGCGATCAGGTCACGGCTCGCCGGTGTGCCCACCCCGGGGCAGCGGTCCGCAGGCGCGATCAGCGGCCGGGGAACTCGTCGGTCTCGGGCTCGTCGTCGGCTGCGTACTTCGCGTAGGGGTCGAACTCGTCGCCCTCGGCGTCGTCGTCGTCATCGTCATGCGACGATCCGCCGGCGAGCTCGGCCTGGAGGCGCTCGAGATCGGTGGCCGGACCCCCGTACTTCAACTGCCTGGCAACCTTGGTCTGCTTAGCCTTGGCTCGGCCGCGCCCCATGGCTCGACCTCCTCCTCCGGTCATTCCGGACGGTACGCATCAGTGGCGCCTCCGTCTGCGGAGGCAGCGATTCGGCGCCCATATTACCGCCGCGTTGGGACAGGTGCCTATCGGTGCGGTTCCGTGGCGGGGGCGTGAGGCCGGGGGCGTACGCTGGAGCAGGGTCGATACGCGCTGTCAGGCAGGTCCTCGGCGTGCCGCACTCGTTCGGCGAAGAACGTGGTGCAAGATGCCCCCCTCGTGTTGAAGCGCCTGATTCTACGTGCGATCCTTCGGAGGGGATGTCCGTTTGATTACGGTCTGTGAACAATAG
Source organism: Candidatus Nanopelagicales bacterium (assembly GCA_039812125.1). Taxonomy (GTDB): domain Bacteria; phylum Actinomycetota; class Actinomycetes; order S36-B12; family CAIYMF01; genus Prado023. Next base: position 9,448 of record JBDHZV010000053.1, read on the forward strand.
GCACCACTCTGGTGAAGGAGCGCGCGATGGCTGCACGACAGCAGGAAGTGGAACCCCTACTGACACCGGCCGAGGTCGCCGCCCTGTTCCGCGTCGATCCCAAGACCGTGACCCGCTGGGCCAATGCCGGCAAGCTGACGTCCATCCGGACCCTGGGTGGTCACCGTCGGTACCTGGAGAGCGAGGTACGCGCCCTGCTCGAGAGCATCCCGACCCCGCGCGACGGCATGGGCGGCAGCGCCCCGATGGGCTGAGGCAGCCCTCCACTCCGGGACGTCGCCCGCGTCGCGCTCAGCGGGTGGCGCCCAGCACCAACCAGGCTGATCCGCGCGTCCGCGAGCCGAATGCGAGGGCGCGCACGGCCATGAACACGGTCAGCGCCCACCACAGCCCGGTGACGGTTCCCCCAGCGTGCCAGACCAGCCACGCCGCGGGGGCGAACGCCAGCAGGGCCAGCGCCTGGGCTCCTGCCAGGAACGCGGCATCCCCCGCGCCGAGCAGCACGCCGTCCAGGACGAACACCACGCCGGCCAGCGGCTGCTGCACCGCGACGACCACCAGCGCCGATGCGACCATCGACCGGACCGTCGGGTCGTCGCCGAACAGTGTGGGCACCCAGCCCCGGACGGCGAGCACGGCGACCAGGAGCAGCACGCCGAGGCCGACCCCCCACTGGACCATCCGCCAGGTCACCGCACGGGCACCCGCGGCGTCGCCGGCGCCCAGGTGTCGGCCCAGCAGCGCCTGGCCGGCGATCGCCAGTGCGTCCATGGCCAGGGCCAGCAGGTACCACACCGTGAACGTCACGTAGTAGGCAGCCAGCTCGGGATCGCCGAGCCGTGCCGCCACCGCCACGGCGATCACGAACACGGCGCGCAGGGCCACCGTGCGCCAGAACAGCGGGACGGCGCCCCGCGCGGCCACCAGGACCCCGGCTCGCGACGGCCGCAGGCCGGAGCCGTGGTGGCGGGCTCGGCGGGCGAGCACCCCGAGGAAGCAGGTGGCGGCCACCGCCTCGGCGACGACGGTGGCCCAGGCCGAACCGGCGACACCCCAGCCGGCGCCCAGCACGAGCAGGGCGGCCAGACCCAGGTTGGTGCCGACCGCCAGCAGGGTGACCCACAGCGTCGTCGCCGTGTCCTGGAGGCCGCGCAGCACGCCGAGGGCGGCCATGGCGGCCAGGGCGAACGGGAACGCCAGGCTGATCGTTCGCAGGTACTCCAGGGCCTGGCTGCTGGACTGGGGGGAGGTCCCGATCCAGCGCAGCAGAATCGGGGCTGCCACCCAGGTGGCGGCGGTGGCCAGGATCCCCAGCCCCATGCCGAGTGCCACGCCCTCGACCCCGTCGGAGATGGCCTGCGTGTGCTGCCCGGCACCGACCCGCCGGGCGACCACCGCGGTCGTTCCGTAGGCCAGGAAGATCGCCAGCCCGGTGACCGTGGTGAAGACCTGGGCGCCCGCGGCCAGGGCTGCCAGGGAGGTCGTCCCCAGTGTGGCGACGATGGCGGCGTCGATGAGCGTGAACAGCGGCTGGGCGACCAGGGCCCCGAACGCCGGGACCGCCAGGCGCAGGATCTCCCGCGCCGCGTCCGCCCGGCCCGGCTGGGGGGACGCGGGTGCAGTCACGCTGGGACCCTACCGGTGCGGCGCACCGCCGCCGGGTGGGCACCGACATCGCGCCGTGCGCGGTTGCCGTCCGGTCGCTCGCCATACCCGCCCGGGGTATGCTGGACCGGAGTGGAGAGGAGTGCCATGTCCATCACAGCCACCTACCGGGTCGCCGGCATGACGTGCGGTCACTGCGTGAAGGCAGTCACCGAGGAGGTCTCCGCCCTGCCCGGGGTGACCGGCGTGCACGTCGACCTGGACCCCAGCGGGTCGTCGCAGGTCACCATCACCAGTCAGTCGGCCCTGGACGACGCCGACGTCGCGGCGGCCGTGGACGAGGCCGGCTACGAGGTCGTGGATCCCGGGCGTCGCAGCCTGCCCCTCGCCTGAGCGAAGCGCCGACCCGCTCGGCGTCCGGCCCTGGCGGGCATCGCCCGGATCAGCGGGTGAGCGTGACCGATGGGGACGTGGCGGACCGATAGCCATCCTGGGCGGGCACCACCACGCGGTACCGGCCCTTCGACAGGTTCAGCGTTCGGGTCTCGCCGGACCCATAGGTGCGGTAGACCGTGGCCAGGGTCGCCCACGTGCCGTTCGAGCGGCGCTTCTGCACGCGGAACGTCCACCAGTCACTGCCCCGATTCGGGTCCAGGTTGACGTAGAGCCGGGATCGGCTGCGAACGGCCCTCAGCGTCACCTGGACGGCCGGTGCCCGCACTCCGTACGGGCTGGTCGCGGCGTACGCGGTGGACCGGTCGGCCCGCAGCAGGCCGTAGCCGAACGTCGCGTCGCGGCCGTTGCCGCTGCCGTCGTCCTGGGCCCGGCTGGTCAGCGCGTAGTCGACCCGCGCCCGTGAGAAGTGCGGGTTGGCGGCGCGGACCAGCGCGGCCGCGGCCGAGACGAAGGGCGCGGCCATCGAGGTACCGTCCTCGTACGCCCAGTTCCCGCCCGGCCAGGTCGACAGGATCTGCTCGCCGGGGGCGGTGAGGTCGACGTAGCTGCCGGTGTTGGCGAACGCCGAGGAGGCCCCGGTGGTCGACAGGCTCGACACGGCCAGGACGTCGGGCAGGGCAGCCGGGTAGTTCGGGTTGTTCCCGGTCAGGAAGTCGTTGCCCGCGGCGGCGACCACCGTCACGCCCGCCCCGACGGCGTGGGCCACGGCGTCGGCGAGCACCTGGGACGGGGTCTCCGTGCCCAGCGACAGGTTGATCACGCGGGCGCCGGCGTCCGTCGCCGCGACGATGCCCGCGGCCACGGTGGCGACGTCGCCCGTGCCGTCGGGCGACATCACCCGCACCGGCAGGATCCGCGCGGAGTTCGCCAGCCCGGCAACCCCCCGGCCGTCCAGCGAGGCCGCGATGATCCCGGCCACGTGGGTGCCGTGACCGTTGGGGTCGCCCGTCGCGCCGTCGAGGACGAGGTCGATCGCGGGCAGGGAGCGGGCGACGAGGTCCGGGTGGCTGGTGTCCACCCCGCTGTCCACCACGGCCACGGTCACGCCGGCGCCCCGCGTGTACCTCCACGCGGCCTCAGCGCCCACCGCGTACATGCCCCACTCCTCGGATCCGAGCGCCTCGGAGTCCAGCGCGACGGTGGTGGTGCCCACGCGGCCGCTCCCCGGCGCGGTCGGGGTGCTGATGCGCGCGTCCGGCTTGGCGGGGTCGGTGGCACGGGGCGCGACGGCGAGCCGCACGGTCGCGTTGAGCTCCGCGGTGACGCCCTCGCGGGCATCCAGCGACGCCGCCAGGGCCTCGGCCTCGGCCTGGGAGCGAGCGCGCAGCTTGTGGATCCGCGGGCCCCGGGCGGACGCGACGGAGACGACCACCTCGCGGGCGGTCGCTGCGAGGTCGCCGTCGGCCGTGGTGATGTCGGCGGCTGCGACGGGAAGCGCTCCGCCGGGGATGGTGTCGCCGGGGGCGGCGTGCGCGGGCCCCGCGGCCGGCAGCGTGAGGGCGGCAACGGCGACGACCGCCAGCACGACCCTCGATCGTTCCATGCCCCTGCTGATGTGCGCGTCCACGTGCCCGTGCTCCCCACTGTCACGGACAGCCCGGCCCTTGCCGTGCCCGGCCGAGCGACCCCGGTCGCTCTGCTCCGATGCCCCCCGGCCCGGACTGCCTGCTGGCGCCCCGCTCCCCGCGGGACGGCACAACGGTAGGGCACGGGGGTGGCCCCTGTCGCCTGTCGGTTCGCCCGGCGGGGTGAGGCCGCGCGCCCGCGGCCATCACTGTGCGGGACCGGGCATCACCCCATCGGGTGAACCTGGACGCTCGGCCCGGCCGCACCGGCCCCGGGCGGGCACCGGGTGCCGTGGTGCTGGCACCCTGTCACCACGGGCGTGCGCCACCGCGCCCACTGCTGGGGGGCAGGTCGGACGGGGGTCCTCATGGGGGAGCTGGCAGCGTCGTCGGCGGGCGGCCCGGGCGCCGGGGTCCCACGGGGAGCTCTGGCCCTGATGGTCGGCCTCGCCGCGATCAGCGCCGGGCTCACTGTGGCGGCGCAGGTGCGCTGGGACCCGCGGACCACGACGGCCGGCACGGTGGCACTGGGCATCGTGCTCATGGTGGCGGTGTGGCTGGTGGAGTCCGTGCGAGCCCCGGCGGGACTCGACCGGGCTGGGCGGGTCGCGCTCATCACGGCGGCGAACACGGTCCTGCTGCCGGCAGCGGTGCTGCTGCCGCCGAGCCTGTTCCTGTTCGTCGCGCTGGCACGCGGCGCCGGCCTGGTCGCTGCCCGGGGCTGGCCCCGGGCCGTGGTCAACGGCTGCATCGCGACCATCGTCATGAGCGCGGCTGCCGTGACCTTCGCGCTGCTGCGCCCGGACGCCCCGGGGTCGGGGTCGGCCAGCGGCCAGGTGATCCTCGCCCTGGTGGCCGCGGGGGTGGTGCTGCTGGTCGTCGAGTCGATCGTGTTCTCGTGCTACGCCCGCCGGCTCAGCGGGCTGGACTCCGGTGACGTCCCCCTGCTCGTCCCCCGGGAGGTCGTCCGCGACCTGCCGGACGTGCTGCTCGGGGGGCTGGCCTGCCTGGCCGTGGCGGAGCCGGCCATGCTGCTGCTGGTGCTGCCCCTCGTCGGTTGGCGGCTCGAGTGGATCCGCGAGCAGGGCGTCTACCTGAACGCCTTCCGCGACTCGAAGACGGGGCTGCTGACGGCGGCGGCGTTCATCGACCTGGCCGCGGCAGAGCTGTCCCGGGCCCGGCGCTCGAACGCCCGCGTCAGCCTGCTGGTGCTCGACATGGACGGCCTCGGGATGGTGAACAAGCAGTACGGGCTGCTCGCCGGTGATCGGTGCATCGCCGCGATGGCGGGAGTCCTGCGACAGGGCTGCCGCGAGGAGGACCTGCTCGGCCGGTTCGGGGGCGACGAGTTCCTCGTGCTGCTGCCGGACACCCGCCAGGAGGAGGCGGTCGGCGTCGCCGAGCGGCTTCGGCGCGCAGCGGGCCTGACCTGGGTGGACGACATCCAGCGCTGCCTGGCCATCTCGGTGGGCGTCGTGGAGGGAACCGGCGACAGCGACATCATCGAGCTGTTCAAGTCCGCCGACCGTGCCATGCGCCGGGCCAAGGAGACCGGCCGGGACCGGGTCGCGTTCGTCGCCGTGGGGGAGGCCGCGGCCGGGTAGCGGCCGGGGCGTGCGGGCAGCCGATGTCGGTGGGCGAGGGTAGCCTTCACCCACTTCGCACTGGGTGCCACGACCGCTCGCCGGTCGGGTCGGCATCCCCGACCTCCACCAGGAGTCCCCGTGACCGCCGAGCCAGCAACCGCCGCCGCCGGAGCCGCGACGCCCGACGCGAATCGCTTCCGGGCACTGGGGGTGATCGCGGTCGCCCAGCTGATGATCGTGCTGGATGCGTCGATAGTGAACCTCGCCATCCCGAGCGCCACCGCAGACCTGGGGATCGCCCCGGCCAACGTCCAGTGGGTCGTGACCGCGTACACGCTCGCCTTCGGTGGCCTGCTCCTGCTGGGGGGCCGGATCGCGGACTACTGGGGCCGTAAGCGGACCTTCCTGGTGGGCCTCCTGGGCTTCGCCCTGGCCTCGCTGGCCGGTGGCATGGCGCCCGACGCGACGCTGCTCATCGCGGCACGGGCGCTGCAGGGTGCCTTCGGGGCACTCCTGGCCCCCGCTGCGCTCGCGCTGATCACCGTGACGTTCCACGAGCCGAGGGAGCGCGCCAAGGCCTTCGGCGTCATGGGGGCGATCTCCGGGGGTGGCGCCGCCGTGGGCCTGCTCCTGGGGGGCGTCCTCACGGAGTACCTGTCCTGGCGGTGGTGCCTGGCGGTCAACACCCCCATCGCGATCGTCACCGCGCTGGCGGCGCAGCGGGTGGTGCGGGAGTCCCGCGCCGAGGGCAACACGAGCTACGACCTGCCGGGTGCGGTCACGGCGACCCTGGGCCTGATCACCCTGGTCTACGGCTTCACCCAAGCTGCCCCGGACGGCTACGACGACACCGCCCACTGGACGGCACCGGGCACGGTGGCGTGGTTCGCGGCCGCCGCCCTCCTGCTGGGCGCGTTCCTGGTGATCGAGGCCCGCACGGCCAACCCGCTGCTGCCGCTGCGGATCATCGGCGAGCGCAACCGGGGCGGGGCCTACCTGTCGGCAATGATCACCGGAGCCGGCATGTTCGCGATGTTCCTGTTCCTGGGGCTGTACCTGCAGGTGATCCTGCAGTACTCGCCGGTCCGCGCGGGGCTGGCGTTCCTGCCGTTCAGCCTCGGGGTCATCGGCGCCGCCGGGATCGCAGCCAACCTGATGCCGAAGGTGGGCCCGCGACCGCTCATGGTCCCCGGGCTGCTGGCGGGGTCAGCCGGCCTGTTCTGGCTGACGAAGCTGACGCCCGAGTCGGACTATGCCACGCACATCCTGCCGGCCATGGTGGTCATGAGCGTCGGAATGGCCTTCACGTTCATCCCGACCGCGACCGTGGCCCTGCACGGGGTGCAGCATCACGACGCCGGGGTTGCCTCGGCCGTGATCAACACGTCCCAGCAGGTGGGCGGATCGCTGGGGACTGCCCTGATGAACACCGTCGCGGTCACGGCGACGTCGGCCTACCTGGCCGCCAACGCCGCACAGGGGGCTGGCGTGATGCCGGCGGCGCTGACGCACGGGTACACGCGCGGCTTCCTGCTCGGGTCGGTGCTGCTGCTGGTTGCGGCGCTGGTCGTCCTGGTGATGATCCGGATCGGCCCGACCGCCGCAGCTGACGAGGAGGAGGGCGCCCCGGCCCTGCACGTCGGCTGAGCCGCCCGGGTGGGCCGACTCAGCCGACGTTCAGGGCTCGCACGCACAGCCGGCCGTCGGGCAGGTAGGCGATCGCGCGCACCTTCCCCAACGGGTCAGTCGTCACCTGGTCGGGTCGTCCGAGCCAGTCGTGCTGGGCGCCCTCGGGTCCGATGCGCTCGGCGGGCAGCTGGGAGAGCACCCACCAGTCCACGGGTGCGCCGTTGCCGGGGCGGACGGCGGCTGCGGCGTGGATCAGGAACCAGACGCGACCCAGGACCTGGCCGGGGTACTTGGCGGCTCCGGGCCACGGGCCGGGGCCCCAGGTGACGTGTCGGGTGATGGCGTCGTTGAGGACCCCGTCGACGTCATCGCCGTCGGGCTCGGTCACGACGAACACCTTGCTCGGCGACAGTCGCCACTCCGTCGTGCTCACCGGTGTGCTCGCAACGAGTTCATCGGGTCTCCTGTGCAGGTCGCGGGTCGGCGAGGGTCGCAGCCGACGCTCCGGAGGCGATGCTACGTCGACGCCGGCCGGACACCCTCCTCGCGCCCCGTCGCCACCACCGCGCCGGCGGCCCGGGACGGCTGTGCCGGCGGCTACGAGCAGGACAGCGACAGCTCGGACAGCCCGCGCAAGCAAGGCCCCAGCGGGGAGTTGCCGGCGCGCACGGAATCGGTGACCGCCCGGGTCGCGGCGACGATGACGGCTGGATTGCGCACGGGAATGGC
>JBDHZV010000054.1:0-16779 GCA_039812125.1 Candidatus Nanopelagicales bacterium
TGGAGGAGGCCGCGTGAGCGCGCGCACCGCAGCGCCGGGACCCCGGCGTCCCGGCGGGCCGGGGGGGCCGGGCGGCGGCGGGCCCATGGGTGGGCTGTTCGTGCCCACCCAGAAGTCGGCCGACTTCTCCGGCACCGTGCGGCGGCTGGCACACAGGCTGCGGCCGTACGCCCCGCAGGTGGTCGGCGTCGTGGCGATGACCGTGGTCAGCGTCTTCTTCGCGATCCTGGGCCCGAAGCTGCTCGGCAACGCCACGACCGTGATCTTCAACGGCGTGGTCTCGGCCCAGATCCCCGCCGGGACCTCCATGGCGCAGGTCGAGGCGGGCCTGCGGGCCAGCGGCCAGGACGCCCAGGCCGACATGCTCGCGTCGATGGACATCGTCCCCGGTGCGGGGGTCGACTTCACCGCCCTGCGCACGATCCTGCTGGCCGTGGTGCTCGTGTACCTGCTGTCCGCCCTGCTGGGCTGGGCCAGCGCCTACGTCATGGCGGGGGTCACCCAGTCGACCATCCGCGACCTGCGCACCGAGGTGGACGCCAAGATCGGCAGGCTGCCGCTGAAGTACTTCGACGGCCACGCCCGGGGGGACCTGCTCTCCCGGGTCACCAACGACATCGACAACGTCTCCAACACGCTGCAGCAGGTGCTCACCCAGCTGATCACGTCGGTGCTGACCGTCGTGGGCGTGCTGATCATGATGTTCTGGATGTCGCCCCTGCTGGCGGTCATCTCGCTGCTGACCGTGCCGCTGTCGATGGCCGTCACCATGGTGATCGCCAGGCGCTCCCAGAAGCAGTTCGTCGCCCAGTGGCAGTGGACCGGCTCGCTCAACGGTCACGTCGAGCAGATGTACACCGGCCACGACCTGGTGAAGGTGTTCGGCCATTCGCAGCGGGCCATCACCGAGTTCGACGACCTCAACGACCGGATGTACCAGGCCAGTTTCCGGGCGCAGTTCGTCTCCGGGATCATCCAGCCGGCGATGACCTTCATCTCGAACCTGAACTACGTCGCCATCGCGGTCTTCGGCGGGCTGCAGGTGGCCTCCGGTGCCATGCCGCTGGGCGACGTCCAGGCATTCATCCAGTACTCCCGGCAGTTCCAGATGCCGATCACCCAGATCGCCGCCGTGGTCAACCTCATGCAGTCCGGGGTCGCATCGGCCGAGCGGGTGTTCGAGCTGCTCGACGCCGAGGACGAGGACCCGGATCCGCAGGACCCGCAGCGGCTGCCGCAGGTGCGCGGTCGCGTCGTGCTCGACGACGTGTCGTTCCGGTACGTGCCCGACAAGCCCCTCATCGAAGGGCTGCACCTGGTGGTCGAGCCGGGGCAGTCCTGCGCGATCGTCGGCCCGACGGGTGCGGGCAAGACGACCCTGGTCAACCTGCTGATGCGCTTCTACGACATCGACGCCGGACGGATCACCCTGGACGGCACCGACATCATGGCGATGACCCGCGACGACCTGCGCGGCAGCTACGGCATGGTGCTGCAGGACACGTGGCTGTTCGGGGGCACGATCCGGGAGAACATCGCCTACGGCGCCGACGACGCCACCGAGGAGCAGGTCCTGGCGGCCGCCCGCGCGGCGTACGTGGACCACTTCGTGCGGACCCTGCCCGACGGCTACGACACGGTGCTCGACGAGGAGGCGTCGAACGTCTCGGCCGGCGAGAAGCAGCTGATCACCATCGCGCGGGCCTTCCTGTCCGACCCGGCCATCCTCATCCTCGACGAGGCGACGTCGTCTGTGGACACGCGAACGGAGGTGCTGGTCCAGAAGGCGATGGCCCGGCTGCGCGAGGGCCGTACCAGCTTCATCATCGCCCACCGGTTGAGCACCATCCGCGACGCCGACACGATCCTCGTGATGGAGCAGGGCTCGATCGTGGAGCAGGGCTCCCACGAGGAGCTCATGGCCGCCGAGGGGGCCTACGCGCGGCTGTACGCCAGCCAGTTCGCCGGGGCGGTGGAATGACCGGCCGGCCCAGCCGGGTCAGGCGTGCCGGTGTCAGGGGTGCCGGTCAGGGGCTGCGGTGCTCGGGGGGCTGCGGCAGGAACAGGTGGGCCGTACCCCGCTCGAGGTCGATGCGGCTGCGCGGTGGGGCGCCCTCAGCGTCCTCCTCGGCCATCAGCGCCTCGGCGTCGCGCTGCTCGATCTCGTGGCGCTTGGAGGGGTAGAGCGACTCCTGCAGGATGTCGAACCCGGTCGCGGCCATCGCCGAGCCGCCGCGGCCATGACGACGGCCCCGCGCGATGTCGAGCACCCCGAGCACGGACAGCGCGATCACCAGGGCCGGCAGGGTCATCCCGAGCAGCAGCGTCACGGCACCTCCACCTCCACCTGGCACCTCCGCCTCCAGTGTGACGGCCCGGCGGCGGCTGCGGCAAGGCCGAGCACGGCGTATCACGGTGCGTTCCCGGTGCTCACTCCAGCGTGTCAACCGGTCGCCACGTGGACAGGCAAGCCTACCCAGAGCGACCATTCCACCCATTCGGACCATATGGAGGGCGGTCCTCGATGCCGAGTGACTCGTACATTGAAGGTGTGAAGCTCTGTGCCGAGGAGGGAAGCATGCGCCCGATGCAGCGCAGCGAGTCCGACCTCCTCGACGTGGTCGCCATCGGGATGGCGATCGCCGCCACGGACGGCCGGATCCTGGTCGCCAACCCGCTGCTGTGCCGGATGCTCGGGTACACCGCCGACGAGCTGGGCGAGCGGACCCTGTCCGACGTCACCCACCCCGACGACTGCTGGCAGGTCGGCAAGGCGCTGAGCGAGGTCGTCGACGGGGTGCTGCCGACGTACCGGCAGCGGCAGCGCTGCCTGTCGTCGTCCGGGGCGCTGGTGTGGGTGGACCTCGTGCTCGGACCGGCCCCGGGCCGGGAGGGGCTGGGCCGGCAGGTCCTGGCGCAGTTCATCGACGTGACCGCCGAGATGGCGCACCTGCACACGCTGGAGTCCAGCGTGCGGCACTTCCAGGTGCTCTCCGCGAACTCCACCGACATCGTGGCGCAGGTCGACCCGCAGGGCGTGATCGTGTGGATCTCCCCCTCGGTGAGCACGGTGCTGGGGTGGGAGACCGGGCTGCTCGTCGGCAAGAACCTCGCCACCCTGATCCCGCAGGGTGACCTCGCCGAGTTCGCCGACGCCCTGGCGACGGTCCGGTCCGGCGGCGAGGTGACGCCCCGCACGATCCGGTTCCGCTCGACCAGCGGCGCGTGCCGGTACATGTCGGTGGCGGCCCGCCCCCTGGTCACCGAGGGCCTGATCACGGGCGTCGCGCTCGGGATCCGGGACGTGACCGAGGAGCTGCGCGCCAAGCGGGAGCTGGCCCGCAGCGAGGAGCAGTTCCGGATGGCCATGCACGGCGCCCCGGAGGGGATGGCCGTCGCCGACGCCCACGACCGGATCGTGCAGGCCAACCCCGCGCTGTGCGACCTGCTGGGCACCACGATCGAGCACCTGATCGGCCACCGGTTCCGGGAGTTCCTGCCCTTCGAGGAGCGTGCCGAGGCCGAGGAGATGCGCGAGCGGCTGCTGCTCGGCGAGCTGGAGACGGTCCGCCACGAGCACCGGCTGATCGCCGCCGTGGGGGACGTGTGGGTGGACCACTCGGTGGGCGTCCTGCGCGACGAGACCGGGCGCCCGCAGCTGTTCGTCCACCAGTTCGCCGACCGGACCGCGGCTCGCCGGATGCAGGCCGACCTGACCTACCGTGCCACCCACGACATCCACACGGGCCTGGCCAACCGGGCCAGCCTGCTCACCCGTCTGGGTGAGCGACTCGGGCTGACTCCCGCGTCGTCCGATGTCATCGGAGTGCTCTACTGCGACATCGACAACCTCAAGCCGATCAACGACCGGCTCGGGCACCTGGTGGGTGACCAGGTGATCGCCGGGATCGCCGAGCGGCTGCAGCGTGCTGTGCGCCGCAAGGACCTGGTGGCCCGGGTGGGCGGGGACGAGTTCGTGATCGTGCTCGACCAGTGCGGCACCCACGAGGAGCTGCTCCTCGTGGCCGGCAACGTGCAGGCGGCGGTGAGCTCGCCGGTGCCCACCGACGCCGGGCCGGTCGAGGTCACCGTGTCGATCGGGGCGGTGCTGGCGGATTCGAGCTGGGAGACCGACGAGGCGCTGGCCCGTGCCGACCACGCCCTGTACCGGGCCAAGCGGGCCGGGCGGGACCGTGTCGCACTGGAGGGCTCCGATGGCGCCGAGCGCTGAGGGAGCACGGCCCGGGGGGGCCGCCGGCGGCACGCGCGTCGTGCAGGCGGGAGGAGGGCCGCGCTGATGGGGGGTTCGGGGGTGGGACATGGATGAGGTGCGTCCGTGCCGTCCCCGCCTGCTCGCACCGACCTGGACCGCACTGGCCTGGCACGCCATCACCTGGCCGGGCCTGGCCCTGGTGCTGCTGGCGTGGACGTCGCTGTCGCGGGCGGACTGGGAGGCCATGGGGGTGCCGCTGGCCGTCATGGCCGTGATCGTCGTGGTCTCCGAGCTCACCCCGATCCTGGCCACGCGGCTGGTCGGCGACCCGGTGTCGCTGACCCCCGTGTTCGTGTTCGCCGCGATGTACGTCTGGGGGCCCTTCCCCGCGCTGCTGATGATGGCTGCGGCCGTCGCGTTCAGCGAGATCCTGGCCCGCAAGGCCCCCTGGAAGTCGCTGTTCAACGTCGCGCAGTACTGCCTGAGCGTGGCGGCCGGCTGGACGGTGCTCAGCCTGAGCGGGGTCGCCCCGACTCCGGTCGACCCGATGGGCGGGCTGACTGCCCGTGACCTGGGCTGGGTGGCGGCGTCCTGGGTCGCCTACCACCTGACCAACCTCGCGCTGGTCGCCTGCCTGGCGGCCGCGGTCGGCCAGACCTGGCGGGACTCCTTCCTCGAGGACTTCTGGCTGTACACGATCTCGACGCTGTCCCTGCTGGCCACTGCCCCCATGGTGGCGATCTCGGTGGTGGCCGGTCCGGACTCGTGGGCCCTGATGCCGCTGCTGCTGGCGCCGCTGGTCGCGATCCAGCGCACGGAGCAGATGTCGCGCGACCGGGAGTTCCAGGCGCTGCACGACCCGCTGACCGGCCTGCCCAACCGGGCCCTGCTCAACGACCGGCTGCAGGGCGCCCTGGACCGGTCGGGGCGCAGCGACGGCACGGTCGTCGTGATCATGCTGGACCTCGACGAGTTCAAGGTCGTCAACGACGGCTTGGGACACGATGCCGGCGATGTGCTGCTGGTGGCCGTGGCGCGGCGGATCTCCGGCGCGATCCGCCGGGGCGACACGCTGGCCCGGTTCGGCGGCGACGAGTTCGCCATCGTCAGCGAGGCGGTGCCCGACCGTGACGTGCCGGTGCTGGCCGAGCGGATCCGAGACAGCCTCTCGGCGCCGTTCGCCTACGCCGGGCGCGAGGTGACCGTCACGGCCAGCGTGGGGGTCGCCGTGGCCACGGACAGCGCCAGCGCGCAGACCATGCTGCGTGACGCCGACGCCGCGATGTACCGGGCGAAGGCCACCGGCCGCGACCGGGTCGTGCACTTCCGCCAGACGATGCACGAGCAGGCTGCCGGACGGCTCGACCAGCAGGTGATGCTGCGCCGCGCCATCGAGCGCGACGAGCTGCGCCTGCACTACCAGCCCGTCGTCGACCTGGCCACCGGCCGGACTGTCGGGGTCGAGGCCCTCGCGCGGTGGCAGCACCCGGAGCGCGGCCTGCTCGGACCCGGTGAGTTCATCCCGCTGGCCGAGGAGACCGGGTTGATCCTGCCGCTGGGCACCTGGGTGCTCGAGCACGCCCTGCACCAGCTGGCCGAGTGGCGCGACGGTGGCGGCGACGTGGACCGGGTCTGGGTGGCGGTCAACCTGTCCGCCCGCCAGATGCGCGATCCCCGCCTCGTGGACCGGGTCGCCCAGGCGCTGCACCGCACCGGCGTGCCGCCGCGCTGCCTGCACCTGGAGATCACCGAGACCGTGGTGATGGAGTCGGTGGACACCGCGATCGAGACGCTGGAGCGGCTGCGCATGATCGGCGTGCACATCTCCGTCGACGACTTCGGGACCGGGTACTCGTCGCTGGCCTACCTCAAGCGGCTGCCGGTCTCGACGCTGAAGATCGACCGGTCGTTCGTCGACGGGCTGGGCACCGACGCCTCGGACCGGTCGATCGTCGACGCGATCGTCAACCTGGCCCGGTCCCTGGACCTCGCGGTGGTGGCCGAGGGCGTGGAGACGCTGCACCAGGTGCGTATCCTGCGTGAGCTCGGCGTGGACACCGGGCAGGGCTACCTGTGGTCGTTCCCGCTGCCCGCTGAGGACGTCGAGACGTGGATCGGGACCGCGTCGGTGGCCTGGGTGACCGACATCGCGCGGGCGATGTAGCCCGCCACCCGGGCTGGCCGGGCCGACGGGAGGGTGGCCGAGCTGCCGGTGGCCGGCTCAGGCGCCGCGGGTCCCGCCGCTCTCGTCGACGTTGTCGGTGAAGGAGCCCGCGTGCGCGCGCAGCTCGGGGTTGCGCCGCACCGCGATCAGGCTGGCGATCGTCGTGACCGCCAGGACCACCACGATCACCCCCAGCGAGAACGCGATCGTGATCTCCGGGACCGCCGGCCAGATCCCGTGCGCCCAGTGCAGCACCAGCTTGAACCCGATGAACACCAGGATGAACGCCAGCCCGGAGGACAGGTACACCAGGCGGTCCAGCAGCCCGTCGACCAGGAAGAACAGCGCACGCAGGCCGAGCAGGGCGAACGCGTTGGCGACGAAGACGATGTACGGCTCGTCGGTGACGCCATACACCGCGGGGATCGAGTCCAGGGCGAACAGGATGTCGGTCGAGGCGATCGCGACGAAGGCGATGAACAGGGGCGTGGCCTTGCGCACCCCGTCCTCCCGGATGAAGAAGTGCCCACCGTGGTACTCCTGCGTCACCGGGACGGCGCGCTTGGTGGCCCGCACCAGGGCGTTGTCCTCGACGTCGGGGTCCTGGTCGCGGTGCTGGTAGAGCTTGATCCCCGTGATGATCAGGATCGCCCCGAAGATCAGGAACATGAACGAGAAGTACGCCAGCAGCGTGGCGCCGATGGCGATGAAGATGGCGCGCAGCACCAGCGCGAGGGCGATGCCCAGCGTGAGCAGGGTGCGCCGGTGCTCGGCGGGGACCGCGAAGCTGCCCATGATGATCACGAACACGAAGAGGTTGTCGATCGACAGCGTCTTCTCGACGATGTACCCGGCGAAGTACTCCGCCCCGTACGGCGACCCGGCCCAGGCCCCGAACACCAGGCCGAAGACGATGGCGACCGCGATGTAGAACACCGACCAGGCCGCGGCCTCCCGGAAGCCGACGGCGTGCGGGTTGCGCCCGCTGATCACCAGGTCCATCACGAACAGGGCCACGATCACGAGCAGCGTGAGCCCCCACACCTGCATGGGGATGCTCAGGCTGGCCTGTCCGGAGCTCGAGGCGGCGGTGACGGCGGACGTCAGGGCTGCGGGCATGCCGGCCACTCTAGTGAACGCAACCCGATCGCGGCGAGAATCAGACCAGCAGGCCGTCCCACACCGGGCTGGTGCTGACGAACTCCACGAGCTTCTCGACGTTGCCCTTGGGCGACAGGATCGTGAAGTACTGGTCCTTGATCGACGGGGCCAGCCGGATCGCCTCGACGAACGCCGCGCGGTCCAGCGGGTTCTCCTTGACGTGGCGCAGGAACCCGGTCTCCGCCAGGACGCCGAGCACCTCCTCGGTCTTCGGGTGCTCCTGCAGCCACATCGTGGCGATGCTGGCCAGGCCCACCTGCAGCCCGTGCATGCTCGGGCGCGGGGCCACCTTCTCGTAGGCGTGCGAGATCAGGTGCTCCGAGCCGGACGCGGGACGTGAGGACCCGGAGACCTCCATGGCCACCCCGCTCATCACCAGGGCGCCGGCCATGAGCTTGATGAAGTCCAGGTCGCCGATGGACTTGTTCGGGTAGTGCACGAAGTTCTCCACGCTCTGCAGCGCGATGAGCACGGCGAAGTCGTTGACCTGCTCGCCGGTCTCCCAGTACGCCAGCTTCCAGTCGTGGACCGCGGAGTACTTGCTCAGCATGTCGCCGACGCCGGAGAAGGTGAACCGCGCGGGGGAGCGGGCGATGACCGCCGTGTCCAGCACGACGCCGAACGGCAGGCTGGCCGGGCAGCTCACCCGGCGACCGGCCACCTTGAGGCTGGCCCCGGGCGAGCAGAAGCCGTCGTTGGACAGTGCGGTGGGCACCGCGATGACCGGCTTGCGGGACAGGAACCCGGCGTACTTGGCGTAGTCGATGGCCAGCCCGCCACCGACCGCCACGATGGCGTCGGTCGAGCGGGGCAGGGCGAAGGTGCTGGTGACGACGGCCTCGATGTCGTTGGTGGTGACCGTCTCGACGTGCCGGGCCTTGATCTCGGAGCTGTCCAGGGAGATCTCGACCACCTGGCCGAGCATCTCCTGGATCCCCTGGCCGTAGAACAGGGCGATCCGGTTGAACCCGTTGCGGCGCAGGTACTTGCCGAGCTTGTACAGCGTGTTGGGCTTGATCCGCAGCAGCGTCGGGATCTGGATGGCGGTCGACGTGCTCATGGCCGCGGCTCGCCCGCCTGCAGGGCGTCCCAGTCGATGCTGCCGACGCTGTCGAAGACGAAGTCCGGCCGGTACGGGAAGTGCTCGACGGTCTCGCGGCTGGAGACTCCCGAGAGCACCAGGGCGGTGCGCATGCCGGCCTCCAGCCCCCCGACGATGTCGGTGTCCATCCGGTCGCCGATCATCACGCAGTCCTCCGCGTGGGCGCCCAGCATCTGCCGGGCGAAGATCATCATCAGCGAGTTCGGCTTGCCCACGATGTAGGGCTTGCGGCCCGTGGCTGCCTCGATCGCGGCCAGGATCGCGCCGGCCGCCGGCTCGGTGCCGCCCTCGACCGGGTCGATCAGGTCGGGGTTGGTGCCGATGAACCTGGCTCCGCCGTCGATGAGCTGGGCCGCCTTGCGCATGGTGGCGAACGAGAACGTCGCGGTCTTGCCGACGACGACGTACTCCGGGTGGCTCTCGGTGATCGAGTACCCCACCTTGTACAGCTCGGCGGCCAGGCCGCTGCCGCCGACGACGTAGGCGGTCGACCGGGGACGCTGCGCGTTGAGGAACTGCGCGGTCGCGATCGAGGCGGTGATGAAGTTGGCCTCGGTCAGGCCGGGGATCCCCATCGCGTCCAGCTTGCGCTGCAGGTCCAGCGGCGTCTGCTCGGAGTTGTTGGTCAGGAACAGGAACGGGATCCCCTCGGCCCGCATGTGGGCCACGAACTCCTTGGCCCCGGGGATGAGCTCCTTGCCCCGGTAGATGACCCCGTCCATGTCGGAGATGACGCTGAGCCGGCCCACGGATGTCCCTTCGTCGGATCCTGCTCAAGGCTACCGAGGCCGGTGCCGGCCGCCCCCGCCGGGTGGTGACCACCGGCGGGTGGGTCGATCCCGGGCCGGCCCCGGCCGCCCGGGGTACGGTGGCCCCGACATGGAGGAGGGGCGCAGATGACTGCAGTGGTGGCGGGGGACACGCGGGCCTGGTACGACGAGGACGGCGAGGCCGTCCTGGCGGCGCTGGGCAGCGACGGTGAGCGGGGGCTGTCGGCGCAGGAGGCCCAGCAGCGGCTGGCCAGCGTGGGGCCGAACGAGATCGCCTCCGAGCCGCCGCCGTCGATCTGGGCGGCCGCGCTGCTGCAGCTGCGCGACCCGATGAACATCATGCTCGTCGCGGTTGCCATCGTCAGCGTCGTGATCGGCCAGGTCTCCACGGGCATCCTGGTGGGGGTGCTGGTGGTGCTCAACGTGGTCCTGGGCACCAGCCAGGAGATGAAGGCCCGGGCCAGCGTCGACGCGCTGGCCAAGATGCAGACACCGCAGGCCAAGGCGATCCGCGGGGGCACCCTGACCATGGTGCCGGCGACCGACCTGGTCCCGGGCGACGTCATCACCCTGGAGTCCGGCGACATCGTGCCCGCCGACGGCCGGCTCCTGCGCTCGGCCACGCTGGAGACGCAGGAGGCCGCGCTGACCGGCGAGAGCGCGCCGATCAGCAAGGACCCGGCCACCCTGGCCGGTCCGGACGTGGCCCTGGGCGACCGGTCCAACATGCTGTTCCAGAACACCTCGGTCACCCGGGGCACGGCGACGATGGTGGTCACCCAGACCGGCATGGGAACCCAGATGGGCCAGATCGCGGCGATGCTGTCCGCCGTCGCGCCGAGCCGCTCGCCCCTGCAGCGCGAGCTCGACTCCCTGACGAAGGTGCTCGGGGCCATCGCCTGGATCGCGGTGGCGATCATCGTGGCGATGGGGATCTACCGGGGCGAGCCGTTCGACTCGGTGCTCCTGCTCGGTGTGGCGATGGCGGTCTCGGCGATCCCGACCGGCCTGCCGACGTTCGTGCAGGCGATGCTGGCCTACGGGGCCAAGCAGCTGGCGGCGGCCAACGCGATCGTGAAGAACCTCACCGACGTCGAGACGCTGGGCGCCACCAGCGCCATCAACTCCGACAAGACCGGCACCCTCACGATGAACCAGATGATGGTGCGCTCGATGTTCGTGCGCGGCCAGTGGTTCACCGTGGAGGGGGAGGGCTACGCCAAGACCGGCACGATCCGCGGGGTCGCCGGCGCCGCGGTGCCGGACTTCACCCGGCTGGCCTACGGGCTGAGCCTGTGCAGCGACGCCACGGTGTCCGATCAGGGCGAGGTGATCGGCGACCCGACCGAGGCCGCGCTCGTCGTGCTGGCCGCCCGCATCGGCGTCGATGCCGAGGAGAGCCGGCGGGCCTACCCCCGGGTGGCCGAGGTGCCGTTCGACTCGGCGTACAAGTTCATGGCCACGTTCCACGACGTCCCGCTGGACGGCGCGCCGACGCTGGTGGAGCTGGTCAAGGGCGGACCGGACGTGGTGCTCGACCGGTGCTCGACGGTGATGCTGGCCGACGGCCCGGTCCCGATCGAGCAGGCCCGGGCGACGCTGGACGACGCCAACCGCCGGCTGTCCGAGAAGGGCCTGCGGGTGCTCGCGTTCGCGATGCGCGACCTCGCCGCCGCGGACCGGGCGGCGCTGGCCGACGACGCGATGGCGTTCGTGTCCGACCTGACGTTCGTGGGGATGGTGGGCATCATCGACCCGCTGCGCCCCTCGGCCAAGCAGGCGGTCGCCACGGCCCGCTCGGCGGGCATCGAGGTCCGGATGATCACCGGCGACCACGCGATCACCGCCTCCGCCATCGGCGCGGAGCTGGGCCTGGGCGAGGGGGCGATCAGCGGCGCGGAGCTCGCGGCGCTCAGCGACGACGAGCTGCGCGAACGGATGCCGCACCTGCACGTGTTCGGCCGGGTCACCCCGCAGGACAAGCTGCGCCTGGCCCGCCTGATGCAGGAGGGCGGCGCGATCGTGGCGATGACCGGGGACGCGGTCAACGACGCCGCGGCCCTCAAGCAGGCCGACATCGGCGTGGCGATGGGCTCGGGCAGCGAGGTCACCAAGCAGGCCGGGAAGATGATCCTGACCGACGACAACTTCGGCACGCTGGTCACGGCCATCACCCTCGGGCGCAGCATCTACGACAAGATCGTCTGCTACGTCCGCTACCAGATGAGCCAGCTGCTCTCCCTGGTGCTGCTGTTCCTGGCGGCCAGTGTGTTCGACATCAACTCCGGGTTCGCCCTGACGCCGCTGATGGTGCTGTTCCTGAACTTCTTCATCTCGGTGTTCCCGGTCATCGTGATCATGCGCGACCCGCCGGCCCCCGGGCTGATGAACAAGCCCCCGCGCGACCCCAAGCAGACCATCTCCAACCCGGTCGCGGTCCGGCAGTGGGCGCTCTACGGCGGCACGCTGTTCCTGGTCTCGCTGGCTGCCCTGACCCTGGGCCCGGGCGAGCTCAGCCCCACGGTGGCGAGCACGCCGATGACGATGGCGTTCGTCGTGATGGCCCTGGGCACCGTCCTGAGCGGACTGGTGCTGCGCCGCGACCCGGAGTCCGGCCTGGGCGCTCCCGTCCTGGGCGCCCTGCAGGTCCTGGTCGTCCCCGTGCTGCTGACCATCGTGTCGGTGGAGTGGACGTTCATGCAGAACTTCCTCATGACCAGGTCGCTGACCGGTGGGGAGTGGCTGGCCTGCATCGGGCTGGCGCTGCTGGTCCCGCTGGTGATCGAGGGCGACAAGGCCTGGCGCCGGCACCGCACCCGGCGCGCGACCGAGGCCCTCGATCCCCGGGTGGCCACGGCACCGGCGCGCGGTCGCTGAGCCGCCCGCAACCGCTGCACGGCACGGCGCCGGCTGGGGATCCGTCGTCCCCGCCGGCGCCGCTGCGTGTCCGGGCGGCCGCTCGGCTTGACTGGTTACCGGCCAGTAGTACTCTGTTGACACTTGCTCAACAGGGGCACCCGCCGCGCGCTCCCCGGGCAGGCAACCCCACCGTCGGACGAGGAGACGAGGCAGGCGTGAGTTCCGAGGCGTACATCTACGATGCGATCCGCACCCCTCGGGGACGCGGCAAGGACACAGGGTCGCTGCACGGCGTCAAGCCGGTCACGCTGGTCACCGGGCTGATGCACGAGCTGCTCGCGCGCAGCCCCGGCCTGGATCCGGCACTCATCGACGACGTCGTCCTCGGGTGCGTCACGCCCATCGGCGACCAGGGTGCCGACATCGCCAGGACGGCGGCCATCGCTGCCGGCCTTCCCGACACGGTGGCCGGCACCCAGGTGAACCGGTTCTGCGCGTCGGCCCTGGAGGCGGTCAACATCGCCGCCCAGAAGGTCCGCGCCGGCTGGGACGAGCTGCTCATCGCCGGGGGGATCGAGTCGATGAGCCGGGTCCCGATGGGCTACGACGGGGGCGCGTGGGCCATGGACCCGGAGACCGCCTACGACACGTACTTCGTGCCCCAGGGGGTCAGCGCCGACCTGATCGCCACGACCGAGGGGTTCACCCGGGACGACGTCGACGGCTACGCCCTGCGCTCCCAGCAACGCGCCGCCCAGGCCTGGTCCGAGGGTCGGTTCGCCCGGTCGGTCGTGCCGGTCCGGGACCGCAACGGCATCGTCCTGCTCGACCACGACGAGCACATGCGGCCCAGCACCACGGCGCAGAGCCTGGCCAGCCTCAAGCCGTCGTTCGCCGGCCTCGGCGAGATGGGTGGCTTCGACGCGGTCGCGCTGCAGAAGTTCCACTGGGTGGAGCGGATCGACCACGTGCACACCGCCGGCAACTCCTCCGGGATCGTCGACGGCTCCGCCCTGGTGCTCATCGGCTCGGAGCAGGCCGGCCGGGCCGCCGGGATGACCCCGCGCGGACGTGTCGTGGCCACCGCCGTGACCGGCTCGGACCCCACGATCATGCTCACCGGCCCTACGCCGGCCACGCACAAGGTGCTGCGCGCGGCGGGGCTGCAGGTCGGCGACATCGACGTGTTCGAGCTCAACGAGGCCTTCGCGGCGGTGGTGCTCAAGTGGATGCGCGACATCGGCGTCGATCCCGACCGGGTCAACGTCAACGGCGGGGCCATCGCCATGGGGCACCCGCTGGGCGCGACCGGCGCCATCATCCTCGGCACGTGCCTGGACGAGCTCGAGCGCACCGGCGGCCGGTACGGCCTCGTGACGCTGTGCATCGGGGGCGGCATGGGCCTGGCGACCATCATCGAGCGGCTGTAGGCCGGGGCGGACGAGGAGACCACGATGACCACCACCATGATCGACTGGGCCGTCGACGAGCAGGGCATCGTCACGCTGACGATGGACGACCCCACCCAGGGCGTCAACACCATGAACGAGCTGTTCGGCACCTCCCTGGCCGAGGTCCTCGACCGTCTGGAGGCCGAGCGCGACACCATCACCGGCGTGATCCTGACCTCGGGGAAGAAGACCTTCTTCGCCGGCGGGGACCTGGTGATGCTCAGCGCGGCCACGCCGGCCGACGCGCCCCGGCTGACCGCGATGGTCGGCCAGATCAAGTCCCTGCTGCGCCGCCTGGAGACGCTGGGGCGCCCGGTCGTGGCCGCCATGAACGGCTCCGCCCTCGGCGGCGGCCTGGAAATCGCGCTGGCCTGTCACCACCGCATCGCCCTGGATGTCCGGGGCAGCGAGATCGGGCTGCCCGAGGTCACCCTCGGGCTGCTGCCGGGCGGCGGCGGCGTCGTGCGGACCGTGCGCATGCTGGGCCTGCAGACCGCGCTGATGGAGGTCCTGCTGCAGGGCCAGCGCCGCAAGCCCGCCGCCGCGCTGGCCGCCGGCCTGGTCGACGAGGTGGTCGACACCCCCGAGCGGATGACGTTCCAGGCCAAGTCCTGGATCCTGGCCAATCCCTCGGCCGCCCAGCCCTGGGACCGCGACGGCTACCGGATCCCGGGGGGCACGCCCAGCACGCCGGCGCTGGCGCGGATGCTGCCGGCGTTCCCGGCCAACCTGCGCAAGCAGCTCAAGGGCGCCCCGTTCCCGGCGCCGCACCACATCATGGCCGCAGCGGTGGAGGGCGCCCAGGTGGACCTGGCCACCGCCATGGCCATCGAGACGCAGTACTTCGTCGCGCTGGCGGTCGGCCAGACCAGCACCAACATGATCCAGGCCTTCTTCTTCGACCTGCAGCACATCACCCGGGGCGGCGCGCGCCCGCAGGGTCACCCGCGGTTCACCGCGACCAAGGTGGTCGTGCTCGGCGCCGGGATGATGGGCGCCGGGATCGCCTACGCGTGCGCCCGGGCCGGCATGGAGGTGGTGCTGCGCGACACCACGCTGGCTGCCGCCGAGAAGGGCAAGGCGTACTCGCGCACAGTGCTCAACCGGGCGGTCCGACGGGGGTCGCTGACCCCGGAGGTGCGCGACCAGGTGCTGGCCCGGATCACCGCCACGGAGGGTCTCGAGGAGGCCAAGGGCGCGGACCTGCTCATCGAGGCGGTGTTCGAGGACCCGGCGCTGAAGAAGTCGGTGTACGCCGAGGTCGTGCCCGTGCTGGCCCCCGACGCGCTCCTGGGGTCGAACACGTCCACCCTGCCGATCACCGACCTGGCCACCGGCGTGGACCGTCCGGAGGACTTCATCGGCCTGCACTTCTTCTCCCCGGTCGACAAGATGCCGCTGCTGGAGATCGTCGTGGGCCAGCAGACCTCCGACGCGACCATCGCGCGTGCCGTGGACGTCGCGCTGCAGATCCGCAAGACGCCGATCGTCGTCAACGACAGCCGGGGGTTCTTCACCAGCCGGGTCATCGGCACGGTGCTCGGCGAGGCCGCCGCGATGCTCGCCGAAGGGGTCCCGGCCGCCACGATCGAGCAGGCGGCCCTGCAGGCCGGGTACCCGACCGGGCCGCTGGCCCTCACCGACGAGGTCAGCCTGACGCTGGCCCGACGGATCCGGGAGGCCGCCCGTGCCGCGGCTGCCCAGGCCGGCGTGCCGTTCCCCGAGCATCCCTCGTACCCGGTCATCGACGCCCTGGTCGTGGACCACGGCCGGGGCGGCCGGGCCGCCGGGGCCGGGTTCTACGACTACGTCGACGGCGACCGGGCCGGGCTGTGGCCGGGCCTGGTCGAGCTGTTCGGGGGTCGGAACCGGGACATGCCGTTCGCCGACGTGCAGGAGCGCATGCTCGTCATCGAGGCGCTGGAGAGCATCCGGTGCCTCGACGAGGGGGTGCTGCGCTCGGTGCCCGAGGCCAACATCGGGTCCATCTTCGGCATCGGCTTCCCCGCTTGGACCGGCGGCGTGCTGCAGTACGTCAACGGGTTCGACGGTGGGCCTGCCGGGTTCGTGGCCCGGGCCCGGGAGCTGGCGGGCGCGTACGGCGATCGCTTCGCGCCGCCGGCCTCCGTGGTGGCCCTGGCCGAGGCCGGGGGCACGTACCGGTGAGCAGTGCGCGCGCCGGGTCACTCGGGTCGGGTACCCCGGCTGGTGTCGGCCCGGCGCGTGCCGCCGCAGGTTCCGGTGGAGGTGAGCCGGTCCCGGCCGGACGCATGTCGGCCCAGGACCGGCGCCAGCAGCTGGTCGACATCGGGCTGGACCTGCTGGAGACCCGCCCGATCCACGAGCTGGCGCTGGACGAGGTCGCCGCTGCGGCCGGGGTGTCGCGCACGCTGATGTTCCACTACTTCCCGTCCAAGGGCCAGTACTACGCCGCGGTCGTCGCCTCGGCCGGGGACCGCCTGCTCATGGCCGACCACGGCCGTCCCGAGGCCGACGTGGATGCGCGCATCCGCGGCATGATCGCGGGGTTCCTCAAGCTGGTGTCGCGCAAGCGCGGCGCCTACGTCAGCCTCGTGCGAGGCGCCTCCGGCGGTGATCCCCGGGTGCTGGCGCTGCTCGATGACCTGCGCTCCAGCCTGGTGGGGCGCTGGCTCGACGCGGCCGAGTGGCCCGATCGGGATCCGCTGACCCAGCTCGCCGTGCGTGGCTGGCTGGGCACCCTCGAGGAGATCGCCCTGGCGGCGGACTCCAGCGGCCAGCCGCGCAGCCTGCTGGTCGAGCACCTCGCGGAGGGGCTGCGAGCCGATCTCGAGCGGGCCCGTCGGCTGGGCCGGCAGACGGAGGCCGCCGCAGTGGGCACCCGCGCCGCGGCTGGCGGCTGAGGTGGCGGTCGTGCCGGACGTGCCGGACGTTCGTGGCGGGGAACGGGTGCTCGCCGTCCCGCTGGCACGGCTGCCCGCGTGGGTGGCGGGCTTCGCCCGCCGGCACGGCGCTGCGGTGGGGGGACCGGATCCGCGGGGCTGGCGGCTGGTGGCCGCCGACGGCGCCGTGGCCGTGGT
>JBDHZV010000055.1:0-16309 GCA_039812125.1 Candidatus Nanopelagicales bacterium
CGGGTGGTCGGCCGCGACCCGGTGCCGCGCGGCGCTCAGCCGTTCGATGACGGAGGGGCCCCCAACCGCGCCGGGGCCGCGGCCAGGGGCGTGCCGCACAGGAACGGTCCGCGCGCGCCACCGGTGTGGTAGCGGTAGACGTGACCCGCGAGCTCCAGCTCGAGGATCGACCCGTCCGTGGGCACCTGGGCGTAGCGCATTCCCGTGGCCGGGCATCCCAGGCTCCGGTCCGGCCAGATCACGAGTACAGCAGCGCGCGTGGTGACCTCCGACGGGCTCACCCCCAAGCGAGCGGCCAGGTCCGTCGTGGCCGTGTCGATGGACCGCTGCAGCGCGGGGTCGATGTCTCCGGCCCGGTACAGGGCGGTCACGGGGATCGGCGTCGTCATGGCCGGCAGGCTCCTGGGGTCGGTGGCGCCGCCGGAGGGTTCCGGCGCGACGCTGGTGAGGCTGGGCCCGGACGAGCCGGTCGGCTCCTGGGCACGACCGCCGCACCCGGCCACGACGAGCAGCGCGGCGGCAGCACTGAGCACCCGGCAGCGTCCCACGCCTGCTCCTCGGTCATGGTCACGTCTCGCGACATGCACCGACCAGCCTGCCACAGGGGGTCTGTCGCGGCGATCCCCCACGGGTCGGACCTTGCGCCCAGCGGGCTCCCAGGATCCGCACAGGTCCGCCGGGCACGGTGAGGGCATCACCAACCCAAGGAGACCTGATGTCCCTCATGTGGGCGGCCGACCTGGCCGCGATCGCCCTGCTCACCTTCGGTGTGTTCTTCCCCCGGCACCACCGCCGCGATCTGGTCACCGCCTACCTGGGGGTGAACATCGGCGTCCTGGCGGTCGCCTCGACGCTGGCCTCCGTCGAGGTCGGCGTCGGTCTGGGCCTGGGCCTGTTCGGGGTGCTGTCGATCATCCGGCTGCGCTCCGACGAGCTCGGCCAGCAAGCGGTGGCCTACTACTTCGCGGCCCTCGCCCTGGGTCTGCTCGGGGGACTGAGCGTGGCTCAGCCGGCAGTCACCGTGCTCCTGATGACGCTGATCGTGACCGCGCTGTACCTCGGTGACCACCCGCGCCTGCTCGGCGCCCACCACACCCAGCTGGTCCACCTGGACCGGGCCTTCACCGACCCCGTGGCACTGACCGCCCACCTGGAGGGACTGCTCGGGGGGCAGGTGCAACGGGTGCACGTCCGCAGGCTCGACCTGGTCAACGACACCACCACCGTCGAGGTCCACTACCGGCTCGTCCCGGCAGCACCGAGGTCCAGCGCGCCGGGCCCGGCCGACCCGGCGTGGAGCGCGGAGAGGCTGACGTCGCGATGACCACCGTGACGGAACACGCACGCACCCTCGAGGCCGAGCCGCGCGTCGGCGAGTGGGAATCCCCGCCGACGCTGCGCACGATGCGCCCGATCGACCTGGCCACGCTGGCCCGGCAGGCGGCGCTGATGACCCGCAGGGACCGCAAGTACCTGGTCGAGCGCGCTCACGTCCCGGTCGTCCTGGAGCGCCTCCACCAGACCGCCCAGGTCCTCGAGATCGAGGGCCGGCGGCAGTTCGGCTACCAATCGTGCTACTTCGACACCCCCGCCCTCACGAGCTACCTGCTGGCCGCGCGGCGCAGGCCCCGTCGGTTCAAGGTCCGCACCCGCACCTACCTGGACTCCGACACCCGGTGGCTGGAGGTCAAGCTTCGTGACGGGCGCGGGCACACCCGCAAGTCCCGGATCCCCTGGGCGTCGCGGGTCACGGAGGGCTCGGGCGCAGGGGGCACGGCACCGGGGAGCATCGGCGCGGAGGGGGCCGCGTTCGTGGCCACACAGCTCGCCGGGACCGTTGCCGATCCGGAACGGGTCGTCGGGCAGCTCGCCGCGACGCTGACCACCCAGTACCTGCGCACGACCCTCCACCTGCCCGCCGACGCGGCACGAGTCACCATCGACGAATCCCTCGAGGCGTGGGACTGGGCCGGCAGCGACGTCCTGGCCCCAGGCCTGGCGATCATCGAGACCAAGGGCTCGGGACCGGCCTGCACGGCCGACCGGGTCCTGTGGTCCCTCGGCCAGCGCCCGATCCGGGTCTCCAAGTACGCCACCAGCCTCGCCCGCATGCACCCCAGCCTGCCGGCCACCACGTGGCGCCCAGCGCTGCGCCGCTTGGACGCAGCCGACGCGGGACGCGCCCCGGCCTGACCGCGACGACCACGACCTCCCCAGCCCCCGACCGACCGCCCGACCCCGACACCCCGGTTGACCGACCCGAAGGACCCACCATGAACTCCCGAATCCCACTCCTCCTGGCAGGTTCCCTGCTGGCCGCCACCCTGACGGGCTGCTCCGCCGACCAGGCCGGCACCGCGGACGCAGCGGCCGGCGCGACCGGCACCGCCTCCGCCACCCCCTCCGCCGCCGCCTCCGTCCCGGCCGCCGGAAGCAGCGCCGAGCAGGTCCTGGCCGCCAACGCCGAGGTGCACGCGGCATCGCTGGACTACGACGAGGGCACGGTGGTCGAGGTCTCGCTCAGCGCCGGAACCGCGAGCAGCGACTCGGACGCAGTCGTTGTCGACGGCGGCACAGTCACCATCACCGCCCCCGGCACCTACCGGCTCACCGGGACCCTGTCCGACGGGCAGGTCGTGGTCGACAGCGCCGCCGAGGGCACGGTGCGAATCGTCCTGGCCGGGGTGGCCATCACCAGCAGCACCACATCCGCCCTGGCGATCATGGACGCTGACGAGGCAGTCATCCTGCTCGCCGATGGGACCTCGAACACGCTGGTCGACGCCACCACCTACGTCCACCCCGACTCGCAGACCGACGAGCCGAACGCGGCGCTGTTCAGCTCCGCGGACCTCACGATCGCGGGAACGGGCAGCCTGACTGTGACCGGCAACTCCAACGACGGCATCGCCAGCAAGGACGGGCTGGCCATCACGGGTGCGACCGTGCAGGCCAGCGCCGTGGACGACGGCATCCGGGGCAAGGACTACGTCAGCATCCAGGACGCCGACGTGACCGTGCAGTCCGGCGGGGACGGGATCAAGGCCGACAACAACGAGGACACCGACAAGGGGTTCATCGTGGTCCGGGCCGGGACCGTGACGGTCACGTCGGGTGACGACGGGCTGACGGCGGCGACCGACCTCGTCGTCTCCGGCGGCACTCTGGCGGTCACCGCCGGCGGCGGCGCCCCAGAGGTGTCACAGGACAGCGGCGCCAAGGGCCTGGTCGCGCAGGCGGCCCTCATCATCGACGACGGGACGCTGACCGTCGATGCCGCCGACGACGCCCTGCACTCCAACGGGATCGTCACGATCGCCGGCGGGCAGATCAGCGCGTCCGCCGGCGATGACGGGATCCACGCCGACACCGACGTCACGATCTCCGCCGGCACGATCGGCGTGCTGAGCTCCTACGAGGGTGTGGAGAGCAACGACGTGACCATCTCCGGTGGTCAGATCGACATCGCGGCACGCGACGACGGGATCAACCTCGCCGGCGGCAACGACGCCTCCGCCCAGGCCGGACCCGGCGACCAGCAGGGCGACTTCGGCGGCCGGACTGCCGCGGACGCCGACGGATCGCGCCCCCAGCCGGCCCAGGTCGGCGGGCCCGGTGGCGGCAACGAGGCCGCTGGCGACCAGCTGCTCACCATCAGCGGCGGCCACATCACGATCGACTCCGACGGCGACGGCCTGGACTCCAACGGTGCCGCCGTGATGACCGGGGGCACCGTCGTGGTCCACGGGCCCACCAACGACGGCAACGCGGCCATCGACGTCAACGGCTCCTTCGAGGTCTCCGGCGGGACCCTCACCGCCGCGGGCAGCGCGGGCATGGCCGAGACCCCCGACGCCGCCTCCGCCCAGGCCTGGCTGGCCGCGACCTTGAACGCGACCCAGCCCGCCGGCGCAGTCATCTCCATCCGAGCCGGAGACACCGTGCTGGCAACCTTCACCGCGACCAAGCAGATGCAGTCCCTGGTCTACTCGTCGGAGCAGCTGGTCGCCGGCGAGGCGTACGACGTCCTCCTCGACGGCACCGAGGTCAGCAGCGTCACCGCCTCAGGGCAGGGCTGACCCTCCGGCGCGGGCTGCCCCGGCCACGGGCGGCTGGTTGCGTCTTCGTGCTGTCCGTGGCCGGGTTTGCGTCCTCTCGCGGGTCAGCGCCGGGTCAGGACGAGCTCTCCCCAGTCGGGGTCGAACACCCCGTCGGCGGGGTACGCTGCGCCACCGACCTGCACCAGATACGCCCCGCCCTGCGTGGTGGGGATCGTCGCCTCGGCGGCCCATCCCTGCTTGGGGTCGGGTCCCTCGTCGGAGCAGGCCACCTGCTCCGACGAGTCTGCGTCGTAGATGCCCAGCACGGTGTTGAACGCGCTGGGAGTCCCGAGGGTGGAGATGGTGACATCGTCCCCGGTTCCGGTGAAGGAGTACCAGACGGTGCGACCGAACGGCACCTCGTAGGTGCCCTCGCCGGTGTCGATCACGCAGGGCGCCTCGGGCTCAACAGCCGCACCCCGGGTGGACTGGCCCACGGTGCCCGGGTCCAGGGTGAGGGCGCCGACTGGAAGGTCGTTGACCGGGGGCTTGCCACCGGGCTTCTGGCCAGCCTTCGAGCTCAGCCGGAAGGTGGTCCACGTCGTGCGCAGCGCGCAATCGTCGATCGCGATCTCGGAACCGTCGGGCAGCGACAGGGTGCCGGTCATCGGGTACTCGACCCATCGCTCGAACTCCGCCGTCTGCCGGCCCTTCAGCCGCTCGGTCCCTCGCGCCAGCGCGCGGGACCCGACCGTGAGGTCCAGGTGCGCGACTGCGCCGGCGTACTGCTCGGGCAGGAACACCTCGAAGTCCGCGGTGATCGACGAGCCCACCCACTGGACTGGTCCGCTGGCCCACCAGTCGGCTGTTTCAGCCTCCCAGTTCACGCCGATCCCGAAGCCGCCGTAGGCCTCGTCGCCGGAGAAGCCGAGTTGCAGGAAGCTCTCCGCTGGTCCGCTCAGTGGGCAGTCAGCTGTGGTGTAGCTGCCCCGGGCGATGTACGTCGCGGGCGTCGTGGCGCTGACCGTCTCGACGGTGATGTGCCCACCGCACGCGAGGTCAGTGGGGAGGGTGTCGGCCACGGCACCGGTGGCGCTGGTGATGCGGCCCTCACCTGCAAGGGCCTGCACCGAATGGGTCCACCACACCCAGGTGTTCCCATCGCGCATCTTCACCGACTCCACCACGGGCTCGCCCGAGGGGGTGGCCGTGCCCGTGATCGTCATGGCCCCCGCCGACGTGCCCGGCTCTGCCGCGGCGGCGGCCTCCTCCCCGTCCCACGGGTCACCGTAGGTGAAGGTCACGTCGAGCACGAAGCTCGTGCCGTCGTAGGTCGAGGTGTCCTCCACGTTGCCCCAGATCGGGGTGTTCCCGTCGTGGAACTCCGCGTCACCGCCGCCAGAGGTGTTGGTGGCGTCGAAGTAGCCTGTCACGACGAGTTCCCGGTCGCCGAAGGTGCCCGTGCAGTCGATCGCCTTCACTTCCCAGACGTCAGGTCGGGGAGCTGCGACCGAGGGCACGGCCACCACCGCCAGCCCCAGGCCCAGGGCTGCCACCACCGAAGATCGCCACGAACGTCGCATGGCCGGCTCCTCTCGACGGAGGGCGCGCTTCCACGGGCGAGCACGCCCCATGTCCCTCCACGCTACGCTCGGCGCGGGCGCCGACACAGGGCCGATCGGCGCCACTCACCGTCACCTAGTCGTGGCGACGCAGCGGCCCGGTCGCGGCGAGGTACCGCAGTGGGCCTGGTGGGCCTGGTGGGCAGGATGTCGTCGGTCTGGTGCAGGTATCG
The DNA here is from genome assembly GCA_039812125.1 of Candidatus Nanopelagicales bacterium. Classification (GTDB taxonomy): domain Bacteria; phylum Actinomycetota; class Actinomycetes; order S36-B12; family CAIYMF01; genus Prado023. The sequence continues at coordinate 5,836 of JBDHZV010000055.1, forward strand.
TCGCAGTGTGGTCCAGGGGGGATTCGCCTCATTCGTTCGTGCGCGTCCACGACTCAGGGCAGTTGCACGTCGGATGCCAGGGCGGCGCTTGCTCAAGAACTCCGTTGAGCGGGCACGCCCGGCCGCATCGGCCAGTGGTATCCCATACTCGGCTCTGTTGGAGGGCAGATCATTCGGCCACGCCGTCGTGGTGGTCAGCAGCAGCACGCCCAGCGACCTCATCGATCAGGTGGTCCGAGCTGTCGCCGCCTCGAGGGTGACGCTCGTGGCGATGGAAGGCCGGCCCGGTCGTCCGCTGCCGAGCGGCGCGGAGTTGGTGGCTGCCGGCACGGCGGACGAGTTCAGCAACGGCCTGATGGCGCGCGGTGCGGTGGACATCCTGGTGGACCTCGACGGGCGGGAGCCCCGCGAGCGTCGTGCAACGCTGACCCGTGGGCTGTATCACTTGCACCCCGGCGGACTGTTCATCGTCGACCGGCGCACCGGTCCCCCGCTCACGGGCGTCCCCGGTGTGTTGGCCCAAATCGTCTGGCTGGCCCAGCGGCTCGGGGCGGACGTCGACGGGCTGGAACTGACCCGCAGGCAACAGGAGCTGCTGCGGGCCACGCACCGGATCGTCATCGACCCGCAGTTCCTCGCGGTGGAGAAGCAGGGCACTCACCTGGCGAAGCTGCGGTTCGCCCAGGTGGACGCGGTCCTTCCCGCGCGCAGCCCCGATGTCTCGGTCCGGCGGCTGGCGACCCTCCCACCCGGGACGCTGGTGTCACAGGCCCACCAAGTGCAGCACGAGTCGACCAGGCCGCACGTCTTCGACGACACCATGGTGTACCCCGAGGCGGTGCTCAGGGTCTACTCGGGGCCGGTCACCAGTTCGTCGCATGGCATGCTCACCACCGACTCCAGCATCCTGCCGGACTCGTTCCGCCACTATGACCGTCCCACGCTGGTCGTCACACGAGTACCGCGGGCCACCGACGTGAACCGTGACTTCGCCCGACTCTCGCTCACGCACCCGCACCGGCTGCGCGGTCAGTACTTCCACCTGGACCCGGCAGTGCCCCGCCACTTCGGCCACCTCATGGGGGAGGTCGTCTCCCGGCTGTGGGGCTGGGACCTCGCCACGGCGGAGTACCCGGACCTCAAGGCGCTGTTCCACACATCGCAGCGCGACCCAGCAGGAAGGCTCGAACGACAGATCCTCACGGCGTACGGCATCCCCGATCGACGGATCACGGCGGTCAGCGGCCCAGTCCAGGTGGGCACCCTGGTCACCGCGAGCGCCCTGTGGCACAACCACGACCCGCATCATGTCCAGCCGCAGATGCGCGAGATCTGGGAACGTCTTCGGCGAGGGTTCACTCCCGCGGACCCCGGGCCCACGTTCGATCGGTTGTTCGTGACGCGCCCGACAGACCGCAACCGCGCGTGCCGCAACACCGCGCAGGTCGAGGACTTCTTCCGTCAGCACGGATTCGAGGTCCTGCGCCCTGAGGAACACCCGCTGTCCAGGCAGGCCGAGCTGTTCGGCGCTGCTCACGTCATCGCCGGGTTCGGGGGGTCGGCGATGTTCAATCTCATGTTCGCCGCGCAACTGCGCCTGCTGATCGTGCTCAACCACGAGGGGTACACCGCCAACAACGAGCACTTCGCCGCGTCCCTGCTCGGGTGCGAGGAGCACTTCTTCTGGAGCCGGCCCGACATCGAGCACCCGGCAGGCGGATGGACTGACGAGGCCTTCAAGTCACCGTGGCGGTTCGACTTCGACCGCAACCGTGACGAGCTGACCTCCCTGCTACGCGACGCCTGAGCCGCCATCCTTCGCCCACCACGTCCGCCCCAGGTCGCGAGGCAGCCCGTGGGGACGTTGGCCTGCTCGATGACGTCGCGGACATCGCCGATCGCATCAGGGCAAGCATGTCTGCCCGCATCACGTGACCGTGGCTCCACGACGGCAGGTGCAGCAGCCGGGCGGTGCCGTCTTCCAGTGGAACCCGCGAACCCACTAACCCCGCCGTCCTCGAGCTGCGCCTCTTGCCCGAACCGCGGTGACCGTGACGAACGACGGGCTCGCTCCGACGGGGTCGACGCGTCCGGGTCATCGTGACGCACGCGCGGGGCCCCGAACATCCTCTTCGAGGGCCCCGTGCGCGCGCCGACGCCGCGGCGCAGTCTCGTCAGGTGACGGTGATGATCACCTTGCCCTGGGTGTGCTGGCGCTCCATGTACTCGAGGGCCGCCGGAGCCTGCGCGAGGGTGAATCGACGGTCGATGACCGGGGTCACAACACCGGCGCGGACCATCTCCACGATGCCCTCCAGGGTCTGCGTTGACGGCGCGGGCTGGGGGGTGAGGATGCGGACGTCGGAGCTCCGCGCCTGCAGCTGGGCCCCGATGAGCAGCCGCATGGGCCCGATGACCCTGCCCCGGCCCGGGACGCCGCCGCCGGAGAGCACGAGTGCGCCCCCTGGGCGGACCGCGCGACGCAGTTCGTCGAGGCTGCGGTTGCCGACGAGGTCGAGGAGGATGTCGTGCTGCTCACCCGTGGCGGTGAAGTCGGCGGTCGCGTAGTCGATGACACGCTCGGCTCCCAGGCGTCGGGCGAGGTCTGCGTTGCGGCGACTCGCGACGGCAGTCACGTGCAGGCCGAGGGCTCGGGCGATCTGGATGGCGAACGTGCCGACCCCTCCGGACGCCCCATTGATGAGCAGGCCCTGCCCCGCGTGTGGCGTGGCTGCGATGAGGCATTCCAGGGCAGTCGTGGCGGCCAGCGGCAGGGCGGCTGCTGGCTCCACGGGGACTCCGTCGGGGATGGCGGCGAGCTGGCCCGCCGACGCGATCGCGTGCTCGGCGAACGTGCCGCTGCCCTCGCCGAGCACCCGGTTCCCGGGGCGCCATCGGGTGACGTCGGGGCCTACAGCCACGACAACTCCGGCCAGGTCCGTGCCTCGGATCGCCACGCGCGGTCGGTGGAGGCGGAAGGTGCCGGGGGCCATGAGGCGTGCGATCCGGGGCTCGCCCCGCATCACGTGCCAGTCGCGGGCGTTGACTGAGGCGGCGTGCACTCGCACGAGCACCTCGTCGCCGGCGGGGCTGGGTATCGGGACACGCTCGACGGCCAGTGCGCCGGGCCCCCCGTACCGGTGCTGGGCGACAGCGAGCATCGTCGTGGTGGCGGTCTGATCGTCCGGGATCCGTCCGTGCTGCGCGGTGACGTGGGGGCTGCTGCTCATGGGAGCTCCTTGTGGGTCGGTGTTCGAGGCCGGGGACGAGGTCCGGTCAGGCCGGGGTCGCGGTGAGGGGTGAGGGGCGGAAGCCCCGGACGGCCATGTACACGCCGACGGACAGTTCCCAGGCCGCGATGGGGATGACGCCGAGGAACCAGGGGGAGCCGATCTCGGCGATGCCCAGGACCGTGAGGACGCTCGCGGCGAGCAGGAGCGGCGCACCGACCAGGCCGAGGGTGGGGATGATGCGGGGCACGAGGCGCGACTTGTAGAGCAGCGTGCCGAAGAGCAGCGCGTTGATGCTCGCGCAGACGTTGGGCCCGAAGTTGAAGGTCCAGTCGCGCGCGGCGACCAACGCCTGTCCAGTGGTCTGCAGTGCGGCGGGGTCGGAGCCCGGGGTGCCAGCCACGTCCTGGTGCATGGTCACGACGGCGAGCAGGCTGACGACGCCGATCATGATGACGGCGGCCTCCATGACACGGGAGGTGACGAAGCCGAGGGCCAGCGACTCGTTCTGCCGGCGCACGACGGGGTACACGGCGACGGCGGTGGCGATGCAGGCGATGGCGTTCACCGTGTCGAGCAGGGATCCGACGGCGACCTGCGTGTCGGCGGAGCCGCTGAGGATGTAGCTGGGGTCGTTCAGGACGGGCGCGATCAGGGGCAGCGCGGGGATGGACGCGGCGAAGGTGACGAGGTAGGCGATCCCGGCGGCGCGGGCGTAGCCGCGGGTCCAGTCCTTGGCCGTTGTCGTGACGGCCGATCCGACGGTCGGGGTGGTCGTGGTGCTCATGTCAGTCTCCGATCGGGGTGTTGTCGGGGTTGGTGGTGGGCTCGGGCTCGTCGATCCTGGTCAGCGAGACCAGGGGGAGGCCGAGGTCTCGCAGGGTTCGGAGCAGACCGTGCAGCCCGGCCTGGTCGGCGACATGCCCCTCGAGGACGGTGGTTCCGTCGTCGCGGCGGGTGAGGGTCATGCCGTCGAAGCGCGGGGCCCATCTCGGGGGGAGGTGCCCGGCCAGGCGGATCGCGTACCGGCTGCTGTCGTGCCCGGTGCGGTGTGCTGGGGTGTCCACGGTGGTTCTCCTGTCACCCGGTGCGGTTCCCGCGGTCGCGGGTCGCGTGGTGGGGCGAGACGGAACCTATGAACCTGCGTGGTGATCCCGGATCACCACACGTGGTGATCCGCGTGGTGATCTTGCGTGGCGGTGACGGGAACCCGCCGCAAGGCCAGATCAGCCGGTCAGCGGGAGTCCAAGCTCGTGGGCGCGACGCAACGCCGCGCGGCGGCTGGTGACGCCGAGCTTGGCGTAGATGTGCTTGGTGTGGGTGCGCAGGGTGTTCAGCGACACCACCAGGTGGGCAGCGATCTCGGGCCCGTCGAGGTCGCTGGCGAGCAGGCGCAGCACCTCGAGCTCGCGTGCGCTGAGCGGCTCAGGCAGGCCGCTCGAGCGCCCCATGCCGGCTGCGGGGGTGGGCATGGTCGATCGGGCTGCCGGCGGGGCATCCAGCCTGGCCCGGCAGCCCGATCGCAGCGCCTCGACGAACGGTGATGCGCCGTCGCGCTCGCCGAGCCGCTCGAGGAGGGGCAGCAGTGCTGCGCCGTGCCTGGTGAACACCCGCACGTGTCCCGTGCGCTCAGCTCGGGTGGCGGCTCGCTGCAGGGCGTCGAGGGCGCTGTCGTCGTCGCCCGCCGCCTCTGCGGCAAGGCTCGTGAGCACCAGCACGTCGAGGACCGCGCCGACCCGACCGCCGATCTCGGCCGGCGACAGCAGCCGCCTGAGCAGTGCCCGGGACTGGGCCAGCGTCTCACCGTCAGCTGTGCGCTGGTATTGGGCGAGCAGGACCTCGGCGAGCGTGATGTGCTCGAACTCCCGGACGTACGAAAGGGCGCCCGCGGGCGTCAGGTCGTGCTCGTCGGCCCAGTGCAGTGCGGCATCGACGTCCCCCAGCGCCACCAGGAGGCGCGCCCTGCGGGCGTGCAGGGGTCGCACATCTGGGGAGAAGTCGCCGAGGTAGACCTGCTCGGCCTCGGTCAGCAGGTCGAGGGCGGCGCTGGGGTGACCCTCGACTTCCGCGAGCACCGCCGAGGTGGCACGCAGCCGGTACGGCAGCTGCGGCAGTCCGAGCGCCTCCCCGATCTGGTGGGCGCGGTCCAGGTGGCCGCGCGCGGTGGATGTGTCGCCGCGCTCGAGCGCCAGCTCGGCCAGTCCGACGTGCATGTCGGCCGCGCCGCGCAACGGGGTGCCCCCCTCCCCGGAGAGTCGCAGGCCCTCGGCGTATGCCTGCTCCGCGTCGGCGAGCCGCCCCTGGGCGATCCGGATGTCGGCCAGCGCGATGGTGCAGCCGAGCACATCGGCGAGGTGTCCGGCTCGGAGCAGGTGGTCGAGGCTGGCGCGGTACGCAGCAAGGGCGGTGTCGAGGTCCCCCATGGCCCACCGGGCCAATCCCGACAGTGCGGCGGCCGCACCATGAACAAGGTCATCGTCGGGGACCGCTGCCTCCGCGGCGCCCTGTGCCCGGGCCAGCGTCAGCGGCAGGTCGCCGTGCACGAGCGCGAGCCCCGCCTGGTACAGCTCGACGGCCGCGGGCACCCTCGCCAGTTCCCCGCGGCTCAGGAACACGATCCCCTCGGAATCGCCCTCGGTCCCATCGGTGACCGCGCCGCTGAGGGCAGGGTTGAGGATCGCGTGGATGGTGGGCACCCAGCGCTCCACGTCGCGCAGCCTGGACTCGGCTGGGCCGAACTCGTTGCCCTGCATGAGCCCGCCCACGAGACCGATCGCGAGCACTGGCCTGCGCCGGACGAGGTCGATGGGCAACTGATCGACCCAGGCGCGGATGATCGCCTCCCGGCGTTCGCGCTGCACCGCGGGTAGAGCCGCTTCCGCGATGTCGGCGGCACGGTCGACTTCCCCGGCGGCCAGGGCGTGCCGCACGGCGGCGACCGGTTCGCCAGCCTCGGCGTACCAGTCGCTGGCCCGGCGGTGCAGGACCGCGGATTCGCCCGAGCGCTCCGCGCCCAGGTGCGCCTGCAGGACGTCGGCGAACAGGTGGTGATAGCGGTACCAGAGGCGTCGGTCGTCGAGCGGGATGACGAACAGGTTGGCCCGCTCCAGAGCGTGGAGCATCGTTCGTCCGTCGGACCGCCCGGTGACGGTGTCGCACAGGTCGCCGGTGAGGCGGTCGAGCACGGAGGTCCGCAGGAGGAAGTCGCGCACGTCGTCGGGCTGGCGGGACAGGACCTCGTCGACGAGGTAGTCCACGACGTAGCGGTCGTCGCCGGCGAACTCGGTGACGAAGGCCGAGACGTTGTCGCGGCCCTGCATGGACAGGGCCGCGAGCCGTAGCGCTGCGGCCCATCCCTCGGTGCGGTCGGCGAGCGTGGCGAGGTCCTTCGCGTCGACCGCGAGGTCATTGAGCTCGTGGAAGTAGGCCGCCACCTCATCGGGAGTGAAGCGCAGGTCTCGTGCCCGCAGCTCGACCAGCTCGCCGCGTGCTCGCAGACGTGCCAGTGGCAGGTCGGGATCAGCGCGGGTGACGAGGACGACGTGCAGGTTGGGCGGAAGGTGGTCGAGCAGGTACGTCATCCCGTCCGCGACGTCGGGGCCGTCGGCGAGGTGGTAGTCGTCGAGCACCAGATCGACGTCGACAGGCTGGGCGCCGACCTCATTGACCAGTGCCGCCAGCAGGCCGTGTGTCGGTGGGTGACCGGACTGAAGCAGCGGCTGGAGAGCACCACCCACGTCCGGCAGCACGGACTGAAGCGCTGCGACGATGTACGACCAGAACGTGGCCGCGTGCGTGTCACCGTCCTCCAGCGAGACCCACGCGGCGATGTGCCCGTCGGAAGTGCGACCCGCGAGCCAGGCGGCGACCGCCGTCGTCTTGCCGAAGCCGGCGGGTGCCGAGACCAGGGTGAGCCGGGCTCGGGCCGTCTCACCCAGCCTCTCGATCAGCCGCGACCGGTCCAGCACCCTGCCGCGCACTCGCGGCAGGAACAGCTTCGTCATGACCAGGGGGCGCGACATGCTCGGCCCCCTCCCGCGCTTCGGCCGATGGTTGCCCGAGCGTAGGTCACCTCACGCGCGCAGGGCAACGACGGCGGCGCGGACGTCCGCGGCGACGAGGTCGGCGTTGATGGCGATCGCTGCGGCCGATCCCTCGCCAGCTGCGGTGATGACCTGGGCGCGCGGGTTGGCGACGTTCCCGGCCACCCAGGCCCCGTCGACGCTCGTGCGCCCCTGGGGCCCGGTGACGACCCAGCCGTGCTCGTCGAGCTCGCAACCGAGTCCTACGAGCAGGTCGGCCCTCGGCACGAAGCGAGGCGGGACGAGGAGCGCGTCACGAGCCACCGTGCGACCGTCAGCAAGGTGGATGCCGGTGAGGCGGTCGCCGTCGACCAGGATCCCCGTGACCTCGCCCTCGACGATCTCGATGGCGCGGGCGACCAGTTCGGTGCGCTGGGTCAGGTCCAGGGCGTCGGTCGGGGCGAGCAGGACGACGTCGTCGCTCCATTGGCGGACGATCTGGGTGAAGCTCGGGGTCCCCGGGCCGTTCCACAGGACTCCCAGCCGCTGGTCGCGCACCTCGTAGCCGTGGCAGTAGGGGCAGTGCAGGACGTCGCGGGCCCAGCGCTCCCGCAGGCCGGGTACCGGCGGCAACTCATCGCGCAGCCCTGTCGCGATGAGGACGCGCCGAGCCCGCTCCTGTGTGCCGTCGGCAAGCCGGGCCGTGAACCGTAGGTCCGCAGCGTGGGACACCACCGCGATCTCCTCCACGGAGGCGTGCATGAGGGTGCCCCCGTACGCCGCCACCTCCGCTCGGCCCGCTGCGAGCAGCTCCGCCGGGGGCATCCCGTCCCGGGAGAGGAAGCCGTGCATGTGCACTGCAGGGGCATTGCGCGGCTCGCCGGAGTCGATGACGAGCACCCGTCGCCGGGCTCGGCTCAGGACCAGGGCGGCGGACAGGCCGGCTGCGCCGCCGCCGATGACGATCACGTCGTACTCACTGTCACCCACGTCGGTGACTATGACGCAGGACATGGGGCTGCACCAGGTCGGCAAGGGCAACAAGCGGGCCACCATGCCCGTCCTGCGGGTGCTGGAGGCGTGCAAACCTCGACCGCCACGGCGTGCACTTCCTCACCGCCCACGTCGCCGGCGTCTGAAGGGAGCGCCGGACAGCTCGAGGCGCACTCGGGCTCCCACGAACCCGCTGCCTTCCACGTGCCGGGCCACGCGGACGACCGAAGCGAAGCGCGACCGTGGGCCGCTAGGTTTGGCTGGTGTCGAGGGTGTTGGTGACTGGCATGTCCGGGGCCGGGAAGACGACGCTGCTCGCCGTCCTGAGCGGTCGGGGCCTGCCGGCGATTGACACCGACTACGACGACTGGGTACTGCCCGACGGTACCTGGGACGAGCCGCGCATGGACCGACTCCTCGCGGACCACAGGGACATCGTGGTGTCCGGCACCGTGTCGAACCAGGGCAGTTTCTATGACCGTTTCGAGCACGTGGTCCTGCTGAGCGCACCTGTTGAGGTTCTCCTGGGGAGGGTCGGCACGCGGACCAACAATCCGTACGGGCGCGAGCCGGAACAGCAAGCCGAGATCATCGGGTACGTGGCGACCGTCGAGCCGCTGCTTCGTCGAGGGGCGACGCTCGAGCTCGATGCCCGAGGACGGCCGACAGAGCTTGCCGACATCATCGAGAGGCTGGTCGGTCACGTGCCCTGACCGTCGTGCAGGCATCGCCGTCCTGCTGGTTCGCGCCGGCGACCAGCGCGTTTATGTCATCGCTGTCGAGCTGTTCCAGCGGCCATCCCGGCCACAGGGGGGTGGAGTCGAGGATGGGGACGACCCACGACTGTGCCTTCGGCTGGCGGGTTGCTGGGTCGACAGGTCCAGCCAGCCACACCGTGCCCTCCAGAGGGATGGGACCGAGGCAGGTGCGGAGCATGTCGATCACGCCGATGGGCGCCACGTCACCGTGGGGCGGGAACACGATCAGCTCGTCCTGCCCAGCCCAGTCGCGGACCAGCAGGTAGCGCGCCTGGGTTCTCACGGGGTCACTGACCGCAGCGCGAGCGTGGTTCAGGCTCCTGGCACCGACGACACGACGGGCGCGGCGCTCGTTCCGGGGGTCGCGAGCCTTCACAGCGGCCCACTCCTCCTGCTCGCTCCGGCGGGCCAGCAAGCCGCGGATCGTGCGATAGGTCAGCACCGCCTCGTCTGGTAACGCCACCTGCAAGGGGTCAGCAGCTGCGTCGGTGACATCCCCGGGGTCACTGTCGATGCCGCCCGCCTCGACGTCGGTGGGGGCGCGCAGGTTGAGCGTCGGACGGCTGGCTCGCACAGCCGCTTCCCGCTCACGAAGCATCCAGCCGCCGATGACCAGCAGGGACACGCCCATCAAAGCCAGGCCCCACATCCCCTCGCCAACGAAAGACCCGCAGTCGTGGGCTTGCCACAGCGCCGCCGCGCCGAGCCCCGCCGGCGTCAGGCACGCACCCACGATCATCATCGTGAACCTCACCATCGGGGCCCGCCCCACCACCACTGGCGGTGCAGGCGTCGGGTGCACCTCGGGCTCGACCATCGCGTCCAGGACCTGCCCGACACTTTCGCCCCGCACGGTCACCTCCGCGTACCCCCCGGCATCGAGCACCACGAGCACGGTCGTCGGCCCATCGATCGTGCCCGACCACAGCGGCCTTGGGACCGCGGCGGGCGTGTGCGCACCGTCCGGGCAGACAAGGGCCAGACTCGGCAGCTCTTCCACGACGTCACCATCTGCGGACACGAGGACGGGCACGCCCCTCAGCGGAACTGGACGGTCGGAGCCCTCCGCGACCCACCACACCCCATCCGGAGTCAGGTGCAACCGCCCCGGCATCGGCGCGTAGTACAGGCCAGCCCCGCTCCCACGCACCACGCACTGAAACTGCACGGCCCGGCCATGCCTGACGCGCCACCACCGGCGCAACTCGAAGCCCAGGAAGGCAACGAAGCCCAGCACCGCTGGAGCAAGCAACAACCACCCGGCCACCTGGACCGGCGCCCTGTTCGAGCAATCGTCCAAGAATGCCAACGGCCCCTGGCCCTGAGCCGCCAGACCAGTCCCCACCGCCACGTCCGCCTCCCCACTCCTGCGTCGCGACGTCACTGTGACCCGAAGACCCACGCCGCCAACCGGCCGAACGTCACCCTGTGAACGGACCAAAGCCACAAATCGTGCGTCTACCCGGACCGG
>JBDHZV010000056.1:0-16118 GCA_039812125.1 Candidatus Nanopelagicales bacterium
CCCGGGCTGGTGGCCGCCCTCGCCCTCGACCCGACCGCGCTGGCCGACGAGCTGGTCGTGCGCGCCCGCGCGCCGGCGCGCGCGGCCTACGGCGTGCTGGCCGGCCTGCGGCTGCTGCCCCTGCTGGGCGATGAGTGGGACATCCTGGCCCGTGCCGACCGGGCCCGGGGGCTGTCCGGCCGGGGGCCGGCGGCCCGGGCGCGGCAGTTCGCGTCGATGACGTTCCGGCTGCTGGTCTCCGCCATGCGCCGGGGGGCTCGGCTCGCCCTGGCCATGGACACCCGTGGGCTGCGGGCCGGGGCCCCGCGCACCGTCGCCCGGCCCGTCCGGGGATCGCGGGGCGACGTGGCCGCCCTGCTGCTGGGCGCCGCCGCCCTGGCTGCCGCGGTGGCCACCCGGGTCGCCTGATCCCGGTCACCACGGCGGGCGACACGAGTGCCGGGCGCGCGTAGTGTCGCTGGCGTGACCGCCCACGATCCGTCGCCGCTGACCGCGCAGGCACCGGGGGTGCGCATCACCGCGTGCCCGCGCGGCGCCCACCTGATGACCTGGACCACCCACGGCGTCGAGCGACTCTGGATGAGCCCGCTGTCCGGGTGCGGCCAGCCGGCCGCACTGCGGGGCGGCATCCCCGTGCTGTTCCCGCAGTTCGCCGCCTTCGGTCCCCTGGTCAAGCACGGCTTCGCCCGGACCACGCCCTGGCGGGCGGTTCCCTCCGACGAGGTGCCGGATCGCGCGGTGCTGGCGTTCGAGCTGCACGACAGCGCCGACACCCGGGCGGTCTGGGCGCACCCGTTCCGGGCGCGGCTGGACGTCTCCGCCTCGCCGCGGGACCTGGTCGTGCGGCTGTCGGTGACCAACCTCGACGAGTACCCGGCCCGGTTCACCGGGGGCCTGCACACCTACCTGCGGGTCACCGGCCCGGGGGCCCGCATCACCGGGCTGGGCGGCGCCTCCGGCTGGGACGGCGTGAGCACGCAGGACCCGCAGTTCACCGTGCCGGTCGCCGACTGCCTGGCCGCCCTGGACGAGCGGGACCTCGTCATGCACGACGTCGCGGGCCCGATCACCCTGCACGACGACGAGCTCGGGACACTGGTGCTGCGCGCCGAGGGGCTGCCCGACCGGGTGGTGTGGAACCCGGGTCCGGACCACGGCCTTCCCGACGTCCTGCCCGGGGGAGCCGCGGAGTTCGTGTGCATCGAGCCGACCGCAGTCACCCCGCAGGTCATCGCCGCTGGCCGGACCTGGGTCGGCACCCAGGTCCTCGAGGTCGTGGACTGAGCGGCTGGGCGGGTCGGGCGGGCGGACCGGTCGGGCGGGGCTCCCGCCGAGCTGTCACGCGGGGCGGACCAACCAGGTCCCGCCCGGCCACACCGCACGGGTGACCCCGGACCCGGCGATCATCCGGCGGCACCCGTCGCACGGCTCATGGGTCACGTAGATGGTGGCCGACTCCGCGCGGCTCCGGTCGGCGTAGAGCAGGCAGTTCTGCTCGGCGTGCAGGGCCACGCACGCGCCCGCCCCGGTGTCGTAGGAGCTGCCCGGCGCCACCGTGGCGGCGTCCAGCAGCCCCCGGGGGCATTCCCCGGCCAAGCACGAGGGGCCCCCGGATGGGGCGCCGTTGTAGCCCGTCGCGACGATCCGGTTGGTGGAGACCAGCACCGCCCCGACCTGACGCCGGCGGCAGTCCGCGCGCGCGGCGACGGCGTGCGCGATGCCCAGGAAGTAGGTGTCCCAGTCCGGTCGGGTCAGGTGCATGGCCGCATTGTGGCCCCCGGACCGGGCCCGGGGGCCGGCAGCCCGGCCCGTGGCGTCACAACGTGACCAGGCCGGCGTCCTCGACGTGGTTGAGCAGGTCGCGGTCGGCGGGCTCGGTGAGGTGGTGGCCGTCCGGGAACACGATCACGGGAATGGCCCGGTAGCCGCCGTTGATGGTCCGGACCAGCTCGGAGGCGTCCTCGTCCTGGTCGACATCGATCCAGGTGTACGGCACGTGGAGCCGGTCGAGCAGGCGCTTGGATCGCCGGCAGTCGCCGCACCACAGGGCTCCGTAGACGGTCAGGCCGGCCATGCGGTCATGCTCACATCCCCTCCCCCCGGCCACCACCGCACGGGCTGTGAGATGGGTCTCGCCTACCCCAGGTCGGCCAGCCAGGCAGCCGCCGTGAGCGCGAGCACCCGGGCGGCCAGCGGGATTGCGCGCTCGTCGACGTCGAACGTGGGCCGGTGCAGGTCCAGCTGCTGCGGCCGTCCCGGCCAGTGCGTCCCCAGCCGGGCGTAGCAGCCGGGGACCTGGTGCAGGTACCAGCCGAACGTGTCCCCGCCCCAGGAGTGCGGCGTCCCGGACAGCGCGTCGACCCCCTCCAGTGCGGCCGCCGCCCGGGCCATGACCTGCGTGGCCCGCGGGTCGTTGAGCACCGGGGGGACGCCCTGGCGGTGCACCAGGTGCCAGTGCAGCCCGTCGTGGCGGGAGCCCCGGTGGCCGTCGGGCTCGGGGCGCAGGTCGGTGTCCAGGACCCGCGCGATCGCGTGCGGCAGCACCGTGCCGAGGGCCTCCCAGACCTCGGAGGAGGGCGTCCGCAGCGAGCCGGACATCCGGGCCTCGGAGGGGATCACGTTCGGCGCGGAGCCGCAGGCCAGCATGCCGAACACCAGCCGCGCCTCGCCACGCTCCCCGATGGCCGACTGGACCGCGCCGGGCAGCTCGCGCACGACCCGGGCGGCCTCGTCGGTGAGGTTGACCGTCAGCTCAGGGCGCGCGGTGTGCCCGCCGGGACCCTGCAGCTGCAGGTGCACCGCGTCCGAGGCCGACGTGATCGCACCGACCCGGAACCCCATCCGCCCGGCGTCGAGCTTCGGGTCGCAGTGCACGCCGAAGATGCCCGACACGTCCTCGAGCCAGCCGTCGGCGATGACGTCGAGTGCTCCGCCCGGCATGGCCTCCTCGGCCGGTTCGAAGACCAGCCGCACCCGGCCCGCCACGCGGCCGGCGGCGATGAGGTCGCGAAGCACCAGCCCGGCGCCCAGCACGACCGAGGTGTGCACGTCGTGGCCGCAGGCGTGACACGTGCCGTCGTTCATGGACCGGTAGGGGACGTCCTTGGCGTCGTGCATGGCCAGGCCGTCGATGTCGGCGCGCAGGGCCACCAGGGGGCCCTCCTCGCCGACATCGCACACCAGGCCCGTCCCGCTGCGCAGCACGTGCGGGTCGAGGCCCTCGACGATGAGCCGCTCCCGCAGGGCGGCGGTCGTCTCGTGCTCGGACCGGCTGCGCTCCGGCCGGGCGTGCAGCCACCGCCGCATGTAGGTGAGCTCCCCGGCGCGCTGCTCGACCAGGGTCGCGACCACCTCCACGAGGTCGGCCCGGATCGGCAGCGGATCGCCCAGCAGGTCCCGGGGGTCGTCGATGTGCCCGGTGACGGCGCTCATCAGCCGCGCCCCCGCAGTCCCGGGGCGTTGGGGGCCTGGGTGCTGTGGGAGTCCGTCGTGTTCCGGTTGGCCATGCCCCCTCCCGCGGTGTCCGCCCGATCCGGCGCTGGCGCCAGCGTAGGCCCAGTACCCTGCCGATGTGGTCGCATCACCGGTCCGCTGTGCCGTCGCCCAAGGGGGTCCCGGCAGCGGCGCCGTGGCCGCAGGCGGCGTCGCCACCGCCGAGGCCGGTGCCCGCGCCCTGGCCGCCGGGGGCAACGCGGTCGACGCCGTGCTGGCCGCGACGTTCGCCGCGACCGTGGCAGAGCAGACGATCGCCTCGCTCGGCGGTGGCGGCTTCCTGGTGGTCCGGGAGCCCGGTGGCGCGGTGCACGTGCGCGACTTCTTCGTCGACACCCCCGGCCGGGGGTTGCCGGTGGAGGAGCTCGACCTGCACTTCGTCCCGATGGACGTGCAGTTCCCCGGCACGGTGCAGACCTTCCACGTCGGACTGGGCTCGGTCGCGGTGCCGGGGCTGCTGGCCGGGATGCTGGCGGCCCACGAGGAGTTCAGCAGGCTGCCGCTCTCGGCGCTCGTGGAGCCGGCCCGGCGGTACGCCACCGAGGGCGTGGCCATGGACCGCTCCCAGCAGGTCATCGCCGAGCTCATCCGCGACCTGATGGCGCTGACCCCGGAGAGCCGCTCGCTGATCCAGCGGGACGGTCGATGGCTGGGCGAGGGCGACCTCGTGCGCAACCCGGGCCTGGCGCGCTTCCTGGGCCTGGTCGCCGACGGCTCGGTCACCTCGCAGCTCAGCGACCCCTTCGCCGGCCCGTTGCTCGAGCTCATGGCGGGCGGCGGCCTGGTCACGGCCCAGGATCTGCAGGCCTACCGCGTGATCGCCCGGCCGGCCCGGACCGCGGTGCGCCAGGGCCACCTCGTGCACACCAACCCACCGCCGTCCTTCGGGGGGTCGATCATCGCCGACACGCTGGCCGGGGCCGCGCCGGTCGACGTGGCCGACCCCGCCGGGTGGTCGAGCCTGCTCGGGACCCTCGTCGCCGCCACCGAGCACCGCCGGACCGGTGGTGCGCCGCTGGTGAGCACCGGCACCACCCACTGCAGCGCGGTCGATCCCGCGGGGATGGTGGCGTCGATGACGGTCTCGAACGGGGTCACGTCGGGCTTCGTCGTCCCGGGGACCGGTATCCAGCTGAACAACATGCTCGGCGAGGCCGACCTGAACCCGGGCGGCTTCCACGCGATGCCACCGGGGCGCCGGATGGGCTCGATGATGAGCCCGTCGGTCCTGGTGGCCCCCGACGGGTCCGTGGTCGCGCTGGGCTCCGGTGGATCCGAACGGATCCGCTCGGCCCTCGTCGAGGTGATGGTGCGCCTGATCGACGGCGGCCAGGCGCTGCCGGTCGCGGTGGCCGCCGCGCGTGCGCACCCGGCCGACGAGGGGCTCCAGGTCGAGCCGCACATGCCCGATCCGGTGGTGGCCGGGCTGCGCGGGGCCGGGCTGGGGCCGGTGAACGTGTGGACGACCCCGGGGGTCTACTTCGGCGGTGTCAATGCGGTGCAGCGCCACCCGGACGGGAGCGTGGTCGCCGTGGCCGACGGGCGTCGGGGCGGTGGCGCCGTGGTCGTGCACCCCTGAGCAGGCCGCAGCCAGCCCCTGCGCCAGCCCGGGGCCGGACCGGCTATCCCGCGGACGCGGTGGGAGCCCCGTGTGAGAGCACCCGCCACGTGTGCCCGGGGACGACCAGCAGGTCGTGCTCGTGGGCGGCGTCGTCGGACTGCACCTCGATCGTCGGGTCCGGCAGCTCCAGCGGGAACCGGTGGGCCTCGTCGGCGATGTTGAGCAGCGCGGTGATCCGCCGGCCCGTCCCGCTGGCCGGGGTCGCCCGCACCGCGATCGCCGTGTTGGTCAGGTGCTCCACGCTGGCCCGTGAGCGGGTCAGCCACGGGTGCCGGCTGCGCATCTCGATCAGGCGCCGGTGCAGCTGGAAGATCGGCCACCCCCAGGGCGCCAGCCGGTCAGGCCGCTCCGGGAACATCGGTCGGATGGCGTCGTCGCCACCGAACCGCTCCTCCTTGATCCCACGGAACGCCTGCTCGTCGCCGTAGTAGACCGAGGGCACTCCGGGCAGGGTGAACAGCGCCGCGATGGCATGGCCGAAATGGCGCTGGTCGGTGAGGTTGCTGGCCAGGCGGGTCACGTCGTGGTTGCCCACGAAGGTCAGCGGTGGGTGCTCCCCGGCATACCCGCCCAGCCGCTGCACCTGCCAGGCCAGGTCGAAGAAGTTGGCCTCGTTCAGGGAGCGCCACAGGGGCTGCCACAACCCGTAGGCGGTGACGCCGTCGAGGTCGGAGGCTGCCAGGTAGTCGGCAGGCTCTCCGTGGATGACCTCGCCCACGAACCACGCCGCGGGGTGCTTGGCGCGCACCGGGGCCACCACCCGACGCCAGAACTGCGGGGGCACCGCGTACGCGGCGTCGAGCCGCCACCCGTCGGCGCCCCGCTCCAACCAGTGGTCCATCACCTGGGTGACGTACTCGGCGACCGCGGGCTCGTCGTGGTTCAGGGTGACCAACCCGCCGTGGCCCTCGAAGGTGTCCGGCTCCGGCTGGCCGTCCTGCCAGTGCAGGTGGAACCACCGGGCGGCCTGCTCGCCGCCGCCGGTGGCGCCCGGCCCACCGGCCACTGCGGCCCGGTACAGCGGGTGACGGTCGCCGACGTGGTTGAACACGCCGTCGAGCATCAGGCGCAGGCCGCGGGCCCGGCAGCCCTGCACGAGGGCGTCGAAGTCGGACTGGTCGCCGAGCCGGTGGTCGATGCGCAGGTGGTTGGTGGTGTCGTAGCCGTGGGTCTGCGAGGCGAAGATCGGGCCCAGCTGCAGGCCGTGGCAGCCCAGCTCCTGGGCGTAGTCGAGCCAGTTGAGCAGGTGGCGCAGGCGGTGGACCGTGCCGGGGCACAGGCTCTCGTGGGGCTCCGCGCCGGAGAACCCCAACGGGTAGACGTGCCACCACGTCAGCCCATCGAGCCACTCCGGAGACATGCCCACGAACCTACGCGAAAGGGAATCACGATGCGCGATGCCGGGATCTTCGTGCCCTGTGCCGGGACCATTGCAGGCTGCCCGCGCTGGTCGCCAGCAGCACCAGCCCCGCGGCCAGGATCGCCAGCGCCGGTCGGTGGGCGCCGCCCACCAGCCAGAACACGAACCCGGTGACACTGGCGATCGCCAGTGCGAGCCATGGCCACAACGGCTCCACCAGGAACCGCCAGAACCCGATGGCCGCCGCGCCGGCCAGCACCACCAGCCCGACGGCCCTGGTCTGCTCGTCGCCGGCCAGCGGCAGGGCCGCGCCGACGGTGGCCAGCGCGCCGAGGGCGACTGCCAGCTCACGGTGCTGCAGCAGCCGGGACACCCCGAGCGCCCAGCCCAGTCCGAGCGCCACGGTGCCCAACGGCATCAGCTGCTCCATCCGGCTGGGCTCGTAGATCTCGTTGCCCCACGGGTCCAGCGACGTCACCGGGCTGGGGCGCAGCTGATCGCCGAGCGCCTGGACCAGGGCGAACGAGACCACGAACAGTCCGACCTCGGTCACCGCGCTGGCGGCCACCACCTGGGCCAGGACCAGCACCGCCAGGCAGGCGGTGAGCGAGACCACCCCGACCATCGGGATGTCCCCGACGACCAGGGACACGGTGCCGCCGGCGGCGGCCGAGGCCGCGGCGAGCAGCACCCCGGCCAGGCGTCGCCGCGCGGTCGCCGCAGCGGCCCCGCGCGCCGCAGCCAGCCCGAGGCCGAGGCCGACCAGGGTGGTCGCGGCCAGCGTGGCGACCTGTGTGCTGCGGGTGAGTCCCTCCCAGCTCTGCGCCACCAGGACGAACAGGGCCGCGACGACGAGGGCGGACCCGACGTAGAGCCCCACCTCGACGAGCAGCTGGGAGACCGGTCGGCGCCGCCGGGGCTCGGGGGTGGCGGGCCTGGGTGGTCCCGAGGGGCCGGGCAGCGTGCCGGCCACCTCGGCCAGGACCGCCGCCGCCTGGTCGCTGGTCAGCGCACCGCGTGCCACGAGCCGGTCGAGGGCCGAGGCGAGGTCGACGGCGGCGGCGCGGTCGGGGCCGAGGTCGGGGCCGAGGCCGGGGGCAGGGGCCAGGTCCGACCGGGGATCGGGGTTCATGCTCGACATCGGGTGCTCCCTCCCGCGGATGCCTGCAGCCCCATTGTCCCTCCCAGGGCCCTCGCGGGGCAGGGACCAGCGACCCGACCGGGCCCTGACGCACGTTGCACAAGTTCTGCATAGGTTCAGTTGACAGTGAGGCGAGCCTCACCGATAGTGGAGGGCATGAACCTGGCCCTCACGGAGATGCGTCGAGCGAGGCTGCGCTTCGGCCTGCTCACCTCGGCCGTGGCCCTGCTGGTCTTCCTGATCGTGTTCCTGTCCAGCCTGTCCGGCGCCCTGCTGCGCTCCTTCACCGGCGCGCTGGAGTCCCTCCCGGCCGACGGACTCGGCTACTCGCAGGGATCCCGGTCGAACGTGCAGGCCAGCCGGCTGGACCGGTCGGCGGTCGCCGACGTCGCGGCGGTGCCCGGCGTGCAGGCCGTGGGGGCGCTGTCCGTGCTGGCGACCAACGCGGAGATCGCGGGGACTCCGGAGCAGCTGCAGGTGGTCGGCGTCCAGCCCGGTACCCCCAGCGAGCCGACCGGCCTGCGGGAGGGCCGGTTCCCGCGGGCCGACGACGAGGTCGCGGTGGATGCGACCAGCGTCGAGGTCCGCCTCGGCGACACCGTGGCGGTGCGGGGGTCGGACGTACCCCTGACCGTGACCGGCCGCCTGGTGGGCACCCAGTTCGGCTCGGACACCGCGTGGATGACCGCCTCGGGCTACGACGCGCTCGTGCGTGCGCTCAACCCCGGGCTGGTCGAGGTGCCGGTCAACGCCGTCGCCTTCCGCGTGGCCCCCGGCCAGGACCCGCAGCAGGTCGTCCAGCGCATCGGTGAGCAGCTGCCGGGGGTCCAGGCCCTCACCAGGGACGACGCGGTCGCGGCGATCCCCGGAGCCGAGTCGGTCGGCCAGACCTTCCGCCTGCTGGTCGCCATCACCTTCGTCATCGGAGTCGTCGTCGTGGGCTTCTTCTTCCTGATCCTCACCGTGCAGAAGCTGCGGGTGTTCACCCTCCTGAGAGCCACGGGAGCCTCGACGGGCCGACTGGCCGGCACCGTGGTGACGCAGATCGTGGCCGTGGTGCTGGCCGCCTCCGCAGCCGCCACGGTCCTGGCCTGGGGTGCGCTGACCGGGCTGTCCACCGGGCTGCCGGTCCGCATCGACCCGGTGTCCACGGCCGGCGTCGTCGGCGCGGTCCTGGTCGCCTCGCTCGGCGCCGGCCTGCTCTCCGTGCGCCGCATCGCCCAGATCCAGCCGGCCACCGCGGCAGGTGCCCGATGAACCTCGCCGTCGCCGAGCTGCGCCGCGCCAGGGGCCGCTTCGCCGCCATCACCGCGGCGCTGTCCCTGATCGTCTTCCTGGTCCTGGTCCTCGGGGCCCTGGGCGACGGGCTGTTCTACGGCGGGACGGGGGCCGTGCGGTCCTCGACCGCGCAGGCCTATGCCTTCGCCGACGACGCCCAGGGCTCGCTCGTGCGCTCCCGGCTGTCCCGCGCCGACGAGTCCGCGCTGGAGGCCGAGGACGGCATCACGCAGGCCACGCCGATCGGGGTGCTGATCACGACCACGACCAGTGTCGCCGGGGGCGCCGACGTCGTCGTCATGGGCTACGTCCCCGAGGCTGACCCGGCCGGGGTTCCCCGGACCGTGGTGGCCGGTCGCCTGCCCACCCCAGCCCAGCCGGACGGGGCCGCCGTCGACGAGAGCCTGGCCGAGCAGGGCCTCGGCCTGGGGTCGTCGGTGACGGTCGGCGGCGTCGCGGTGCCGGTGGTGGGCGTGGTCGCCGACGCCCAGTACCAGGGGCTGCCGACCGTCTGGACCGGCCTGGACGCGTTCGGCCAGATGCGCGACGCGACCCGCCCGGAGCTGGCGGGCCAGCCGCTGCAGCCGCAGGTCCTGGGCCTGCGGGTCGCTGCGGGGGTCGCCCCCGCGAGCCTGGCCGCGCCCCCGGGCGTGGTGATCCTGGACACCCAGGAGGCGTACCTGTCCATCCCCGGGATCCGGGAGCAGCGCTCGAGCCTCAACGCGATCATCTACGCCAGCCTCGCCGTCGCCGGCCTGGTCGTCGCCCTGTTCTTCGCCGTGGTCGTGCTCGAGAAGCGGGAGCTGTTCGCCGCGCTCAAGGCGCTGGGCGCGCGGACCTCGACCCTGGGCGGCGGAGTCGTCCTGCAGGCGCTGGGCGCCACCGCGGCTGCCGTGGTCGTGGGGTCGCTGCTGGCTCGCGGTCTGGGCCTGGTGCTGCCCGGTGACATCCCGTTCCTGTTCCGGGCCCAGACCCTGGTGGTGTCCGGTCTGCTCACCGTGACCGCAGGCGTGCTCGGTGCCCTGCTGTCGCTGCGCCGTATCAGCCGCATCGACCCCGCAACCGCCCTAGGAGGGTCACTGTGACCATCGAGAGCCCCCACGCCGCGCCCGCTGCCGGTCCGTCGCCGCAGCCGGCCGCGGAGCAGCCCCTGCTTGCCGTCGAGGCGGTGACCAAGACCTACGGGGAGGGCCACACGGCGGTCACCGCCGTGCAGGAGGCGACGATGCACGTCCAGCAGGGCGACTTCGTGTCGCTGCTGGGTCCCTCGGGGTCGGGCAAGACGACGTTGATATCGATGATCGGCGGGCTGCTCACCCCCACCTCGGGGTCGATCCGGGTCGCCGGGACCGAGGTCGGCCGGCTGTCCCCCCGCGAGCTCACCGGGTTCCGGGCCGAGCGCGTGGGCTTCGTGTTCCAGTCGGCGAACCTGGTGCCGTTCCTGACCGCGCGGGAGAACCTGCTGTGGGTGGCTGGGCTGAAGCGGGGGCGGGGGAGGTCCTCGCGTCGGGCCGCCCAGCAGCGTGCCGACCAGCTGCTCGAGGAGCTCGGGCTGTCCCGGCGGGCGGGGAACCTGCCCGAGCAGCTGTCCGGCGGGGAGCGCCAGCGGGTGGCCATCGGTCGAGCCCTGATGAACGACCCGGACCTGGTCCTGGTGGACGAGCCCACCGCGGCCCTGGACACCGCCCTGGGCCGCCAGGTCGTCCAGCTGCTGCGCCGGGAGATCAAGGAGCGCGGCAAGACCGGGATCATGGTCACCCACGACCTGCGGATGGTCGAGTACACCGATGCTGTCTTCGAGATCCTCGACGGCGCGCTGGCCCCGGTGGCTGCCCCCTCAGCGGCAGTGCACCCCTGAGCTCCACCGCCGGACCTGCCCGGTTCGCCGTTCCTTAGCGTCGAGCGCCCCGGCCCGTTGGGCTCGGCGCGGGGGGCCCTCGGCATCATGAGGGCATGCGCCGTACCCGACGTGCCCTGGCCGTGCTTGCCGTCGTCGCCCCCGTGGCGCTGGGGGCGGTCCCCCCGGCCGCCCTGGCAGCGGGGGTCGAGCGGCACGAGCTGCCGGCCGACGGCGTCTTCCGCCTGGTCGGGGCGGGCTGGGGCCACGGTCGGGGGATGAGCCAGTGGGGTGCCCAGCGGGCCGCGACCGAGGGCCGCACCCATCGCCAGATCCTGGGGTTCTACTACCCGGGCACCACCTTGGGCACCGGTCCGGTGCGCACCGTGCGGGTGCTGATCGCCGGCGACACGGGCCGGACGCTGGTCGTGCGCGCCGTGAGCCGGCTGCGGGCCACCTACCGGACCCCGACGGGCACCGTGACGCGCACCCTGCCCCGAACGCCCTCGGCATGCCCGGTCCGGGCGACCCGGTGGCGCGCGTACGCGACCGCCACGGGCATGCGCCTGGACGCGTACTGCGGGCGGTGGCGCACCGTCGTCAAGCCCGCGAAGCTGGCGCGGGGCAGCACCCTCTCGTTCTCCGTGCCCGGCTCCCTGGTGGCCACCCAGGACGGGACGGTGCGCCGCGGGTATCGCGGGTCGGTGATCGCCACCCGCCTGTCCACCACCCGGGTGCGGGTGGTCAACCGGCTGTCGATGGAGCAGTACCTGAGGGTGGTCACCGCCGCGGAGGTGCCCGCGTCCTGGCCGACGGAGGCGCTGCGCGCCCAGGCCGTCGCGGCCCGCTCCTACGCCACCTATGAGATCGCCACCAGGTCCGGCGGGTTCGACGTGTACGACTCCACGCGATCGCAGGCCTACCCCGGGGCCCGCGGGTACGACTCGCGGTGGCGGGTCACGGCGGTCCGGGAGCATCCCCGGACCGACCGGGCGGTCGCCGACACTGCCGGGGTCGTGGTGCTCGCGGAGGGCAGGCCGGCGCTGACCCAGTTCGGGTCCTCGAACGGCGGGGCGACCGCCGACACCATCCTGGCGTACATGACCGCCCGGGCCGACGCGTGGGACGCGGCCGCCACCGGCAACCCCCGGCGCACCTGGACCGACACGGTGACGGCCCGGTCCCTGGCCGGGCGCTACCCCGCGCTCGGGACGGTGACGGCCCTGGAGGTCCTCGACCGCGAGGGCGTCGGCTCCTGGGGCGGGCGGGTGGCGCGCCTGCGCATCGTCGGCACCCGGGGCTCGGTCACCCTGGCGACGGACTCGGCCATCCGCGCGGCGCTGGGCACGTACAGCAGCTACTTCACGATCCGGGGCTGAGCCCCGGGGCCGGCGCTCACTGCCCTGGGCGCAGGTGCCCCTCGGATGCCTGCACGACCACGAAGCCCTGACCGGTCAGCGCCAACTGGTAGGCCTCGCCGGACCCTCGGCCGATGACCGCCCCCATCTTCACGGTCTTGCGGATCCCGGAGTGCAGGCTCGTGGACCACAGCACCGCGCTCTGCATGTCCACGAACGTCGGCACGTCGACCGACAGCACCACCGGGGTGCCGTGCACGGTGATGGCGAGGACCCCCGTACCGGTGAAGGTGGTGTTGAACAGCCCCCCAGAGACCATCGACGCGCCCTCGACCCGTCGGATGTCCCACTGCAGGCTGCTCTCGAACGCCAGCACGTTGGGGCCGTTCACCGTGACCGAGTCGCCCTCGAGGTGCAGCAGGAAGATCTCGTCGGCGTCGCGCGCCAGGAACACGTCGCCGTCGCCGCTGACCTTCATGAGGTTCATGCCCTCGCCGGTGAACGCCTTCTTCAGCAGCTTGCCCATCCCGCCACTGCCCTCGTAGGCAAAGTCGACGTTGCCCTGGTAGGCCACCATCGACCCCTGCAGGGCGAGGAAGTGCCCACCGGCCGCAGACAGGCGGACCTTGAGCATCCGCTTGTTCTGCAGCACGAAGGATCCCGGATCGCTGGCGGTCTCGGCATTGTGGAACAGGTCGCTGCGCATGGACCCACGCTAGGGGGGCGGTGCCCCTCGTCGCGAGGCTGCCAGCCGAGACCAGCCCCGCGACGAACCGGGCGAGGGCCTCCCGTCGGTCAGACCCCGGCGCGCGGCTCCTGGCCGTCGCTGTGCTGGGGCTTGGGCCGGGCGGCGTCGTGGTAGTGGTGTGCCGCGTCGTGGTGGTTGACGTGCGGCGGGCCCTCGTACTCGTGGACGTCCGGGTGCGGGATCGTGTGGTACTGGTGCAGCTCGGTGTCGCTGGGCAGCATCGCCTCGATGTCGTCGGCGTTCTCCGCGTGCAGCATGAGTCGGCCGGCCCACACCAGCAGCGCCGCGATCGCCGTCAGGCACACGATCCAGCCCCACGGGTCGGGAAGCTTGGTGAAGCTCATCATGACGAAGCCCGCCACGGCCGACGCGGGGACGGTGAAGACCCAGGCGATCACCATCTCGCCGATCTTGCGCAGGTTCAGCCCGGTGCCAGCAGCGGAGCCGGCGCCCATGACCGAGGCGGCGGCCGCCTGCGTGGTCGAGATCGGGATGCCCAGCTCGGTGGCGCCGAAGATCGCGGTCGTGGCGCCGATGTTGGCCGCGACGCCGTTGTTGGCGTTCAGCTTCGTGATGCGCAGGCCCATCGTCTCGATGATCTTCCAGCCGCCCCACATCGTGCCCAGGGCGATCATCGAGTAGGCGGCGATCTCGACCCACATCGGGATCGGCGAGTCTGCGGACATGTACCCGCCGGCGACCAGGGCGAACGCGATGACGCCCATCGTCTTCTGGGCGTCGTTCGCGCCGTGGCCGAAGGACACCGCAGCCGAGGAGACGATCTGCAGCCACTTGAACGGCTTGGCGTCGTCCTCCCACTTGGTGACCCGCTGCAGCAGCCCGACCAGGAACATCGCCGCGAAGGCCACGCCGAACGCGACCAGCGGGGAGGCGACGATCGCCAGGACGGTCTTCTCCACGCTGCTCCACTTGATCGCGTCCGTGCCGCCCGCGGCGAGGCCGGCACCGAGCAGGCCGCCGATGAGGGCGTGGCTGGACGAGGACGGCATGCCCACCGACCACGTGAAGTAGTTCCAGAAGATGGCCGCCATGAGGGCGCCGAAGGCGACCGCGAGGCCCATCGGGACACCGCCGGCAGCCGTGCCCAGGGCGTCGACGTTGACCGTCTTGGCCACGGTGTTGGCCACCGTCGTGCCGACCACGAACAGGGCGACGAAGTTGAAGAAGGCGGCCATGTACACCGCGGTGCGCGGCTTCAGCGCCTTGGTCGCCACGACGGTCGACGTCGAGTTGGCGGCGTCGTGGAAGCCGTTGGTGAAGTCGAACAGCAGCGACAGGCCGACGATGCCGACGACAGAGAACAGGACCATGTCCACGAGCGCTCCTACAGCGTTCACGGGCCGAGCCAGACAGCTCGTCAGGGACCACGGTACGGGCCGCGAAGCACCCTGTTCACCTCAGGGCCACCCTTCGTGCGGGGGGCCTCGTGGTAGTTCACCGAGCGTTCATCTGGACGCTGCCCGGCGTTCGCCGCCGGGAGGTGGGATTCAGCCCACCAGCTGCGTCAGGGCGTGGATCGCCAGCCCCGCCAGGGCGCCCACGACCGTGCCGTTGATCCGGATGAACTGCAGGTCGCGGCCCACGGCGAGCTCGATGCGCGAGGCGGTCTCCGGGCCGTCCCAGCGGGCGACGGTGTCGGTGATCACGCTGGTCAGCTCGACGCGGTAGTCGGCCACCAGCGCCACGACGGTGTCGGTGACCCAGGTGTCGACACTGGCCTGGACGTGGGCGTCGGTCGCGAGCGTGGTGCCGACCTGAGCCAGCGCCCCGGTCGCGCGGACCCGCAGCTCGCTGGTGGGATCGTCGGCGGCCTCCAGCAGGACGCGCTGGGCGGTCTCCCAGATCCGGCCCACGGAGCGCTGCACGTCGGGGTGGTTGAACAGGTCGACCTTGGCGTCCTCGACGGCCTGGCGCGTCGTGGGGTTCTCCCGCAGGTCCGCGGCGAACTGGCGCAGCATCCGGTCGATGGACTCCCGCAGGGGGTGCTCGGGCTGGTCGCGCACGGCGGCGGCGAACCGGACCAGTTCGAGGTGGATGCGGTCGGCGATCATGTCGTCGACGAACCGGGGGGTCCAGGTCGGTGCCTGGCGCCCCACCAGGTTGATCACGGACTCCCGGTTGGACACCAGCCACGCATGGGCCCGGTCGGCCATCACGTCGACGATGCCGCTGTGGGCGTGGTCGGCGACCACGCGGTCGAGCAGGTGGCCGAGCGGGGGCGCGACCTCGAAGCGGTCCACCCGCTCGGCGACCACGCGCTCGATCATGGTCCGCATCTGCTCGTCGTCGAGCACGGCCAGCAGGCCGCGCATCGCCCGGCCCATCTCGCCGGCCACCCGCGCCGCGTGGTCGGGCTGTGCCAGCCACTGGCCGACCCGCCGGGACACCTGGGCCCCGGCCACCTTCTCCCGGACCACCGCATCGGTGAGGAAGTGGGTGCCCACGAACTCGCCCAGCGTGGCGCCCATCTGGTCCTTGCGGGTGGGGATGATCGCCGTGTGGGGGATCGGCAGGCCCAGCGGGTGCCGGAACAGCGCGGTGACCGCGAACCAGTCGGCCAGCGCGCCGACCATCGCCGCCTCGGAGCCGGCCTGCACGTAGCCCATCACGCCGTCGGCGTGGGCGCCGGCAACCACGAGCGTGACGGCGTAGATCGCGGCCGCCAGCAGGAACAGCCCCGTGGCCACGGCCTTCATCCGCCGCAGTCCGGTGCGACGCGCCTGGTCCGACCCGCCCCACGGCGAGTCCAGCGCCGGCACAGCGGCATCGGTCGCGGGTTCCGCGATCGGCATGGTCACCTCCGGGGGATCCGACCGCGTCGAGTCTACTGACGCCCGGCTCCCGGGGGGATCGGCTACGACAGCCCGAAGTGACCGTTCAGCGCGACCAGGGCCTCGGCCTCCCGGCGCCGGTCCTGGTCGGCGCGGTCCCACTGCCAGCCGCAGCTGCACAGCACCAGGATCGTGGGTCCGCCGTCGTCGCCGCGGTCGGTCACAGCGGCGATGCGGTGTGGGCGGGTCGGCGTGGCCGTCCGTCGGCCGGCTGGCATGGGCGTGCTCGGTGTCATGGTCGTTCCCCCGTCGTTCGTTGCGGCCCACGGTACGCCGTCCGCGAGCAGCGGCCGGACCCACCCCCGCCCCCCGCCGACGCCGCCGGTCAGGCGTTGCGCTCGAACATCCCCATGACCGCGGCGACGCCCAGCACCGAGCGGGCCGCGTACTGCGAGCGCCACAGGCCACCGTGGCAGGCTCCGTCGGCGAAC
>JBDHZV010000057.1:0-15853 GCA_039812125.1 Candidatus Nanopelagicales bacterium
GCGCGTGACCGGTGCGACGCTTCCCGCACGGGCCATCCCCCCGATGGACCGGAGGGCTGACCGGGCAAGTATGGCACAGATACGCCCCGTGACCGGCAGGGAACGCAGGGTGCCCTCACACCAGCAGTGCGGGGGCCCGCCGATCGGGATCCAACGGATCGCCCACGATGCCGTCCGGACCCAGCGGGCCCTGTGCGAGCCGCGTCGCGCGGGCTGGGTCGTGCGGGGCAAGCCCCCCGACCTGGCGCAGTGCGGCCAGGATCTCGTCGGGCCGCACCGTCGGGGTCACGTTCGCGACCGTGACCAGCAGGGTGCTCCAGGCGGGGTCGGCGCCGGCGTCCGGTACCTCGCCGGACAGCAGCGCCGGACGGATGTCCAGCGTCCGCAGGCCCTGCTTCATGAGGCGCTGCACCGGGGCGGACTCGACCGCCTGGAGGGCACCCCAGGCGGCCGCCAGGTCCGCCGCTGCAACGGCCGGCACCTCGATCCGCCAGGCGCTGGCCTGCAGCCGCGCCACCAGGTCGGGGGTGCGCGCCTCGACGCACTCGACGATGTCCAGTCCCGGCGGCAGCGCGGCATCGAGCTCGACGCGCAGCGCCTCCGGGTCGCAGCGGCGGACCACGCCGATCTCGACGTACTCGGCCTCGCTGGCCGCGCCCGTGGGGGCAGCGTTGGCATAGGAGATCCGGGGATGCGGGGAGAACCCCGCGGAGTAGGCCATCGGCACCCTGGCGCGGCGCAGTGCGCGCTCCAGGGCCCGCTGGAAGTCCCGGTGCGAGGAGAACCGCAGCGGCCCACGCTTGGCGTAGCGCAGCCGGAGCCTCTGGACGGCGGGCACGACCTCGCGGTCGGGGGTGCGCGCGGCCATCAGCTGGCCTCCACCGCGGAGCGCACCGTCGGCAGCGGCAGCAGCACCGCCTCGGTCGGTCCGACCTGGATCTCGGTCCCCATCTGGTCGCAGACCCCGCAGTCGAAGCAGGGACTCCACCGGCAGTCCTCCACCTCGCCGCCGGCCAGGGCGTCCTGCCAGTCCTGCCACAGCCACTCTCGGTCCAGGCCGGAGTCGAGGTGGTCCCAGGGCAGCACCTCGTTCTGCTGCCGCTCCCGGGTCGTGTACCAGTCCACGTCCACCGGCTCGCCGGCCAGGGCCCGATCGGCGGCTGCCATCCACCGCTCGAAGGAGAAGTGCTCGCTCCACCCGTCGAACCGGGCACCGTCCCGCCAGGCCTCCAGGATGATCCGGCCCACCCGTCGGTCGCCGCGCGACAGCAGCCCCTCCACGATGCCCGGCCTCCCGTCGTGGTAGCGGAACCCGATCGCGCGGCCGTGCTCGCGATCCGCGCGGATCGTGTCGCGCAGCGCGTGCAGCCGGGCGTCGGTCGTCGTGTGGTCCAGCTGCGCGGCCCACTGGAAGGGGGTGTGCGGCTTGGGGACGAACCCGCCGATGGACACCGTGCACCGGATGTCACGGGTCCCCGCCGCTGCCCGCCCCGCGCGGATCACGTTGCGCGCGAGGTCGGCGATCTGCAGCACGTCCTCGTCGGTCTCCGTGGGCAGCCCGCACATGAAGTACAGCTTCACCTGCCGCCACCCGGCGCCGTACGCGGCGGTGACGGTGCGGATCAGGTCGTCCTCGGTCACCATCTTGTTGATCACCTGTCGCATCCGCTCGCTGCCGCCCTCGGGGGCGAACGTCAGCCCGGAGCGCCGGCCGTTGCGGGACAGCTCGTTGGCCAGCTCGATGTTGAACGCGTCCACCCGGGTGCTCGGCAGCGACAGCGACACCTGCTCGCCCTCGTACCGGTCGGCCAGCCCCCTGGCGAGCTCGGCGATCTCGGAGTGGTCGGCGCTGCTCAGCGACAGCATGCCGACCTCCTCGAACCCGGTGCGGCGCAGCCCGTTGTCGATCATGGCGCCGAGGGTGGCCGTCGAACGCTCCCGGACCGGCCGGGTGATCATCCCGGCCTGGCAGAACCGGCAGCCGCGGGTGCACCCCCGGAAGATCTCCACGCTCATGCGCTCGTGCACCGTCTCGGCCAGCGGCACCAGGGGGTTGCGCGGGTAGGGCCACTCGTCGAGGTCCATCAGCGTGTGCTTGGCCACCCGCCACGGCGCGTGCGGGTTCGTCGGGGCGACCCGCCCGATGCGCCCGTCGGGCAGGTAGTCGACGTCGTAGAAGCTGGGCACGTACACGCTGCCGGTGTCGGCCAGCCGCTCGAGCAGGGCCCGGCGCAGCACCGCGGACCCCCCCGGGGAGCCGAACCCGGGGTGCTCGGCCCGGAACGCCCGCACCACCTCGGTGATCGCCAGGACCGCCTCCTCGCCGTCGCCGAGCACCACCACGTCGACGAAGTCGGCCACCGGCTCGGGGTTGAACGCCGCGTGACCGCCCATCACCACCACCGGGTCGGCGTCACCGCGGTCGGCGGCGAGCAGCGGGATCCCCGCCAGGTCCAGGCTGGTGAGCATGTTGGTGTACCCCAGCTCGGTGGAGAACGAGACCCCGAGCAGGTCGAACGCGCCCAGCGGCCGGTGCCCGTCGACGGTGAACGCGGGGATGCCGCGCGCACGCATCTGCCGCTCCAGGTCGGGCCAGACCGCGTAGCTGCGCTGGGCCAGCACGCCCTCTGCCTCGTTGAGGATCTCGTAGAGGATCTGGACGCCCTGGTTGGGCAGGCCCACCTCGTAGGCGTCGGGGTAGAGCAGGGCCCAGCGCACCAGGCTGGCGTCCCAGTCGCTGGTGGCGGCGTTGAGCTCGCCGCCGATGTACTGGACCGGCTTGGACACCAGGGGCAGGACCGCCTCGAGCTGGTCGAACACCGGCGCGGACGGGCGGGGGGAAGCACCGTGCATCGCACAAGGGTAAGGGCCGGGCGAACCAGCCGCGCCGCGCCGAGCCCGGGCCCCACCTCGCCGGCGCGGGCAGCGGCGGGCCATGATCTGCCCATGAGCGCCCATCGCGAGGACCACGAGTTCGATCTCGAGTCGATCATGGACCTGGCCGACATCATCGACGCCCTGCAGGGGGAGAACGACGACAGCCTCCTCAGCTACGGCCTGACGGCCGCCGACACATGGGACGAGGTCGACGACCCGGTCCTGCTCGGCCCGGACGGCACCCCCGTGGGGACCTGGCGTGAGGGCTACCCGTACGACGAGCGGATGACCCGCCGCGAGTACGAGATCACCAAGCGCCTGCTGCAGATCGAGCTGCTCAAGATGCAGGCCTGGGTCAAGGAGTCCGGCGCGCGGATCGTGATGGTCTTCGAGGGCCGCGACGCCGCCGGCAAGGGCGGGACCATCAAGCGGTTCATGGAGCACATGAACCCGCGCGGCGCGAAGGTGGTCGCGCTGGAGAAGCCCTCCGAGGAGGAGCGCACCCAGTGGTACTTCCAGCGCTACATCAAGCACCTGCCGGCCGCGGGCGAGATCGTGATGTTCGACCGGTCCTGGTACAACCGGGCCGGCGTCGAGCGCGTGATGGGGTTCTGCTCCCAGCACGAGTACGAGGAGTTCATGCGCCAGGCCCCCGAGTTCGAGCGGATGCTGGTGCGCAGCGGCGTCACGCTGTTCAAGTTCTGGTTCTCGGTCAGCCGCAAGGAGCAGGTCACCCGGTTCACGATCCGCAAGATCGACCCGGTGCGGCAGTGGAAGCTGTCCCCGATGGACCTGGCCAGCCTGGACCGGTGGCAGGACTACACCATCGCCAAGGAGGCGATGCTGTTCTACACCGACCGGGACTGGGCGCCGTGGACCGTGGTGCGCAGCAACGACAAGAAGCGCGGGCGGATCGAGGCCATGCGCTGGGTGCTCTCGCGCATCGACTACCCGGACAAGAACATCGACCTGGTCGGCAATCCCGACCCGCTCATCGTCGGGCCGCCTGCCGAGATCTACGAGACGGGCGAGCACACCGGGCGGATGTACCCCCTGCTGTCCTACGACCAGCGGGGGTGATCAGCGCCGCCGGTCCGCGAGCGCTCCAGCGGGACCGGTCGACGGCGAGGCGACCGCGCAGCCGGACCGGTCGTCCCGCTGCGCGGTCGTACGGCTAGGCGCCGGCCAGGGCCGGGAAGAACAGCGCGACCTCGCGAGCGGCCGACTCCGGGGAGTCCGACCCATGCGTCACGTTGTTCTGCATCACGGTGGCAAGGTCCCCGCGGATCGTCCCGGGCGCGGCGTTGACCGGGTTGGTGGCGCCCATCATCGCCCGCCACTGCACGATGGCGTCGGCGCCCTCCACGACCGCGGCGACCAGCGGGCCGGAGGTGATGAAGTCGACCAGGGGCTCGAAGAACGGCTTGCCCCGGTGCTCGCCGTAGTGCTCCTCGGCGGTGGCCCGATCCAGGGTGCGCAGCTCGAGGGCGACGATGCGCAGCCCCTTGCGCTCGATGCGGGAGATGACCTCGCCGATCAGGTTGCGGGCCACGCCGTCGGGCTTGATCAGGACGAGGGTGCGCTCGGTCATTGCTGCTCCTGTGAGGTCGGCGCCGGCCCCCGGCGCGGCCGCCAGCCTACCCCGGTCACCGCGCGCACCCGTGGGCGTCCGGGGGCCGCGGATCAGGCCGGACGGGCGGCGTCGGCCCGCCGGCCGAGGCGAACCGCGATCCACCACAGCACCAGGAACACCGCCCCGAGCACCAGCATCATGGGCACGATAACGGCTGTGGCGAGCACGAGACCCTGCACCGCCCATCCGGCGGCGACGAACCAGTGCCGTCGGAACGCCCCGGGCAGCAGCAGGCACACCACGGCGAGCAGCCCGAGCAGCGCCGCGCCCCAGGCCGGCGCGTCCGCCACCACCAGGGCGACCGGGATCGCCAGGCCGACGACGATCGCCTCCATGATCAGCACGCTCGAGGTGAGCACCCTCATTCGGGGTCCTCCAGCGGCGCACGGCCCCGCGGGGCGGCGTGGTCGGCCCGGGTGGAGCCCTCGGACTGCCCGGACTCCGCGCCGAGCAGCAGGCGCGCTTCCCCGGCTGTGGTCACCGACCCGGTGACCAGCACCCCGGCGCCGACCCCGGCCGGCGCCCCGGCCTCGGCCAGCCCGATCGCCCGCTCCAGGGCCTCGTCGAGCCGGTCGACGGCCACGACCCGCCCGGACCCCAGGACCTCGGCGGCCAGGGCGGCCAGGTCCGCGACCGGCAGCGCCCGCGGCGAGCTCGACCGGGTCACCACGACCGAGTCGACCACCGGGTCCAGCGCGGCGAGGATGCCCTCGGCATCCTTGTCGGCCAGGATCCCCACGACGGCCACGAGGTGGGTGAACGCGAACGAGTCGGCGACCGCGGCCGCCAACGCCCGAGCTC
The DNA here is from genome assembly GCA_039812125.1 of Candidatus Nanopelagicales bacterium. Classification (GTDB taxonomy): domain Bacteria; phylum Actinomycetota; class Actinomycetes; order S36-B12; family CAIYMF01; genus Prado023. The sequence continues at coordinate 5,312 of JBDHZV010000057.1, forward strand.
CGTGGGCGTTGTGGGCGGCGTCGACCAGCACCGTCGGCGCCCGGCGGACCACCTCCAGGCGACCGGGCGAGCTCACTGTCGCCAGCCCCTCACGAACCCGGCCGGGGTCGAGCTGCCGGGCCGGCGCGTCCGGGTCCTGCCGCAGCCCGTCAGGACCCCGCTGGACCGGGCCGACCCCGAAGAACGCCTCGACGGCGGCCAGGGCCAGCGCAGCGTTGCGGGCCTGGTGCTCACCGTGCAGGGGCAGGAAGACGTCGTCGTAACGGCCGCCCATCCCCTGCAGCGCCAGCAGCTGGCCACCGACGGCGACCCGACGCTCGGCCACGGCGAAGTCGATCCCCTCGAGCCCAGCCGGGGCCTCCATCTGCGCCGCTGCCGCGAGCAGCACCTCGGCGGCCTCCGGCACCTGCGCCGCAAGCACCACGCTCGCGGCCGGCTTGATGATCCCGGCCTTCTCCGCCGCGATCTCGGCCAGGGTGTCGCCGAGGTACTCGGCGTGGTCCAGCCCGATCGGGGTGACCACGGCGACCTGGCCGTCAGCGACGTTCGTGGCGTCCCAGGCGCCCCCCATCCCGACCTCGACCACCGCGACGTCGACCGGCGCGTCGGCGAACGCGGCGTAGGCCAGGGCGGTCATCACCTCGAAGAAGCTCAGCGCGGGACCGCCCTCGAGCCGGCTGGCCTCGTCGGCCATGGCCAGCACCGGGGCAACCTCGTCGTGGATGGTGAGGAAGGCCTCGACCGAGATCGGCTCGCCGTCCAGGCGGATCCGCTCGCGCAGGTCGGACAGGTGCGGCGACGTGACCAGTCCCGTGTGCAGGCCGAAGGCGCGCAGCATCGACTCGACCATCCGGGCGGTCGAGGTCTTGCCGTTGGTCCCGGTCACATGGATGACGGGATAGGCGCGCTGCGGGTCGCCGAGGAACTGGGTGAGGGAGCGGATGCGGGCCAGCGTCGGCGAGATCCGGCTCTCGGGCCATCGTGCCTCGAGGTCACGGCGCACCTGGCCGAAGCGCACCAGCGGGTCGGTCGGGTCAGTGGTCACCGCACCATCGTCCCATCACCGGGCTGGCAGCGGGGGCACCAGCACGTGGGGCAGTCCCGGGGCGGGGTCCCCCCGGGTGGCGCGCACCGCGGCGCCGCACCTTCGGCACGGCCCCGAGCGGGCACTGCCGCCATGCGGATGGGGGCGGACCGCCTCAGTATGGGGCCATGCCCGAGACCCGCACCGAAGGCCTGTCCCGCGCGCTCACCCTGACCCTGGGCGGGTTCGGTGCCGCCAGCGTCGCCGGCGGAACAGTCCTGGCCACGGTGGCGTCCTCGCCCGGCACCCGGGCCTTCGGCCAGCAGACCGCCGCGTGGGGGGCCGTGGACCTGGCCATCGCGGGCCTGGCTGCGTGGCGCTCGGCCGCTCACCCGGTCATCCGCGCCGCCCGGCTGCGGCGCACGCTGCTGGCCAATGCCGGGCTCGACGTCGGCTACATCGCCGCCGGCGCGGCGGTGGCGGTCCTGCGCCCCGCTCCCGGCGGGAGGGTCACCCCGGAGCAGGCCCGCGGCCACGGCCTCGCCGTGGTCGTGCAGGGCCTCGGGCTGCTCGCCCTGGACCTCGGGTTCGCGGCCCGGCTGCGCCCGAGCGCCCAGGCGACCGGCTGAGCAGCGCTCCCCCGGGCGCACGCCCCGGACGCGAGTCCGGACGACGCCCTCGGCGGCCCGGCCGGCCCCAGTAGAATCGCGCGCCATGAGCCAGACGCTGGAGCCGACCATCCCCACGAAGCCCACGATCGACGGGATCGAGGCGGTATGGGCGGCCCGCTGGGAGCAGGACGCGACCTACCGGTTCGACCCCTCGACCCCCCGGCCGGGCGTCTACTCGATCGACACCCCGCCGCCGACCGTGTCCGGGTCGCTGCATGTCGGTCACGTCTTCTCGTACACGCACACCGACCTCCTCGCCCGGTACAAGCGGATGCGCGGGTTCGAGGTGTTCTACCCCATGGGCTGGGACGACAACGGCCTGCCCACGGAGCGTCGCGTGCAGAACTACTTCGGCGTCCGGTGCGAGCCCTCCCTGCACCACGACCCGGACTTCGCGCCCCCGGCCAAGCCGGACCCGAAGCGTCAGGTCCCGATCAGCCGGCGCAACTTCATCGAGCTGTGCGAGCAGCTCACGGCCGAGGACGAGAAGGCGTTCGAGGCCCTGTTCCGCCAGCTCGGGCTGTCGGTGGACTGGTCCCAGACCTACCAGACCATCGACGACACCGCCCGGGCCGCGTCCCAGAAGGCATTCCTGCGCAACCTGGCCCGGGGCGAGGCCTACCAGTCCGAGGCGCCCACCCTCTGGGACGTGACGTTCCGCACCGCCGTGGCCCAGGCCGAGCTCGAGGACCGGGAGATGCCCGGCGCGTACCACCGACTGGCGTTCCCGTACTCCGACGGGACCGGCGCGGTGCACATCGAGACCACCCGCCCCGAGCTGCTCGCCGCCTGCGTCGCGCTGGTCGCCCATCCCGAGGACGCCCGCTACCAGCAGCACTTCGGCACGACCGTGACCACCCCGGTGTTCGGCGTGGAGGTCCCGGTCGTGGCCCACCACCTCGCCGACCCCGAGAAGGGGTCCGGCATCGCCATGATCTGCACCTTCGGCGACACGACCGACGTGACCTGGTGGCGGGAGCTCGACCTGGCCACCCGTCCGATCATCGGGTGGGACGGCCGGATCCTCCCGGAGACGCCGGCGTGGATCGCCACCGCCGAGGGCCGTGCCGCGTTCGAGTCGCTGGCCGGGCTCACGATGTTCTCCGCCCGCAAGCGCATGGTCGAGCTGCTGACCGAGATCGGGGCGCTCGAGGGCGAGCCCCGGCCCATCACCCATCCGGTGAAGTTCTTCGAGAAGGGCGACCGGCCGCTGGAGATCGTCACCACGCGGCAGTGGTACATCCGCAACGGCGGTCGGGACGCCGACCTGCGCGCCGAGCTGCTGGCCCGCGGCGACGAGCTCCAGTGGCACCCGCCGGGCATGGCAGTCCGCTACGCGAACTGGGTCTCGGGCCTGGCCGGGGACTGGCTGATCAGCCGCCAGCGCTTCTTCGGCGTGCCGATCCCCCTGTGGTACCGCGTCGACGAGCACGGCAACCCCGACTACGAGCAGGTCATCGTCCCTGACGAGGCGGCACTGCCCGTGGACCCGTCTGCGGAGCCGCCGGCTGGGTTCGACGAGTCCCAGCGCGGGGTGCCGGGCGGCTTCGTCGGCGACCCCGACGTGATGGACACCTGGGCGACCTCGTCGCTGAGCCCGCAGATCTGCGGCGGGTGGGAGCGCGACCCCCAGCTGTGGGCCGCCGTGTCGCCGATGGACCTGCGCCCGCAGGCACACGAGATCATCCGGACCTGGCTGTTCTCCTCTGTGGTCCGGTCCCACCTCGAGGACGATCGGCTCCCGTGGTCGCACGCGGCGATCTCCGGGTGGATCCTCGACCCGGACCGCAAGAAGATGAGCAAGTCCAAGGGCAACGTCGTCACGCCCGTGGACCTGCTGGACAAGCACGGGTCGGACGCCGTCCGGTACTGGGCGGCCTCGGGCCGCCCGGGGACCGACACCGCATTCGACGAGGGCCAGATGAAGATCGGTCGACGCCTGGCGATCAAGATCCTGAACGCCAGCCGGTTCGTGCTGGGCCAGGGCGTCGACGCGTCGTACGCCAACCGCCCCGAGGCCGTCACCCACCCGTTGGACCGCGCACAGCTCGCGGCCCTCACCCGGGTCGTCGCCGAGGCGACCGCTGCTTTCGAGGACTACAACTACACCCGGGCGCTCGAGCTCGCGGAGACCCACTTCTGGTCGTTCTGCGACGACTACCTGGAGCTGGTGAAGGACCGGGCCTACGGCGGGCGTGGCGACGAGGCCGCTGCGTCGGCCAGGTCGGCGCTGGCCACCGCGCTGGGGGTGCAGCTGCGGCTGTTCGCCCCGTTCCTGCCGTTCGTCACCGAGGAGGTCTGGTCCTGGTGGCAGGCCGGCTCGGTGCACCGCGCGCAGTGGCCGACGGTCGACGAGGTCGCGCGCATCGCCCAGGACGGCGACCCGGCGCTGGTCGATGACGTGGCCGGGGTCCTCACCGCGATCCGGAAGGCCAAGTCGGAGGCCAAGGCGGCGATGAACAGCCCCGTGGCCGTGGCCGTGGTGAGCCTGCCCGAGGAGGCTGTCGCCCGGGTGTCGCGAGCGGCCGACGATGTCGCCGCCGCCGGGCGGGTGGCCCAGCTCGACGTCCTCGTCGGTGACCCCGCCGTTCGCGTCGAGCTGGCCTGAGCCGCGTTCACACCTCCGGGGGGACCGGGACCCGGGCCCTCAAGGGGCTGACGGCACCCGCCGAGAACGGCGGTAGGCCAGTCCCGCGAGCAGGAGGTCCCCCATGGCCCGACGTTCACGGCAGGCCTCGTCCCTGACGCCCGGGGATGGTGCCGAGTCGGTGGGCGTGACCGTCCTGCCCGGCGTTCCCCTGCCCGACTGGCTGGTTGAGCCGACCATGCCGATGGCACCATCCCCGGTCCCCTCCGATGCAGGCGCCACCCCGATGGGTGCCCCGCTCGGAGGGCCCATTCCCACGGGTGCGCCCGCTGAGCGGGCCGCACCTACTCCCTTCGCCCCACCGAGCGACGTACCCGTGGGAATGGGTTCCCGGAGTCTGGCCTCAGCCGCCATGACAAGCGCTCCACCCGTTGCCGAGGTCGTCGGCGCTGCACCCGGAGGCACGGGGTCGAGCGGCCCGTTCGACTGGGAGCTGGACTCCCTGCCCTGGGCGATGCCGCCGGGGACGGGCCCGGCGTCGACCGGGGCCCCGCTGTCGTCGGGAGGGGCCGCGTGGGCGTCGGCCACCCCGCCCGTGGGCGCAACAGCAGGCAACGCGCCCCTCACGAGTGGCGCAGCTTCGCCCGGATCGCGCTCGGGAACCACCACCGCCCTCGGCTCGCCGGCAGGCTCGACGACCGCGCTCGCACAGCCGGCAGGTGCCCGGGCCACGCTCGCACAGCCGGCGGGTGCCCGGGCCACGCTCGCACAGCCGGCAGGTGCCCCGGCCACGCTCGCACAGCCGGCGGGTGCCACTGCCGCGCTCACCTCGCCAGCTCGGCCGGGGGGCGCCGTCCCGGGAGCCGGGGTCACCGGCGAGTCGTGGGGCGATCCAGCCCGCCCGATGCCAGACCTTGCCCCGGACCAGCTTGCCCTCGTGCAGCAGCTGGCCGCGATCCTGGCCCGTGGCGACGATCCCGCGACGGTCGTGAGCGCCGCGCTGAGCGGCGCAGCTGGCAGCGACCCGGGGGCTCCGGCCAGCGTCCCGGGGGTGCTGCCCGGGCTCATCCCTGACCCGTCGCCCGGCGCTGCTGGCGCGCGGGCGACCGGCGACGGGCCGCCTCGACGCCGACGCGGCCCCCTGCTGGCTGCGGGCGCGGTCGTGCTGGTGGCCGGGACCGGGGCCGCGATGGCGCTGGTCGGGATCCCCATGCTGCGCGGCGACGACACCCAGCAGGCGGCAGCTGCTCCCACGCTGCGGATGCCGTCAGCGGTCGGCGACCTGGTCGTGGTGACCGATCCACAGGTCGGGGACGCGCTGACGCCCCTGATCGGTTTCGGGCTGCGGCCGCACGGAGCCACCGTCACGGCCGGATACGGACCGACGGCGACGGGGGCCCTGACCCTGGCTGCGATGGCCACCACGATGCCGTCGCCCTCTGGTCCCGACGCCCAGCTCACGTCGTGGAGCACGCGGACGAGGACCGCGCTCGGCAAGCCTGTCGCCGGGCGGGGGCCCACTGCGGGGGTCACCTGTGCCGCGACCGAAGCGGGCTCCCCGACCCCGGGCTCCTACTGCGTCTGGACCGGGGCGGGGCTGCGAGGCCAGGCGTTCGTGACCGACGCAACCGCGGAGGCGGCGCTCACCACCGCGTCCGAGCTGCGCAACGCGCTCTCAGCGACCTCGTCCCCGGCCGCCTGACCAGCGGCGCGCCGCCCGCCCCCAGCCCCTACCCGCGCTTGCGCGGCGGCTCGGCGGTCCTCCTGCGTGCTGGGGGTGCCCGGAGTGGAGTTCCGCCGTCCGGCGAGGGCATGCGGGGGTGCGGACCCGGGGAGGCGGTGGCCGGCTCGGATCAGGCGCTCTTCTCCTGGCGCGTGCGCCGGGTGCTCGAAGCTGCCTGGGAGTCCCGCGGCAGCAGCGTGGGATTCACGTTGTGCCGAACGACCTCGTCGCTGATGACGACCCGGCCGACGTCCTTGCGCGACGGCACGTCATACATCACGTTGAGCAGGACCTCTTCCATGATCGCGCGCAGCCCACGAGCACCGGTCCCCCGCAGCGTCGCCTGCTCGGCGACGGCGTCGAGCGCCTCGTTGGTGAACTCCAGCTGGACTCCGTCCAGCTCGAAGAGGCGCTGGTACTGCCGCATGAGCGCGTTCTTCGGCTCGGTGAGCACGCGCAGCAGGGCCGCGCGGTCCAGACCGCTCACGGAGGTGAAGACCGGCAGCCGGCCGATGAACTCCGGGATCATCCCGAACTTCAGCAGGTCCTCGGGCATGACCTTGGAGAAGATCTCCTCGGGGTTGGTGTTGGCGCCCTCGATCCGGGAGTCCAGCACCTCGGGAACGAACCCGATCGACTTCTTCCCGATCCGGGACTCGATGATCTTGTCCAGGCCCGGGAAGGCGCCACCGACGATGAACAGCACGTTGGTGGTGTCGATCTGGATGAACTCCTGGTGCGGATGCTTGCGCCCGCCCTGCGGCGGAACGGAGGCGGTCGTGCCCTCGAGGATCTTCAGCAGCGCCTGCTGGACGCCCTCGCCGGACACGTCGCGGGTGATCGACGGGTTCTCGCTCTTGCGCGCGACCTTGTCGATCTCGTCGATGTAGACGATCCCAGTCTCGGCCTTCTTGACGTCGTAGTCGGCAGCCTGGATCAGCTTGAGCAGGATGTTCTCGACGTCCTCGCCCACGTAGCCGGCCTCGGTGAGCGCAGTGGCGTCGGCGATCGCGAAGGGCACGTTCAGCATCCGGGCCAGGGTCTGGGCCAGCAGGGTCTTGCCCGACCCCGTCGGGCCCAGGAGGAGGATGTTCGACTTGCCGAGCTCGACCTGCTCGTCCCGATGGCGCTCGGCCGTGGAACTGGCCTGGACGCGCTTGTAGTGGTTGTAGACCGCCACCGACAGGCTCTTCTTGGCGGGCTCCTGACCGATCACGTACTGGTCGAGGAACTCACAGATCTCGCGGGGCTTGGGCAGCTCGTCGAAGTGCAGGTCGGAGGTCTCGTGCAGCTCCTCCTCGATGATCTCGTTGCAGAGATCGATGCACTCGTCGCAGATGTACACCCCCGGGCCTGCGATGAGCTTCTTGACCTGCTTCTGGCTCTTCCCGCAGAAGGAGCACTTGAGCAGGTCGCCGCCATCACCGATGCGGGCCACGTGGTGTTCCTCTCCTCGACAGTGATCGAACGCTACTCCCGGGATACCCCGATGGACAGGCTCCACCCCGGTGGGTCAGCCCGATCGGGTTACGCCACTGGCGTAGCACTCACTCGGTGGGCTCAGGCGCCTGGGGTGATCTTGCGCGACACGATGACCTGGTCGATGACGCCGTACTCCTTGGCGTCCTCGGCCGTCAGGATCTTGTCGCGCTCGATGTCGCGTGCCACCTGCTCGGGACTCCTGCCGGTGTGCTTGGCGATGATCCCCTCCATCTCCTGGCGCATCCGGAGGATCTCATTGGCCTGGATCTCGATGTCCGAGCCCTGGCCGCCGCCCTCCGTGTAGGGCTGGTGGATCAGCACGCGCGCATGGGGCAGGGCGAACCGCTTGCCCTTGGTGCCTGCCGCGAGCAGCACCGCAGCCGCCGACGCGGCCTGCCCGAGGCACACGGTCTGGACCTGTGGCTTGACGAACTGCATCGTGTCGTAGATCGCCGTCATGGCTGTGTAGGAGCCGCCGGGCGAGTTGATGTAGATGGAGATGTCCCGATCGGGGTCGATGGACTCCAGCGTGAGCAGCTGGGCCATGACGTCGTCAGCGGAGGCGTCGTCGATCTGCACGCCGAGGAAGATGATGCGCTCCTCGAACAGCTTGGTGTAGGGGTTGTGCAGCCGCTCACCGTTCGCCGTGCGCTCGCGGAACTCGGGGAGGATGTAGCGGGCCGCCGGGGCGTGGAGGTGGGTCACGGGGAGCTCCTGGGGTCGGTTCGGTCGCGGGCGTCAGCAGGGGCGCTCAGGCAGTTCCGCCCTCGCCGGACACGTCGCGCGCAGAGTGCACGACGTGGTCGACGAAGCCGTAGGCCTTCGCATCGTCGGCGGTGAACCAGCGGTCACGGTCGGAGTCGGAGGTGATGGTCTCCAGCGTCTGGCCGGTGTGCTTGGCGATGAGCTCGGCCATCTTGCGCTTGGTGTAGAGCATCTGCTCGGCCTGGATCTTGATGTCTGACGCCGTCCCGCCGATGCCACCGGAGGGCTGGTGCATCATGATCCGCGCGTGCGGCAGGGCGTATCGCTTGCCCTCAGCGCCCGCACACAGCAGGAACTGGCCCATCGAAGCCGCCAGCCCCATGGCGACGGTTGCGACATCGTTCTTGACGTACTGCATCGTGTCGTAGATGGCCATGCCAGCCGACACCGAGCCACCGGGCGAGTTGATGTAGAGGTAGATGTCCTTGTCGGGATCCTCCGCCGCCAGGAGCAGCATCTGGGCGCAGATCGCGTTGGCCATCTGGTCCTCGACGACGGAGCCGAGGAAGATGATGCGCTCGCGCAGCAGCCGCTGGTAGACCGAGTCGTCGAACCCGGGGCCCGTGGGCGCAGGGGCACGCAGCTCAGGCTGGGACAGGGGCTGGTAGGGCAGTCCGTTCACGGCGACCTCCGGGGCTTCTGGCGGCCCACCAGTTGCGCCCCCTTCGGGGACTCCGGTCGGCCGCGTCTGGATGGACCCTAACCCGGGGCACTGACACGGACGAGGCCGGCAGGAGCCTGTTCGCTCAGGGCGTTGGCCGCCCCGACAGGTCCCTGCCGGCCTCGTCTCGCTCGTGGGGGTCAGCCCGCCTGCGGGTCGAACTGACCAGCGGCCATCGCCGCCATCAGGTCGGCGTTCAGCGCCTCCAGGTCGATCTCCGCACCCGCCGGGTCAACGATTCGAGCCTTCTCGAGCACGAACGCGAGAGCCTTGCCGCGGCGCACCTCGGTGACCGCCATCTGCACCTGACCAGCCTTGACCAGCTCGTTGGCGAACTGGTCCGGGGTCATGCCGTAGCGAGGCGCCTGCTGGTACAGCCAGGCGGACAGCTCCTCCTGGGCAACCTGGAGCTCGTTCTCCTCGGCGATCCTGTCCAGCAGGATCGCGCTCTTGATCCGGCCGCGGGCCTGCTCCTCGAACTCGGCGTGGTGGCCCTCGTCGCCGTGACCGTCGTGGAAGTGCTCCTCCAGCTCACGATCGAGCAGGGACTGGGGCAGGGGGAAGTCGACGGAGTCGACGAGCTGATCGTGCAGCCGGGACCGCGCCTGCACGCCCTGCTCCATCCGCTTGGCCCGGGAGACCCGGTCGCGGATGTCGGCCTCGAGCTCGGCCATGGTGTCGAACTCGCTGGCCATCATGGCGAAGTCGTCGTCGGCGGCGGGCAGTTCGCGCTCCCGCACCTTCTGCACGGTCACCGTCACGTCGATGTCCTTGCCTGCGTACTGCCCGGCCTCTGCCGGGAATCGGAAGGACACCACGTCCCCGGCGGACGCCCCGCGGACGGCTGCGTCGAAGCCCGGAAGCGGCTCCTCACGGCCGCCCACCTCGAAGCTCAGCGCCGAGGCGTTGAGGTCCTCGACCTCGGCACCCTCGCAGGCACCCGCGAGATCCACGAGCAGGACGTCCCCGTCCTCGGCGGCGCGCTCGACATCGGTCAGCGTCGCGAACCGGGTGCGCAGGCTGTCGACCTGCTCGGCGACGTCCTCGTCGCTGGCATCAGCCGCATCGACCTCGACCACGATCGCGTCGAGGTCCGGGAGGTCGAACTCCGGACGCACATCGACCTCGACGGTGAACTCGAGGTTCTGGCCGTCGTTGAGCTCCTTGATGTCGAAGTCCGGGTTGCCCACGACCTTGAGCTGGTTCTCGGCGACGGCAGCGTCGAACGCAGCGGGCACGGCCTCGTTGACCGCCTCCTCCAGCACCAGGGCACGCCCGAAGCGCTGGTCGATGACCCGCGCCGGCACCTTGCCCTTGCGGAAGCCCGGCACCGTGACCTGGGACCCGATCCGCTTGTAGGCAGCGTTCAGGTGCGGCTGGATCTCCTCGAACGGCAGGTCGACTGTCAGCTTGACGCGGGTGGGCGAGAGGGTCTCGACGTCGCTCTTCACGGCGGCGCACTCCTACGGTGGTGAGAGGGATCGGTCTGGCGTGCGGTCGGGGCGGGGAGACTCGAACTCCCGATCTCCTGCCCCCAAAGCAGGCGCGCTAGCCACTACGCTACGCCCCGTGGCTGCCCGTGCAGTCTAGACCACAGCCCATGGTGGTCCTCACGGGTCACAGGCACTG
>JBDHZV010000058.1:0-15689 GCA_039812125.1 Candidatus Nanopelagicales bacterium
CCGCGGCGCGCACCGCTCCCGGCGCCGGGGGGTCGGCGAGCAGGCCGGACACCGCGGCGGTCAGCGCGTCGAGGTCGCCATCGGCGACGACCGCGCCCGGGACGCCCTCGAGCAGCTCGGCGGGCCCGTACCGCACGTCGTAGGCCACCACCGGCACGTCGCTTGCCAGGGCGTGCGCCACCGGAACCGGCCAGGACTCGCGGCGGGGGGCGGACACCAGCAGGCGGGCGCCGGCCATGGCCGCGGAGGGGTCGGCCGACGGGGGCGCCACGCTGACCCGGGAGGCGATCCCGAGCTCCTCGGCCAGGGCCCGCAGCTCGTCGGCGCCCTCGCCCTCTCCCACGATCGACACCCGCAGCGCCTGGTCCGCTGCGAGGGCTGGCGCCGCAGCGCGCAGCACGTGGCCGTGCCGGGCGGCGCGCTCCAGGGGGCCCACCGAGACGATGGTGGTGCGGGCCGGTGGCTCACTGAGCGCCACCGTCGCGGTCGGGGCGACGATCGCCGGTGGGATGACCTCCACCACGGTGTCCGGACCGAGTCGGCGGCGCAGGTCCTCGGCCTGGCTGGTGCTCATCACGACGAGCGCGTCGAACGCGGCGTGGCACGGCTCGAACCGCTCGGCGAACCGGGGGGTCATCGCGGCCAGGGCCGGGTCGCCCGCGCGTGCGGCGGTGAGGTGGTTCAGGTGGATGCCCGCCAGCCGCCGGACCAGCGGGTTGGACATCTGCGCCACGTACGGATAGGCCGCGGGGGAGTCTGCCACGACGACGGCTCCGGGCAGCCGGCTCGTGAGCCAGTCCAGCCAGTCCCCGATCCGGGGGTCCAGGGACTCCCCGCGGGCCAGGGGTGCCTTGAACGAGGGCCGGAGCCGGCGGTCCCGGGCGGGGTAGTGGTGCACGATCGTGCCTGCCGGCAGCAGGCCGCGCGCAACCAGGGTGCGCAGGGTCGCCGGGAGGGCGGCGTCCCGGTTCACCAGGGCGGCGTGGGTGGCCCAGCCCGCCGCGTCGAACGCCCGCAGCCGACCCAGCCACATCTGGGTCAGCCGGCCGCCACCGACGCGCAGCTCGTTGAAGACGAGGACGACCGTCGGGCGGCCGTCCCCCAGGGGGCGCTCGGTCTGGATCACCCGGTCAGCCTAGCCAAGCCCCCCGGCCCGGACCGGGCACCCGGCCGACGCCTGGCCGTCGCGGTCACCGCGGCAGCGAGGACGCCCACCATCCGGCCAGCTCCAGGGGCTGGCGCAGCAGTCGGCCGGGTGGTGCCCACCGCGACGGCGGGGCCACTGCCGGCTCCTCGGCAGCGGCGGCCGGCGCCGCTGCCGCCAGGGCGACCACCAGGGCGGCGACCTCCTCGGCGGTGGGGTCGCCGCGCACGATCCGCAGGTGCGGGCGCGTCGGCTCGGTGCTCACAGCGGGATGTTCCCGTGCTTCTTGGGCGGCATCGACTCGCGCTTGTTGCGCAGGATCCGCAGCGCCCGCACGACTGCGTGGCGGGTCTCGTGCGGCAGGATGACCCGGTCGATGTAGCCGCGCTCGGCGGCCTGGTACGGGTTGGCCAGTGTGAGGTTGTAGTCGGCCTCCAACTGGGCGCGGCGCGCCGCCGGGTTCTGCGCGGTGGCCAGGTCCTTCTTGTGCAGGATGCTGACTGCGCCCTGGGCCCCCATGACGGCGATCTGCGCGCTGGGCCAGGCGATGTTCATGTCCCCGCCCAGGTGCTTGGAGCCCATGACGACGTACGCCCCGCCGTAGGCCTTGCGGGTGATCACCGTGACCTTGGGGACCGTGGCCTCCACGTACGCGTAGATCAGCTTCGCGCCGCGCCGGATGATCCCGTCCCACTCCTGGGAGGTGCCGGGCAGGAACCCGGGCACGTCCTCGAAGGTGAGGATGGGGATGTTGAAGGCGTCGCAGGTGCGCACGAACCGCGCGGCCTTCTCCGAGGCCTCGATGTCCAGGGTGCCGGCGAACTGCATCGGCTGGTTGGCCACGATGCCGACGGAGTGCCCCTCGACCCGGCCGAAGCCGATGAGGATGTTGGGCGCCCACATCGACTGGACCTCGAGGAACTCCTCGTCGTCCAGGACCGCCCGGACGACCTGGTGCATGTCGTAGGGCTGGTTCGGGGAGTCCGGGATCAGGTGGTCCAGCGCGCGGTCGGAGTCGTGGTACTCCAGGTCGTACTCGTCGCCGACCAGCGGCGGTCGCTCGAGGTTGTTGGCGGGCAGGTACGACAGCAGCGCCCGCACGTACTCCAGGGCGTCGTGCTCGTCGCTGGCCATGTAGTGGGCCACGCCCGAGCGGGTGTTGTGGGTGCGGGCGCCGCCGAGCTCCTCGAACCCGACGTCCTCGCCGGTCACCGTCTTGATGACGTCCGGGCCGGTGATGAACATGTGCGAGGTCTTGTCCACCATGACCGTGAAGTCGGTCAGGGCGGGGGAGTACACCGCGCCACCCGCACAGGGGCCCATGATCAGCGAGATCTGCGGGATCACGCCGGAGGCCATCACGTTGCGGCGGAAGATCTCGCCGTACTGGGCCAGGGAGGCCACGCCCTCCTGGATGCGCGCGCCGCCGGAGTCGTTGATCCCGACGATCGGCCAGCCGTTGCGCAGGGCGAGGTCCATGACCTTGACGATCTTCTCGCCGAACACCTCGCCCAACGACCCGCCGAAGACCGTGAAGTCCTGTGCGAACACGCACACCGGGCGGCCGTCCACCGTGCCGTACCCGGTGACCACGCCGTCGCCGTAGGGCCGGTACTTCTGCCCGCCGAAGTTGTGCGACCGGTGCCGTGCGAGCTCGTCGAGCTCGACGAAGGAGTCCGCGTCCAGGAAGTGCAGCAGCCGCTCCCGGGCCGTCATCTTGCCCTTGGCGTGCTGGCGCTCGACCCGCTTGGCCTTGCCCGCGAGGATCGCCTCGTGGCGGCGGTGGGCGAGGTCGGCCAGCTTGCCGGACGTGGTGGTCAGGTCGAGCGGCTCCTCGGCGGATCCCTTCGGCGGCTCGTGTGCGCTGGCGGTCATCTCGTCCTCTCGGCACGTGTGGCTTATCGGGGTACCTTATGCCCGTGTCTGACGCGATGCCGGGCTTGGACGCCCCAGTCCCAGCACGTCTTGTGCCGTCGGCCACGGGGGGCTGGCCGCGCTCCGCAGGCGCCGACTACGAGGGGGACTGGCCCCTCGACCTGGACGCGGCGGCGATCCTGGCGGCCGTCCGGGCCGGGGGCGGCACCTGGCGCAGCGTGGTGGTCCTGCCCCAGGTGGGGTCGACCAACACCGTCGGCCTGGCGATGGCCACGGCCGGCTGCCCGGGCGGCACGGCGCTGGTCACCGACCTGCAGACCTCGGGTCGCGGCCGGCTCGACCGGCAGTGGGTGGCTCCGCCGGGGACGTCGGCACTCTTCTCTGTCGTGCTGCGCCCCGCCGGGCAGGACCTCGTGTGGGGGCTGCTGCCCCTGCTCGCCGGGGTCGCGGTGGCCGAGGCGGTCGAGGCGGTCACCGGCCTGCGGGTGCACCTCAAGTGGCCCAACGACCTGGTCGTGCGGCCGTCGGAGGCCCCCAGCGGGCGGGGCGGCAAGGTCGGGGGGATCCTGGCCGAGCGCGACGCGCAGTCCGGCGCCGTCGTGCTCGGCGTGGGGATCAACGTGGACCTCGCCGAGGCAGACCTGCCCGTGCCGGTCGCGACCTCCCTGACCCTGGCCGGGATCGGCCGTCCCGATCGGGCGGCGCTCGTGGGGCGGGCGCTGGCGCGCATCGAGCACTGGGCGAACGCGTGGCAGTCGGCCGGCACGGACGTGACGGCCCGCGACGCGCTGCTGTCGGCCTACCGCAGCCGGTGCAGCTCCCTCGGGGCGACGCTGCGGGTGGTGCGGCCCGGGGCCGAGGACCTCACCGGGACCGGCTGCGGGATCGGCAACGGGGGCGAGCTGCTGGTGGAGTCCGACGGCCAGGTGGTGCCGGTCGTGGTCGGCGACGTCGTGCACGCGCTGGCCGACTGGTGAGCGGTCCCCTGGACGCCGCCGCGATCGCGCGGATCACCGCACTGGTGCTGGGCGAGCCCGCCGAGTACACCCGGGAGCAGGCTGTGGACCTGGTCGGGACGACCGTCGAGCGCTCCCGGGCCTACTGGCGGGCGTTCGGCTTCGCCGACGTCGGGCGGGCCCGGGCCTTCACCCCCGAGGACATCGCGTGCATGCGCCTGCTGGTGGGGCTGGTCGACGCCGGCCACATCGACGAGGACACCAGCATCGAGCTGACCCGCAGCCTGGGCCAGACGGCCTCCCGCCTGGCCGACTGGCAGGCGGGCACGGTCGCCCGTGTGGTGGAGGCCAGCGAGGATCCGGTCGAGCTCGACCGGCTGGTCGACGGGGTGGCCCTGATGATGCCGATCTTCGAGCGACTGCTCGCACACGCCTGGCGCCGGCACCTGGCCGCGGCGATCGGGCGCAGCCTCAGCGCCGTGGTCCGGGGCGGCGAGGCGGACGCGACCGGCAGTGTGGGCTTCGCCGACATCGCCGGGTTCACCCGGCTGGCCCGCAGCCTGGCCGACGATGACCTCGCGGGGATGGTGCACTCCTTCGAGACCGGCGCGGCCGACGTCGTCGCCGCCCAGGGGGCGCGGTTGGTCAAGACCCTCGGCGACGAGGTCATGTTCGTCTCCGAGGACCCGACGCGGGCGCTGGCCATCGCCGTGGCGATGCACGACCTGGACCCGCCCGGCCCGGAGCCGATGACGCTGCGGATCGGCATCGCGACCGGTCGGCTGGTCACGACGATGGGTGACGTCTACGGCGACACCGTCAACCTGGCCAGCCGGCTGACCGCCATCGCGCGCCCCGGGACCACGCTGATCGACGAGGCGACCAGCGACGGGGCCACGCCACTGCCCGGCGTGCGCATCCGACCGCTGCCGCCCCGGCCGCTGCGCGGCATGGGGATGGTGCGCGCCAGTGCGGTCACCCGGGCTCAGGATCGCTCGGCGGGGGACTCCTCGGGGAACACCCAGGTGCGGTAGACCCAGAACCGGAACAGGGTGCCCAGGCCGACTCCGATGATGTTGCCGCTGATGTTGTCCGCCAGCTGGCTGTCGAAGCCGAGCAGGTAGTGCGTGGTGGCCAGGCAGGCCCAGGAGATCACCAGCGCCGCGGCGTTGGTCGCGAAGAACAGCGCCGTCTCCCGGCCGGCGCCCGTGCGGGGCCGGTCGCGGTAGGTCCAGTTCCGGTTGGCCACGTACGCGAACGTCGTGGCGACGATCACCGAGATGCCCTTGGCAGTCAGCGGGCTGTCCTGCAGGATGCCGGCCCGCAGCACGTTGAACAGCCCCACGTCGAGGACGAACGCGAGCGCCCCCACCGTTCCGAACTTCGCCAGCTCCGCGCCGACGCGACGGGCTGCGCTCTTCATCCCTCCGGGGACGGCGACGCCCTCGACCAACTCCACCGCCTGTGTCATGACCACCCTGTACCCGGTCGTCGGATCCTTCACACCCTGTATCGGCCCAGTGTCTCACCAGCCTGACGATGCTCGGGGCCAGCGCCTACCGTGGGAGTGGGGCCGAGCGCGGGAGGGACCATGGACCTGGGGCTGTCCGAGGAGCACGAGCACCTGCGCCGGACGGTGGCCCGGTTCGCCCGCGAGGAGGTCGCCCCCGTCATCGCCGAGCACTACCGCCGGGGGGAGTTCCCGGTGGACCTGGTCCGCCGGATGGGCCGGATGGGGCTGTTCGGGCTGCCGATCCCGGAGGCGCACGGTGGGATGGGCGGGGACTACGTCGCCCTGTGCGTGGCGATCGAGGAGCTCGCCCGGGTCGACTCCAGCCTGGCCATCACGCTGGAGGCGGCGGTGTCGCTGGGGGCGATGCCCCTGCTGCGGTTCGGCTCCGACCAGCTGCGCGCGCAGTGGCTGCCCGACCTCGCCGCCGGGCGGGTGCTGGGGGCCTTCGGGCTGACGGAGTCCGGCAGCGGCTCGGACGCCGGGTCGCTGCGCACGACGGCCGTGCTCGACGGCGACGAGTGGGTCATCAACGGGTCGAAGGCCTTCATCACGAACTCGGGCACCGAGCTGACCGGGTTCGTCACGGTGGCCGCCGTGACCGGGCGCCGGGCGGACGGCCGGGCCGAGATCTCCACGATCCTGGTGCCGGCCGGCACCCCCGGCCTGAGCGTCGCGCCGGGCTACGACAAGGTCGGCTGGAGCTGTTCGGACACCCATGGGCTGGCGCTGGTGGACGTGCGGGTGCCGAGCACCAACCTGGTCGGTGTCCGGGGCCGGGGCTACGCGCAGTTCCTGTCCACGCTGTCCGAGGGCCGGGTGGCGATCGCCGCGCTGGCCACCGGCCTGGCGCAGGGCTGCGTGGACGAGTCGCTGGCCTACGCCGCGACCCGCGAGTCGTTCGGTCGGCCCATCGGCAGCCGGCAGGCGATCCAGTTCGCCGTGGCCGACATGGAGGTGCGCGCCCACCTGTCCCGCCTGGCGTGGCGCGATGCCGCCGCGCGCATGCAGGCCGGGCTGCCCTTCGCCCGGCAGGCCAGCATCGCCAAGCTCGCCTCCTCCGAGGCGGCGATGGACAACGCGCGCGCGGCCACCCAGGTGCACGGCGGGTACGGCTTCACGCTGGACTCCGCCGTCGGACGGTTCTACCGGGACGCCAAGGTCCTGGAGATCGGCGAGGGGACCTCGGAGGTCCAGCGGATGCTGATCGCCCGTGACCTCGGGATGCCCGCGCACTGACGGGCAACCTGCAGGTGCGGGCAATAGAGTCGCATCCGTGTACGAGATCACGCGCGCCCCGCATCCGGACTTCCCCGAGTTCGAGGTCATCACGCTGGAGTCCCCGGCCAACGTGACCGCCTCGTTCGTGCCCCGGGCAGGCATGGTCTGCTCGTCGATGACCCACGACGGCGAGGAGATGCTCGGCCAGCGCTACGGCCTGGCCGGCTACATCGAGAACGGCCGCACGTTCGGCGTGCCGATCCTGGCCCCGTGGGCCAACCGGCTGGGGCGCATGGCCTACGCGGTGGTGCACGAGGGGGGCGGGGTGCGCCGCATCGACGTCAACCCGAACACCCCGCACCTGCGCTTCGACGACTACGGCCAGCCGATCCACGGCCTGCTGCGCGGCAGCCGGGACTGGGACCTCATCGAGGTCGACGCCAACGACTCCGAGGCGTGGATCATGGCCCGGCTGGTGTTCGACCAGCGGCGCGTCGACTTCGCCGCGTTCCCGTTCGAGCACCACATCGAGACCAAGATGACGCTGCGCTCGACGTCGCTGACGTTCAGCACCGCGATCATCGCCACCGGCGTGGACGAGGTGCCGATCGCCTTCGGGTGGCACCCGTACCTGTCTATCCCCGGCGCCGACCGCCGGGACTGGGACGTGTACCTGCCGTTCACCCGGCGCGTGCCGCTCGACGAGACGCTGCTGCCCACGGGGACCCGTGAGGACGTGCCGCCGATCATCGGCAAGCTGGGGGAGCGGCACCTCGACGACCTGTACGCCGACGTCGAGAACGGCACCACGGCGTTCATCCGCGGCAACGGCCGGCGGATGTCGATCCGGTTCGACCACGGCTACGACTGGGCGATCCTCTACGGTCCCCCGCACCGCAACCACATCTGCGTCGAGCCGATGACCGCGGCCAGCGACCCGTTCTCCGGCCAGGACCCGATGGAGGTCGTCCCGCGCGGGGGCACGTTCCGGGCCGCCTTCACGATCTCGGTGGACCGCACCAGCTGATCGGTCGCGGTGCCGACCCGGAGCCTGCCCCGACAGGTCCGCGACGGCTTCCCCCGGGCCAGGCCCGCCGGCGAGGTGGTCGCGGACCTGGTCGACACCTGCCGTGGCTCCGGGTTCGCTCCCGGGCATGCCCTGCTGCTGGCGGGGGCCTGCCGCGACGAGGTCTGCCTTCCGTTCGTCGGTCGGCTGGAGGCGGTCTGGGGCCCGGCGTTCCACGTCGGCTCGCTCGCAGGGCTGCTCATGCTCGGGCGCAGTGGGCTGGCAGCAGCCGCCCATCACGCCCCCGAGGACCCCGGGCAGCCGCAGCGCTTCGTGGTCGTGGCCTGTGCCCACGTCGGCATGGACGCCGCGGGGACGTTCGGGTACCTGCGACGTGAGCACCAGTCCGTGTCCAGCCGGGCCTGCGGCGCGCTGATGGCGTTCCGCGACGAGCTCGTGGTCGGTCGGCTGGCGCTGGGCTTCGACCCCGTGGACCCGGAGATGAGCCTGCTGCGCCAGCGGATCTCCTCCGCGCTGCACTACGGCGAGGTCCCCGACGTGGTGGAGCTGACCCAGCTGGTGGCCGACGTGATCGCCGACGACCTCGACGCGCTGCTGTCCTGGTACATCGCACGGCCCGGGCTGGACCAGGACGTCGCGTTCCACGTCGTGACGGGCGTGCTCGTCCACACGGTGGCGGGGGACTGGTTCGCCGCCGAGCCGGCGCGCACGTGGCGATCGGGCGCACCGAGCTGAGCCCGGTCCCGCCGCGCAGGTGCGCGCCGCGGCCCCCTCACCCCGGGGGTGCGATCCCCAGCGGTTCCCCGAGCGCGACGGCCGTTCGGGTCAGGGCGGCACGCAGCTGGTCGGTCCGTGGCATCGGATGGGCCTGCGCCCCGGCGCTCTTGCTCAGCTTGGTCCCGCCCGCGCCCGGGACCAGGCCGTGGTGGTGGATCGTGATGCTGGCGAACCGGGGCTCGCCGAGCAGCTCGGCGAGGTGGCGCTGCAGCGCCGAGGAGTCCAGCAGGTCGAGGCCGCGCACGATCGCGGTCACCCCCAGGTCGACGTCGGCCAGGACGGACCCGAGCTGGTAGGCGGGCAGGTCGTCGCGCCGCCAGAGCACGTGGTCGCCGGGAGGGACCCCGTGCCGGTGGCTGCCCAGGCCGGCGGTCACGCCCCGGGGGACCCGCAGGCGCACGCACGTGATGCCCGGACGCAGGGTGAGCCCGGCGTCGGGGCAGCCGGCGACGCACCGGCCGTCCGCGGACAGCTGGCGCCGGGAGCACCGGCAGGTGAACACCCGCCCGGGATGGCGCTGGCGCAGCGCGTCGAGGGCTGCCCGGAACCTGTCGGTGCGCCGCGCCATGGCCCAGCCGGACTCGAACTGAGCCGGGCTGGTCGGCCCGTCGTCGGGGACGACGCCCAGCCAGGCCAGCACGTCGAACACGTCGGCGAGGTACTCCGGGCGGGCCCGGCCGGTGTCGAAGTCATCGATGCGCAGCAGCAGCCGACCCCGACCGGACCGGGCCAGCCAACTGGTCAGCAGGATGTTCACCGCGTTGCCCGGGTGCAGGTACCCGCTCGGGGTGGGGGCGACGCGGGTCACCAGCACAGGTCAGCCGGCCTGCCCGCCGCTGGGCGGTTCCGGGGCGGCCGGTCCCGGGACGGTGGCCCCGGGGGGCGCCGGCGGGATGGGTGCGGGCGCCTGCTCGGCCTCCCGGCGGGCCCGGGCCTCCTCGGCGACCCGACGCTCCTCGGCCCTGGCCGCCTCACGCTCCTTGCGCTTCTTGGCCCGCAGCCGCTTGCGCTCCTCGGCCTCCGCCTCCGGGTCGTACTTCTCCTCGTAGGCGTCGACGACCTCGTTGGCCTCGCCGTCCATGACGACCTGGCCCTTCTCCAGCCAGATCGCCCGGTTGCACGTCGTGCGCACCACGCCCAACGAGTGCGACACGAGGAACACCGTGCCCGCCTCCTGGCGCAGCTCCCGGATGCGCTTCTCGCTGCGGATCCGGAACTCCGCGTCGCCAGTGGCCAGTGCCTCGTCGATCATGAGGATCTCGTGGCTCATCGAGGCGGCGATGGCGAACCGCAGGCGGGCCCCCATCCCGGAGGAGTAGGCGGACATCGGCAGGGAGATGAAGTCGCCGAGGTCGGCGAACTCGACGATCCAGTCGCGACGGGCCCGGGCCTCCTCGCGGGTCATGCCCATGGCCATGCACCCCAGCAGCACGTTGTCCTCGCCGGTGAGGTCCTTCATCAGCGCTGCGTTGACACCGAGCAGGGACGGCCGGCCGCTGGTGTACACCGCGCCGGACTCGGCTGGCAGCAGGCCGGCGATGGCGCGCAGCAGGGTCGACTTGCCGGATCCGTTGCGCCCGATCAGGGCGATGGCATCGCCCTCCCGGGCGACGAAGGACACACCGCGCACGGCGTGCACCTCGCGGAAGACCTGGTGGCTGCGCTTGCCCTTGAGCATGCGGCGCAGGGACGCTGCAGCGGAGCCGCGGTTGCTGCTCACCACCACTCGGTAGACCACGTTCAGGTCGTCGCAGACCACGGTCGGGGGCGGCAGGACCGCCTGGTCGCCCTGGAGGCCATCGGAGGCGCGGACCAGGGGGGCGGGCATGGTGCCCGGGGCGCTGTCAGCCACGTGCGTACGACTCCTCCGCGCGGTGGAACACCCAGAAGCCAACCACGAGCATCGCCACGCCCCAGGCCAGGGCGTACAGCCAGAGCTTCGCGGGGGCCATGTGGCTGGTCATCATCACGTCGCGCATGAGCTCCATGTAGGTGGTGGCGGGATTGGCCCACATCAGGTCACGGACCCACGGCGGCTTGTGCGCGGTGAAGACCGCGATGCTGAAGAACACGCCCGAGAAGTACCGCCAGGTCTGCAGCAGGAAGGGGACCAGCTGGGTGACATCGGCGCTGGCGGCGGTGAACCTCGCGAACATCATGGCGATGCCGGCGTTGAACATGGTCTGCAGGACCAGGATCACCGGGATCGTCAGCCACAGCACCGTCAGGGGCTCGCCTGTCACCAGCACGATGACGACGAGGATCAGCATGGAGACCAGCTGCTGCTGGACCTCCTGGATGACCACGGCCACCGGCAGCACCGCCCGGGGGAAGTGCACCGCGCGGATCAGCTGGCGGTTGCGGGCGATCGCGCGCGTCCCGCCGTTGACGCACCGGGTGGTGTACGTGAACGTGAACACCCCGATGATCAGGAACGCGGTGTAGTTGGGGATGCCCTTGTTGGTGCCCAGCAGCAGTCCGAAGACCAAGTAGTACACCAGCGCGTTGAGCAGGGGCGCCAGGACCTGCCACGCCTTGCCCAGGGCGGTGTCCTGGTACTCGGCGCTGTTGCGGCCCGACGCCAGGGCGACGATGAAGTCGCGACGACTCCAGACATCGCGCGCGTACGACAGCATGGGCTGGCGCGTCGTGCTGCGTGACAGCCCATGCTGGGCGGCCAGGTCGGCCAGCGATGGGGCCGACAGGGACGCAGCCGGCGGATCTGCGGGCATGGATGCTCCTGGGTGCCGGTGGACTCGCCCACACTACTGAACGCCCTGCCCGGATATCGTTCAGCCGTGCCCTCAGGACCTCACCCTGTCACCGCTGCCGGCTTCCCGGTCGTCGGGATGGTCGGCGGCGGCCAGCTCGCCCGCATGACCCAGGAGGCTGCTCTCGCCCTCGGCGTCGGCCTGCGCGTGCTCGCCGGCGGTCCCACCGAGTCGGCCGCCCGGGCAGGCGGCGACGTGCGGTGGGGCGCCCACGACGACCCCGATGCGGTGGCGGCGTTCGCCGTGGGCTGCGACGTCGTCACCTTCGACCACGAGCACGTCCCCCAGCCGATCCTGGAGTCGCTGGTGCGCTCCGGGGTCCCCGTCCGGCCGGGACCTGCGGCGCTGGCCCACGCCCAGGACAAGGTGCACATGCGGGCGGCCATCAGCGACGCAGGGGTGCCCTGCCCGGCCTGGGCCGTGGTGGCCGACGCCGCCGATGTCGACGGCTTCGCCGCGGAGCACGGCTGGCCGGTGGTGCTGAAGGTCTCGCGCGGCGGGTACGACGGCCGGGGGGTGTGGGTCGTCGACGGACCGGCCATGGCGGCCGAGGTGCTGGGCACCAACCCGCTGCGCCCTGGGGTGCAGTGGCTCGTGGAGCAGCACGTCCCGTTCACCCGGGAGCTGGCCGCGCAGGTGGCCCGGTCGCCCTCCGGGCAGGTGGCGGTCTACCCGGTGGTGCGCACGGTGCAGACCGGCGGGATCTGCACGGAGGTCGTGGCCCCGTGTCCCGAGCTCAGCGACGAGCACGCGCTGGCCGCCCAGCAGGTCGCCCTGCGCATCGCCGAGCACCTCGACGTCGTGGGGATGCTGGCAGTCGAGCTGTTCGACACACCCGAGGGGGTGCTGGTCAACGAGCTCGCGATGCGCCCGCACAACAGTGGGCACTGGTCCATCGACGGTGCCGTGACCAGTCAGTTCGAGAACCACCTGCGCGCCGTGCTGGACCTTCCGCTGGGCTCGCCGATCGCGCGTGCGCCGTACTGCGTGATGGTGAACGTCCTCGGTGGTGAGCACCCGGACATGTATGCGGCCTACCGCCACGTCATGGCCCGGGACCCGGGGCTGCGGGTCCACATGTACGGCAAGGACGTCCGGCCCGGACGCAAGATCGGTCACGTGACCGTCTACGGCGACGACCTGCCGTCGTTGCTGGCCCGGGCCCACCACGCGGCCGACTACCTGACGGGAGTGATCGATGAGTGAGCAGCCGCTGGTCGGCGTCGTGATGGGCTCGGACTCCGACTGGACGGTGATGTCCGACGCCGCGCAGGTGCTGCGCGACTTCGGCGTGCCGCACGAGGTGGATGTGGTGTCCGCGCACCGGATGCCTGCCGACATGATCGCCTACGGCCAGCAGGCCGCAGCACGTGGGCTGAAGGTCCTCATCGCCGGTGCCGGCGGGGCGGCGCACCTGCCGGGGATGCTCGCGTCCGTGACGTCGCTGCCGGTCGTCGGCGTGCCGGTGCCCCTGAGGTACCTCGACGGGATGGACTCCCTGCTCAGCATCGTGCAGATGCCTGCCGGCGTCCCGGTCGCGACCGTGGGCGTCGGTCAGGCCCGCAACGCAGGCCTGCTGGCGGTGCGCATCCTCGCCGCCAGCGACCCGGGCCTCCTGACGGCGATGGACGCCTTCCGCGCCGACCTTCGCGCGTCCGCCCAGGACAAGGGGGCCCGGCTGCGCGCCCAGGTGGCCGCAGCCGACCAGGCGGGCTGACCGGCCCAGTTCGACTGCGCCGGCAGCCTGACGCGCCGGTTCGACGACCCCGGCAGCGTCAGGCGTTGGGCCGGCCCAGACCCCGGTACTGCCAGCCAGCGGCCCGCCAACGGGCGGGATCCAGGGCGTTGCGCCCGTCGAGCACCAGCGGCCGGGTCGGCAGCCCCGCCACCGCCGCGGGGTCCAGCTGGGTGTAGTCGCGCCACTCGGTGAGCAGCAGCACGAGGTCGGCGCCAGTGAGCGCCTCCTGCACGCTGCTGGCGTAGGCCATGTTCGGGTACGCAGCACGCGCGTTGGCCATCGCCTGCGGGTCGTGGACGACCACGTCCCCGCCGGCCGTGTAGATCGCGGCGGCGATGTCGAGTGCGGGGGAGTCCCGGACGTCGTCGGAGTCCGGCTTGAACGCGGCGCCGAGGACGGCGATCCGCTTGCCGACGAACCGCCCGCCGACCAGCTCGCGGGCCAGGGCCACCGTGGAGGACCGGCGGCGGGTGTTGATGGAGTCGACGTCGCGCAGGAAGCTCAGCGCGTCGGAGACGCCCAGCTCGCCGGCCCGGGCCATGAACGCACGGATGTCCTTGGGCAGGCAGCCGCCGCCGAACCCGATGCCGGCACGCAGGAACTTCGATCCGATGCGCTCGTCGAGGCCGATCGCCTGGGCCAGCCGCGTGACGTCGGCACCGGTCGCCTCACAGACCTCGGCCATGGCGTTGATGAACGAGATCTTGGTGGCCAGGAAGCTGTTCGCGGCCACCTTGACCAGCTCGGCCGTCGCGTAGTCGACGACGAG
Source organism: Candidatus Nanopelagicales bacterium (assembly GCA_039812125.1). Classification (GTDB taxonomy): domain Bacteria; phylum Actinomycetota; class Actinomycetes; order S36-B12; family CAIYMF01; genus Prado023. The sequence goes on from JBDHZV010000058.1 coordinate 13,789, forward strand.
GAACGGCGATCCCCACTCGATCATGGGGGCGTAGACCCGGCGCATGACCTCCTCGTCACGGGTCGCCGGCTGGCCCGGCGCCGCCGGGTCGGCCAGGCCCACGACGATGCGGTCGGGGGTCAGGGTGTCGGCGACGGCGAACCCCTCGCGGAGGAACTCCGGGTTCCAGACCAGGTCGACGTCAGCGCCGGCGGGGGCCTGGGACTGCAGGCGCTCCCGCACGGTCGCGGCGGTGCCGACCGGGACGGTGGACTTGCCCACCACCGTGCACGGCCGGGTCAGCAGCGGGGCGAGGGCGTCGATCGCGCCGTGCACCTGGCGCAGGTCGGCCGCGTTGGTCCGGGGGTGCTGCGGGGTGCCCACGCCAATGAAGTGCAGGTCGCCGAACTCGGCGGCCTCGGCGTAGTCGGTGGTGAACCGCAGCCGGCCGGACGCCACGTTGCTGGCCAGCAGCTCGGGCAGTCCGGGCTCGTAGAACGGGACCTCGCCCCGTGCCAGCGACGCGATCTTGGCGGGGTCGACGTCGACGCCGAGGACGTCGAAGCCGGACTCGGCCATGGCCGCGGCGTGGGTGGCACCCAGGTAGCCGGTGCCGATGACGGTGATCCGCAGGGGCTCGCTCACGGGACAAGGGTAAGGGGAGCCAGCCTCGGGCCCGGAATCCGAAGGCGGTCCCGCACACCGACGATTGCCGGATCGCCCACGCGTAGCCTGTTTGCATGGCCCTGACCCCGGATCCCACGTTCGACGCGTTCACCCTGCCGGAGGAGCACCAGATGCTCCGGGAGGCCGTCCGCGCGCTGGCCGAGGACCGCATCGCGCCGCGGGCGGCGGCGATCGACGAGTCCGGGGAGTTCCCGTGGGATGTCTACGAGGCGCTGCGTGCCAACCAGTTCCACGCCATCCACATCCCCGAGCGGTTCGGTGGGCAGGGCGGGGACGCCCTGGCCGCCTGCCTGGTCATCGAGGAGGTGGCGCGGGTCTGTGCCTCCAGCTCACTGATCCCGGCGGTGAACAAGCTCGGCACGATGCCGCTGATCGTGGGTGCCTCCGATGACCTGCTGGAGCGCTACCTGCCGCAGGTGGCCTCCGGCGAGGCGATGTTCTCGTACGCGCTGTCCGAGCGCGAGGCCGGCTCCGACGCCGCCGCGATGCGCACCCGCGCAGTGGCCGGGGACGGCGGCTGGATCCTCGACGGCCAGAAGTCCTGGATCACCAACGCGGGCGTCTCCCGCTACTACACGGTGATGGCGGTGACCGATCCGGCCGCGGGCCCGCGGGGCATCTCCGCCTTCGTCGTGCACGCCGACGACCCGGGGTTCTCGCTGGGCGCCCCGGAGCGCAAGCTGGGCATCCACGGCTCCCCGACCCGCGAGATCCTCTTCGATGGGTGCTGGATCCCCGCTGACCGGATCGTCGGCGAGCCGGGGTCGGGGTTCGCCACCGCCATGCGCACGCTGGACCACACCCGGGTGACCATCGGCGCGCAGGCGCTGGGCATCGCGCAGGGCGCGCTCGACGCCGCTGTCGGCTACGCGCGGGCCCGCACCCAGTTCGGCCGCACCATCGGGACGTTCCAGGGTGTGCAGTTCCTGCTGGCCGACATGGCCATGAAGGTGGAGAGCGCCCGCATGCTCACGTACGCCGCTGCCGCGCGCAGTGAGCGGGGCGACGCGGACCTGCCGTTCTTCGGTGCGGCTGCCAAGTGCTACGCCTCCGACGTGGCCATGCAGGTCACCACCGACGCCGTGCAGGTGTTCGGTGGTGCGGGCTACGTTCGGGACAACCCCGTGGAGAGGTTCATGCGCGACGCCAAGATCACCCAGATCTACGAGGGCACCAACCAGATCCAGCGGATGGTGATGGCCCGGCAGCTGCTGAAGTAGGGGAGCTGGGCGCGA
>JBDHZV010000059.1:0-15622 GCA_039812125.1 Candidatus Nanopelagicales bacterium
GTGGGCCTGCGCCCCGCACCCCGCAACGGCCGCGCGGGCGCGCGCACCACCGCGCGTCGGGTCCCGGGGCCGGGCAGCGACCTCGAGGCCCCGACCGGGCGGGTCGACCAGGTCCACCCCCAGCCGGTGCGCACGACGATCCAGCCCATCTCGGCGTCCACCGAGCCGCAGCCGCCGAAGGTGCTGCGCGGCCCGGCGGCCCGGGTGGTCACCAACATGGAGGCCAGCCTGGAGGTGCCCACCGCGACCTCCGTGCGCGCGATGCCGGCCAAGCTGCTCATCGACAACCGGCTGATCATCAACAACCAGCTGTCCCGCAGCCGGGGTGGGAAGGTCTCCTTCACCCACCTCATCGGCTACGCGCTGGTCCGCGCGATCGCCCGGATGCCCGAGATGAACGTGGGGTTCGCCGAGGTCGACGGCAAGCCCGCGATCGTGCCCCACCCGGCGGTCAACCTGGGCCTGGCGATCGACCTGTCCAAGCCGGACGGCACCCGCCAGCTGCTCGTGCCCTGCATCAAGGGCGCCGACCGGATGGACTTCGCGGCGTTCTGGGCGTCGTACGAGGAGATGGTCCGCAAGGCCCGCACCGGCAAGCTCGTCGCCGACGACTTCCTGGGCACCACCGCCACCCTGACCAACCCGGGCACCCTGGGCACGGTGCACAGCGTGCCGCGGCTGATGTCCGGCCAGGGCCTGATCGTGGGCGTGGGCTCGCTGGACTACCCCGCCGAGTGGCAGGGCGCGGCGGCCGAGACGCTGGCCCGCTCCGGGGTCAGCAAGATCCTCACGCTGACGTCCACCTACGACCACCGGATCATCCAGGGCGCCCAGTCCGGGGAGTTCCTGCGCCTGGTCCACCAGCTGCTGCTGGGCGAGCACGACTTCTACGACGAGATCTTCACCGCGCTGCGGATCCCGTACGAGCCGATCCGGTGGGCGACCGACATCGCCACCAGCCACGACTCCGACCTGAACAAGACCGCCCGGGTCCAGGAGCTGATCCACGCCTACCGGGTCCGCGGCCACCTGATGGCCGACATCGACCCGCTGGACTACAAGCAGCGCAAGCACCCCGACCTCGACGTGGCCGCGCACGGCCTGACGCTGTGGGACCTCGACCGCGAGTTCGCCGTCGCCGGGTTCGGCGGGGCGCAGTTCATGACGCTGCGCGGCGTGCTGCAGGTCCTGCGCGACGCCTACTGCCGCACGGTCGGCATCGAGTACATGCACATGCAGGACCCCGAGCAGCGCCGGTGGATCCAGGAGCGCATCGAGGTCCCGCCGGTCAAGCCCGAGCGCTCCGAGCAGCTGCGCATCCTGCGCACCCTGAACCGCGCCGAGGCGTTCGAGACGTTCCTGCAGACCAAGTACGTGGGACAGAAGCGGTTCTCCCTGGAGGGCGGCGAGGCCGTCATCCCGCTCATCGACGCGGTGCTGACCTCGGCCGCCGACGAGGGCCTGCGCGAGGTCTGCATCGGCATGCCGCACCGCGGCCGGCTCAACGTGCTGGCCAACATCGCCGGCAAGTCGTTCAGCCGCATCTTCAACGAGTTCGAGGGCAACTACGGCGTCGAGTCGGTGCAGGGCTCCGGCGACGTCAAGTACCACCTGGGCACCGAGGGTCGGTTCATCACCGAGGACGGTGGCAGCATCGCCGTGTACCTCGCGGCCAACCCGAGCCACCTCGAGGCGGTCAACCCGGTCCTCGAGGGCATCGTGCGGGCCAAGCAGGACCAGCTGCCCGCCGACGAGCGCTACGACGTGATGCCGCTGCTCATGCACGGCGACGCCGCGTTCGCCGGGCAGGGCGTGGTGGCCGAGACCCTGAACCTGTCCCAGCTGCAGGGCTACCGCACCGGCGGCACGGTGCACGTCATCGTCAACAACCAGGTCGGCTTCACGACCTCGCCGAAGTACTCGCGGTCGTCGGTGTACTGCACCGACATCGCCCGCATGGTGCAGGCCCCGATCTTCCACGTGAACGGCGACGACCCCGAGGCCGTGGTCCGGGTGGCCCGGATGGCCTTCGAGTTCCGGCAGGCCTTCGCCAAGGACGTCGTCATCGACATGGTCTGCTACCGCCGGCGCGGCCACAACGAGGCCGACGACCCGTCGCTGACCCAGCCCACGATGTACGCGATCATCGACACGAAGCGCTCGGTGCGCAAGCTCTACACCGAGGCCCTGATCGGGCGCGGCGACATCACCGTCGAGGAGGCCGAGGAGGCGCTGCGCGACTTCCAGGAGCGCCTCGAGCGGGTGTTCCAGGAGACCCGGTCCAGCGGCGAGCACGACTTCAGCGCCAACTCCCGGGAGGTCATCTCGACCGGGCGCAAGCAGCTGGTGCCGCAGACCCCCGCGATGGACGTGGACACCTCGATCCGCCCCGAGGTCGTCGAGCTGGTCGTGCGCAGCCAGCTGGAGCTGCCCGAGGGGTTCACCGCGCACCCGCGGCTGATCCCGCAGCTGCGCCGGCGCGCCGAGATGGTCGCCACGGACACGATCGACTGGGGGATGGCCGAGGCGCTGGCGATCGGGTCGCTGGTCAACGAGGGGCGCTGGGTGCGCCTGGCCGGGCAGGACTCCCGCCGGGGCACGTTCGGCCACCGGCACGCGGTCATCGTCGACGCCCGCACCGGCTGGCAGTACAAGCCGCTCAAGCGCTGCTACGACGACGGCGGCAAGCTGTTCGTCTACGACTCGCTGCTCTCGGAGTTCGCCGCGATGGGCTTCGAGTACGGCTACGCGGTGGCCCGGCCCGACGCCCTGGTCATGTGGGAGGCCCAGTTCGGCGACTTCGTCAACGGCGCCCAGACCATCATCGACGAGTTCATGTCCTCGGCCGAGCAGAAGTGGGCGCAGCGCTCCTCCATCGTGCTGCTGCTGCCGCACGGCTACGAGGGCCAGGGCCCGGACCACTCCTCGGCGCGCATCGAGCGGTTCCTCACCCTGTGCGCGCAGGACAACATGACGGTGGCCCAGCCCACCACCCCGGCGTCGTACTTCCACCTGCTGCGCTGGCAGGTGCTGTCCCCGCTGACCCGGCCCATGGTCGTGTTCACCCCGAAGTCGCTGCTGCGCGCGAAGGTGTCCACCTCACTGCGTCGCGACTTCACGGAAGGCTACTTCCGCGCCGTGCTCGACGACCGCGGCATCCAGGACGGCCGCATCGACCCGGCCGGGGTGCGTCGGGTGCTGATGTGCTCCGGCAAGGTCGGGTTCGACCTGATGGCCGAGCGCGACAAGCGGGGGCGCACCGACGTCGCGGTGATCCGCATGGAGCGGCTGTACCCGCTGCCGCACCGCACCGCCAAGGAGTCCCTGGACCGGTTCCCGCACGCCGAGGTCCTGTGGGTGCAGGAGGAGCCGGAGAACATGGGCGCCTGGCCGTTCATGAACCAGCACCTGCCCACCGCGGTGATGCGCACCGTGCTGCCCATCACCCGCCCGGCCAGCTCGTCGCCGTCGGTGGGCTCGCTGCACCGCCACGAGGAGGAGCAGCGCGACCTGATGGACCGGGCCTTCCAGTAGGAGCGCGCATGTACGACACCGACCGTGGCATCGAGGAGCTGGCCCGCCGCCGGGGCGACGAGGAGGTCACCCTGGAGTGGCTGGCCGGGCAGCTGGTCACCTTCGTCGACCTGCACCCGGAGTTCGAGGTGGCCGTCGAGCGGCTGGCCAGCTGGCTGGCCCGCGAGGACGACGAGTAGGCCCGACCCGCTCGGTCCGCCCCGCCCGCGTGGCAGGATGCGGGAATGGCGACCCTGCCCTTCGAGGAGCTGTCCCCGGCCGACCTGCGCACCCGCACGTCGCTGAAGTGGCGCCACCACGGCCCCGACGTGATCCCCGTGTGGGTCGCCGAGATGGACGTGTCCCTGGCCCCCGAGGTGGTCGACGCGCTGGTGCGCGCCGCCCGCATCGGCGACACCGGCTACCCGGCCGCCGGGCGGGACTACGCGCAGGCGTTCGCCCAGTTCGCCCAGCGCACCTGGGACTGGGCACCCGACCCGGCCGACACGGTGATGTGCGCCGACGTGATGACCGGCGTGCGGACCCTGCTCGACGCGCTGGTCCCACCCGGCGGCTCGGTGGTCGTCCCGGTCCCGGTGTACCCGCCGTTCCTCATGGTGGCCGAGATGGGCGACCGCACGGCCATCCCCGTTCCGCTGACCCCCGCCGGGCGGCTGGACCTGCCGGCGATCGAGGAGGCGCTGGGCCGGTCGAGTGCGGCGGTGGTCCTGCTGTGCAACCCGCACAACCCGACCGGCACGGTGCACACGGCCGGTGAGCTGACCGCGCTGGCCACGATCGCCGACGCCCTGGGCGTCGCGGTCGTCTCCGACGAGATCCACGCCCCCCTGGTCCCGGACGGGGCGACGTTCGTGCCGTGGCTGGCGGTCTCCGACTCCGGGTTCACCGTGACCTCGGCGGCCAAGGCGTGGAACCTGGCCGGGCTCAAGGCCGGCCTGATCGCCGCCGGACCGCAGTCGCGCGCCGCGCTGCGCGCCCTGCCCGGCCACCTGCCCTACGGCGCCAGCCACATCGGCGTCATCGGCCACACCGCCGGCTGGCTGGCCGACCCGGCCTGGCTGGGCGCGGTCAACGCCAACATCGCGGCCAACCGCGACCTGCTGCGCACCCTGCTGGCCGAGACGCTGCCCGAGATCGGCTACCGGGTCCCGCAGGCCACCTACCTGGCCTGGCTGGACTGCCGCGCGCTGGACCTCGGCGACGACCCGGCCGAGGCGTTCCTGCGCCGCGGACGGGTCGCCCTCACCCAGGGCCCGCCGTTCGGCCCCGGGGGGCAGGGGCACGCCCGGCTGAACCTCGCGTGCTCCTCGGCCGTGCTCAGTGAGGCCGTCGACCGGATGCGCGCCACCGTGGCCCCCGGCTCGGTGGTGCCGGGTGCGGTGGTACCGGGCTGAGGGCTGCTCAGCCCACGACCGTGTGGCGGGCCGGCCCCGTGGCTCAGCCGACGACCGTGCGGCGCGAGGAGGTCGGCCGGCGTGGGGCCACGATCGTCGGCGTCACGGCCAGCGCCGCGCGCAGGCGCACCAGGTCGGCCATCGCGGCGGTGTCGGCCAGGCTGCCGGGCGCCAGGGCCACGTCGGCCCGCTCGGCGGCGCGGACCATCCGATCGCGCAGCAGCCCGTCGGCGATGACCAGCGGGACGGCCACCGTGGCCGTGCAGCCGTCGATGCAGCGCAGGAGGGTGCGGATCCGGCCCAGCGGCCGGCCGCCGTCGAGGTAGGCCGTGCGCACGGCGGCGACGCCGAGGGTCTCGACCAGGGCGGCGCCGTGCTGGCGGACCAGGGTCTCGATCGCGGCCGTCGCCCGCAGGTCACGCGACCCCGCGGCGGCCAGGATGACGCCGGTGCGCGGGCCCAGCTCGACCTGTGCCGCCTGCGCCAGCTCGGCGGCGGCGCGCAGCAGCAGCGGGTGCAGCCCGACCGGCTCGGCGGTCGTCACCGACAGGGTGGGCACCGCTGCGCGCATCTGGCGCACCGCGGCGGGCACGTCCACGCGGGCGTGGTAGGCCGGGGCGACCAGCAGCGGCACGACGGTGGTGTCCGGCTGCCCCGCCGCCGCCACGGCCTGCGCGGCCTCGGTGGGGGTGGGGCTGTGATGGTCGAGGTAGGCGACCTGCGCCGGGACACCCGCCGCCGTCAGCCGCGCGGCCAGGCCGGACACGTCACGGGCGTGACGGGGGTCCGGCGAGCCGTGGGCCAGCAGCGTGAGGGTCGTCATCGGTCACATCGTGCCCGCTGCGCGCCCCGGGTCAACCCCCGGCGCGCCGATCGAGGGACACCAGGTGCTCCCGCAGGGTGACGACATCGCCCACCACGACCACCGCCGGGCTGGGCAGGGCCGCCTCCCGCACGTCCTGCGCGATGGTGGCCAGCGTGCCGACCACGGTGCGCTGGTCGGGGCACCAGCCCCGGGACACCACCGCGACCGGCGTGCTCGCGGACCGCCCGGCGGCCACGATCCCCTCGGCTGACTCCGCCAGGGTGGACAGCCCCATCAGCAGCACGAGGGTGGCATCGTCGGGGGCGTGCCGGGCGGCCTCGACCGCGCTGCCGGCCCCCGCGTGCGCGCTGGCGACCACCACGGACGTGGTGATCCCGCGATGGGTGACCGGGATGCCGGCCGCCGCGGGCACGCTGATCGCCGAGGTGATCCCGGGCACCACCTCGACGGCGATCCCGTGCTCCAGGCAGTGCAGCGCCTCCTCGCCGCCACGACCCAGCACGAACGGGTCACCGCCCTTGAGCCGCACCACGGTGCGCCCGGCCCGGGCGTGCTCGACCAGCAGGTCGTTGATCTGGTGCTGCGGGATCGGATGGTTGCCGGCGGCCTTGCCCACGTCGACGACCAGGACGTCCGGCGCGAGCTCGTCGAGGACCGACCGGGGTCCGAGGCGGTCGGTGACGACCACGTCCGCGCGGGCCAGCCACTGCCGGCCGGTGACCGTGAGCAGGCCGGGGTCACCCGGGCCGCCCCCGACCAGCACGACCGTGCCCGGTCCCGATCCCGGACGGGTGCGCCGCAGCGGCAGGGCGCCGGTGGCCAGCTGGGCGCTGATCGCGTCGCGGACCGCCCGGGCCCGTCCCGGGTCGGCGCCGCCGGAGACCGCCACCTGCACCCCGTCCGGCCCGGTGGCCACGGCCGGGACGTGCGCCGCGGAGGCCACGGCCCGGTCCGCGCGCACGCACCAGGTCCCCGCGTCCTCGGCGGCCCGGGCGACCTCGTCGTCGACCTCGCGGTCGCCGGTCGCCGTGTGCACGAGGGCCCACCGGCTCCCGGCGACGTCGGCCCCGCCCCCGGCTCGCGGCCACCAGGTGAGCTGACCGGCCGTGGCCAGGTCGGCCAGGTCCTCGCACAGCTGCGGGGCGAGGACCGTCACCCGGGCGCCGGCGGCCAGCAGCCCGGCGACCCGCCGGGCCGCGACCGGGCCGCCCCCGACGACCAGGACGGGGCGGTCGGCCAGGTCCAGCAGCAGCGGGTACCGGGCGGCCATGTCAGCCGCCGGCGCGGACCAGACCGGCGGCCACCGTGGCACCGGTCTGGTCGTCGATGAGCAGGAAGGACCCGGTCGCCCGGATCCGGTCGTAGCCGTCGACCGCCACCGGCTCGGCCAGCCGCAGCCGGACCTCGCCGATGTCGTTGAGCCCCAGCCGGTCCGGTGCCGTGTGCCGCTCGAGCGAGTCGACGTCCAGCCGGCTGGTGATCCCGTCGACGATCGCCCGCACGGTGCGGGTGCCGGTGCGCAGCAGGAGTCGCTGCCGCGGGGCCAGCGGGGCGTCGGCCACCACGGTGACGGTCGCGGCGAGGCTGCGCACCACCTGCGGCGGGTCCCCGGCAGCGGCGATCAGGTCGCCGCGGGAGATGTCGATGTCGTCGGCCAGCCGGATGCTCACCGACTGCCCGGCCTGGGCCCACAGCAGCGGGCCGTCGTGGGTGTCGATGCCGACCACCCGGGTCGACCCCCCGTCTGGGAGCACGACCACGCGGTCGCCCACGTTGACGGTGCCCGCCGCGACCCGACCGGCGTACCCCCGGTAGTCGTGGTGCTCCGGGTCCTGCGGCCGGATGACGTACTGCACCGGGAACCGCAGCGGCTGGCCGGCCGGGTCGCTGCCGACCGGCACGGCTTCCAGGTGCTCCAGGAGCGTGGGGCCGTGGTACCAGGGCGTGCGGGTCGAGGCGGTCACCACGTTGTCGCCGTCCAGGGCGCTGATGGGGATCGCCACGACATCCTCGACGCCGTGGGCCCGGGCGTACTCGGTGAACTCCGCGCGGATCCCGTCGAAGACCGCCTCGTCGAACCCGACGAGGTCCATCTTGTTCACGACCACCGCGACGTGGCGGATCCCCAGCAGGGCGCTGATCGCCGCGTGCCGGCGGGTCTGCTCGACGACGCCGTTGCGGGCGTCGACCAGGATCAGCGCCAGCTCCGCGGTCGAGGCCCCGGTGACCATGTTCCGGGTGTACTGCACGTGCCCGGGGGTGTCGGCCAGGATGAACGACCGCTGCGGGGTCGCGAAGTACCGGTAGGCCACGTCGATGGTGATCCCCTGCTCCCGCTCGGCCCGCAGGCCGTCGGTGAGCAGGGCCAGGTCGGGGGCGGCCAGGCCGCGGTCGCGGCTGACCCGCTCGATCGCGTCGAGGGTGTCGGCGAGGATGGACTTGGTGTCGTAGAGCAGCCGGCCCACCAGGGTGGACTTGCCGTCGTCGACCGACCCGGCCGTGGCCAGCCGGAGCAGCTCGTGGGCCATCAGAAGTACCCCTCCCGCTTGCGGTCCTCCATGGCGGCCTCGCTGAGGCGGTCGTCGGCCCGGGTCGCGCCGCGCTCGGTCAGCCGGCTGGCCGACACCTCGGCGATGACCTCGGCGACGGTGCGGGCGTCGGACTCCACCGCACCGGTGCAGCTCATGTCCCCGACCGTGCGGTAGCGCACCCGGCGCCGCTGCAGGGTCTCGCCGGGGCGTGGCCCGCCCCACTCGCCGGGCGCCAGCCACATCCCGTTGCGCAGGAACACGTCCCGCTCGTGGGTGAAGTAGATGCTCGGCAGGGCGATGCCCTCCCGGTCGATGTAGCGCCAGATGTCGCCCTCGGTCCAGTTCGACAGCGGGAACACGCGCACGTGCTCGCCGGGGGCGTGCCGGCCGTTGTACAGGTCCCACAGCTCCGGGCGCTGCCGGCGCGGGTCCCACTGGCCGAACTCGTCGCGCAGGCTGAAGATCCGCTCCTTCGCGCGGGCCTTCTCCTCGTCGCGCCGGCCGCCGCCGAACACCGCGTCGAACCGGTGCTCGCTGATCGTGTCCAGCAGGGGGATGGTCTGCAGCGGGTTGCGGGTGCCGTCCGGGCGCTCCCGCAGGGCGCCGCGGTCGATCCAGTCCTGCACGTGCGCCACGACGAGCCGGGCGCCGGTGCGGGCCACCGTCTCGTCGCGGTAGTCCAGCACCTCCGGGAAGTTGTGCCCGGTGTCGACGTGGACCAGGGTGAACGGCACGCGGGCGGGGTGGAACGCCTTGATCGCCACGTGCAGCATGACGACCGAGTCCTTCCCGCCGCTGAACAGCAGGGCGGGCCGCTCGAACTCGCCGGCCACCTCGCGCATGATGTGGATGGCTTCGCTCTCCAGGGCCGACAGGTGGTCGACGCTGAGGCTGGCGTGCGTGGGGATCATCGTCGCGCTCATGTGTGCAGCCCGCATTCTGTCTTGGCCCGTCCGGCCCAGCGGCCGGCCCGGGGATCCTGTCCGGGGAGGGTGGGTCTGGTGCAGGGCTCGCAGCCGATCGAGGTGTAGTCGACCTGCCGGAGCGGGTTGAGCAGGACGCCGTTGACCTCGGCGTAGACCGCGACGTCCTCGTCCGACCACGCGGCCAGGGGGTTGATCTTGACCTTGGAGCGCCTGGCGTCCCAGCTGACGACGTCGATGTCGGTCCGGGTGGGGGCGTCGACCCGGCGCATCCCGGTGATCCAGGACCGGAACGGGGCCAGGCCGCGCTCCAACGGCTCCACCTTGCGCAGCGCGCAGCACCGGTCCGGGTCCCGCTCGTAGAGGCGCGGTCCCTCGGCGGCGTCCTGCTCGGCCACGGTCTGGCGCGGGGTCACCGTCAGCAGCCGGATCGGCCGGGTCGCGGCGAACGCGTCGGCGGTGCCCAGCGTCTCGGCGAAGTGGTACCCGGTGTCGATGAACAGCACCGCCACCTCGGGCACGACGTCGCTGGCCAGGTGGACCAGGACCTCGTCGCCCATGCTGGAGGCCAGCACCAGGTCGTCGCCGAACGTGTCGTGGGCCCACGCCAGGGCCACGCGGGCCTGGTCGAACGGGTCGCTGATGCGGGCGACCAGGCCGGCACCGACGGCAGCCAGGTCCGGGTCGGTCGGGGCGACCGTGCGGTTGAGGGTCATCGGGGGTCCTCCAGTCCGAGGAAGGCCAGTCGGAAGGTGCGCAGGCAGCAGCGGCAGTGCCACGCCCCGGCGGTGTCGCCGTGGGGGCGCAGGTCCTCGTCGGCGCAGTACGGGCAGAAGTACGGCACGGCCCGCTGGCCACCGGTCCCGGTCGGCCGGGCGGAACCGGTGGCCGGTCCCGCCGCGCCGGCGGTCGCGGCGGTCATCGCAGGTCGCCCTCGTCGGCGCGCACGACCCACTCGGCGAACTGCTCGCCCGGGGTCCGCTGGTCGAGGTAGTGCCCGGCGACCCGGTCGACGAAGTCGGGCAGCTCGGCGGCGGTGACCTTCAGCGCGCGCAGCTTGCGCCCGAATCCCGCGGCGTGGCCCAGCGACCCACCGAGGTGCACCTGGAAGCCCTCGACGGGGGTGCCGTCGGGGTCCGGGACCAGCATCCCCTTGAGCCCGATGTCGGCGACCTGGAACCGGGCGCACGAGTTGGGGCAGCCGTTGACGTGCACCGCCAGCGGGGTGTCCAGCTCCGGGCGGCGCGTCTCGATCTGGCCGATGAGGGTGCGGGCGGTGTCCTTGGTGTTGACGATCGCCAGCTTGCAGAACTCGATGCCGGTGCAGGCCATCGTCGCCCGTCGGATGCCGGAGGGGTGCACCAGCAGGTCCACCTCGGCCAGGTCGGCGGCCAGGTCGGCGGCGCGCTGCGGGTCGACGTCGAGGATGACCAGCTTCTGCTGCACGGTCAGGCGCACCCGGCCCGACCCGTACTGCTCGGCCAGGTCGGCCACCCGGCGCAGCACCGCGCCGTTGATCCGCCCGACGACCGGGGCCGCGCCCACGTACACCCGCCCGTCGCGCTGCGGGTGGATCCCCACGTGGTCGCGGGCCGCCTCCGGGATCGGCGCCGGCGCCGGGCCGTCCAGCAGCGGCCGGCGCAGGTACTCCTGCTCCAGCACCTCCCGGAACCGTTCCGGGCCCCAGTCGGCCACCAGGAACTTCAGCCGTGCCCGGTTGCGCAGCCGGCGGTAGCCGTAGTCGCGGAAGATCCCGATGACCCCGGCCCACACCGCGGCCACCTCGTGCAGCGGCACCCACGCGCCCAGCCGCTGGGCGAGCATCGGGTTGGTCGACAGCCCGCCGCCGACCCACAGGTCGAACCCGGGGCCGTGCTCGGGGTGCACCACGCCGACGAACGAGATGTCGTTGATCTCGTGGGCGACGTCCTGGCGGGGCGAGCCGGACACCGCGGACTTGAACTTGCGCGGCAGGTTGGCGAACGCGGGGTCGCCGATGTAGGTCTCGACGATCTGCTCGATCGCCGGGGTGCCGTCGATGATCTCGTCGGCGGCCACGCCGGCGACCGGGGAGCCCAGGATCACCCGGGGGGTGTCGCCGCAGGCCTCGATCGTGGTCAGGCCCACCGATTCGAGCCGGTTCCAGATCTCCGGGACGTCCTCGATGCGGATCCAGTGCAGCTGGATGTTCTGCCGGTCGGTGATGTCGGCCGTCCCCCGGGCGAAGTCCTCGGAGATCCCGGCGATGGTGCGGGCCTGCTCGCTGCTCAGCGCCCCGCCGTCCGAGCGCACCCGCATCATGAAGAACTCGTCGTCGAGCTCCTCGGGCGGCAGGCTCGCCGTGCGGCCGCCGTCGATCCCGGGACGTCGCTGGGTGTACAGGCCCCACCACCGCATCCGGCCCCGCAGGTCGTCGGCCGTGATGCTGCGGAATCCGTCGCGGGCGTACGTGCTCACGATCCGGTCACGGACGTTCAGCCCGCCGTCGGCGGCCTTGAACGCCTCGTTCGGGTTCAGCGGCGTGGTCGACCCGAGGGCCCATTGGCCCTCGTCGCGAGGTGCCCGACCGGCTCGACCACCGGCGGGGCGCGCAGCGGCGACCCGGGTGGCGGGTTCTGGGGCGGTGTCTGGCATTGGCGTCTCCGTGCTCGGCGGAGGACGAATGCGTCTGATCAGGCGCAGGTGGCGAGAGCCGGGCGCCTGACCATCCGCAGCGTCCGGGGGATCTGCGGGGTCAGGCGCAACACATGCAGCACATGCAGGGCATGGCGGAACGGGGCACCGTGGTGCCCGACCCGCGCAGCTCCTGCATCGCCATGAACCGAAGGCTGCCCTAACCGCGGAATCCGTGTCCAATGTGTCCGCATCGTGAGACGGGACGGCGGTGGCCGCCCGCTGCCGCCTGCCGGGGGCCACGCTGGGTAGTTTGGCCCCCATGGCGCGCCCCCTCCACTTCGTCCTGAACCAGTCGGAGTCCTACGAGGGGGTGCAGCGCCAGCTCCTGGGACTCGTGGAGTCCCAGCTGCCGCAGGCGCCGGACCGGGGGGAGTACCAGCAGGGCGCGCTGAACTTCGCGCTGTTCATCCGGGAGCCCACGGACGTGCTCATGAGCCACGGCGTGGCGGACAAGAACTACCTGTGGACCTCGGATGCCACCGGCACCCGCCTCGTGAACTCGCTGCAGGCGCTGCTGGTGCCCGGCCAGTGGCTCAAGCGCCGCCTGCTGGCCTCGCCGTCGGTGTCGCTGGGCAGGGACCAGATCCACGTCGTCGGCTGGCCCCGCCTGGACACCCTCATCACGCAGCTGCCACCGCCGTCCCGCCAGCGGCCGGACAAGCCCCGGGTGCTGTGGGCGCCCACCCACAACGGCCGCAAGCGCGGCGAGACCGGTCGGTCCACGTCGAGCTTCCCGGCGTTCGAGAACTACCTGCGCACGTTGTCGCGGTTCGCCACCGTCGACGTGTCGGTGCACCCGCGCAACCGTCGGGACAAGACCCCGACCGGAGCCTCGATGCCGCGCTCGGACGTCGTCGTGGCCGACTTCGGCACCACGGTGTACGAGGCGTGGGCGCTGGGCAAGCCGGTCATCTTCCCGCGCTGGCTGCTGGCCGACCGGATCGCCGACCACCTGCCCGGCAGCGCGGAGTCGCACATCTTCACCGAGCGGATCGGGTACCACCCGGACTCCTTCGACGAGATGGTCGACATCCTGCGCTCCGGCCCGGTCGTCACCCCGGACGTCCAGGAGTTCATCGACGACTACCTCGACCCGACCCACTTCGGCCGGTCCAGCGCCCGGGTCGCCGAGGTGCTGACCCGGCTGGCCGCCCGCTGACGGGCCGCGCCCGGATGCCGGCAACGGCGTGACGACCCCGGGAGCCGTCACGCGGGCCGGTGGCCGTTGCCGTTCGGGCCCTCCTCGAACGCGGCCACCGCGGTCGGCAGGGTCGGATGCACGTTCTCCCGGCCGACCAGGTCGAGGATCCCGGCCCGGTCGAGCAGCTCGGCGAGCTCGACGTGCACCCGGGCCAGCGACAGCCCGATGCCCTGGGCCGCCAGCTCGCCGAACAGGGCCTCCAGCGCCTCCACCGCGGTGGAGTCCGCGTCCACGTTGGCCTCGCAGTTCAGCAGCACCTCGCGCACCTGGCGACCCTCGGCGTGCTGCTCCTCGACGGCCTCGAGGACGCGGGTGCGGAAGTCCTCGGCGTTGGCGAAGAACAGCGGCGAGTCGTAGCGGAACACCATGAGGCCCTCGACCTGGGTGGCCTGCGGGTACTCGCCGACATCGTGCATGCCGGCCAGCCCCGGCACCCGTCCCAGCACGGCGGCATGCGGCCGGGCGACCCGGGCCAGCATCGCGATCACCGACAGCAGCACCGCCACCGCGATCCCGACCAGCAGGTCCAGGGACAGCACCGCGACGAACGCCACGATGCCGAGCCAGAACTCCGAGCGGCGGAAGTGCCACAGCCACCGGAACTCGCCGAGCTCGACGATCTTCATCGCGGCGAACACCACCAGCCCGCCGAGCGCGGCCATCGGGAAGTCCGACAGGACCGGCCCGGCGAACACCAGGACGCACACGACGACCGCGGCCGTGACCAGCCCGTACGCCGGGGTGCGGGCGTTGGAGGCCCGGGCCAGGGCGGTGCGGCTGCCACTGCTGGAGACCGGGAACCCGGAGGTGATCCCGGCGGAGAGGTTGGCGATGCCCAGGGCCCGCAGCTCCGCGTCGGCGTCGATGCGCTCGCCGGCCTGGGCGAACGCCCGCGCGGTCAGCACGTTGTCGGTGAAGGCGACCACGGCGATGCCGACCGCCGGGCCGAGGATGTCGGCCACCGCCGAGACGTCGTGGGGCAGGCTCAGCCCGGGCAGGCCCTGCGGGATCTGCCCCACGACCGTGACCCCGGCGGCCTGCAGGTCCAGCGCCCGGGTGACCAGCGTCGCGCCCAGCACCGCCAGCAGCGGCCACGGCAGCCGCGGGTGGCGCCACGACCCCAGCACCAGCACGACCAGCACGCCGATGCCGACCGCGGCGGTCGCGGCGTTGGCCTGGCCGAGCTGCCCGGCGGCGGACAGGATCTCGGTGAGCGGCGTGCCGCCGCTGACGGTCACGCCGAGCAGGCGCCCGAGCTGGCCGGCGATCATGATGACCGCGACCCCGGCGAGGTAGCCGATCAGCACCGGCCGACTGAGCAGCTCGGCGACGAAGCCCAGGCGCAGCAGGCCGGCGACCAGGCAGAGCCCGCCGACCACCACCGCGCACAGTGCGGCCGCTGCCGCGTAGGTCCCCGCACTGCCCGCGGCCAGCGGCGCCAGCGCCGCGGCCGTCATCACGGCGGTGGTCGACTCCGGCCCGACCGACAGCAGTCGCGAGGTGCCCAGCAGGGCGTACAGCGTCAGCGGCACGAGGCACGCCCACAGCCCGGCGACCGGGTCCAGCCCGGCCAGCGTCGCGTAGGCCATGACCTGGGGGACCAGGTACGCCGCGACGCCCAGCCCGGCGAAGCCGTCGACCCGCAGCGCCCCGCGCGGGTACGGCCGCAGCCGTCGCGCGTTGTACTGGGTGTCCGAGGTGGGCATGGGCCCAGTGTGCTGCGCACGCGGACCCGGATGCCGTCCTACTCTGGTCCCATGCCCGGCTTCACCGGCCCCCGATCCCCGGACGGGGCCGACGCGCCCACGACGGTGCTGTCCACCCCCGGTGAGCCGACGTCGGTGCTGCGGGCGACCGGCCCGGTGGCGGCCCCGGCCGCGGTCGACGCCACGATCCCCACGTGGGGGCTGCCGTGGCCGCCCGACCTGCCGGGTGTGGAGCCGGTCCCGCCGGCCAGCGACGCCGCGGCTGCGGCGCCGGCGCCCCTGGTCGGTCGTCGCGAGGCCGCCGAGATCGGCCTGTACGTGGGGGCCCTGCTGGTGCTGGTCGCCCTGGCCTCCGCGGTGCTGCGGGGATGGGGCGGTTGGGACGCGACACTGCGCTGGTCCACCGCCGGGCTGTCGGCCGTGGCGCTGGTCGCCGCTGGCCTGTTCGCCCGGTTGGGCCGCGGGAACGAGCCGTCCGGCCAGCGTCGCCGGGCGGTGTCGGCGCTGCTGACCGCCGGGACCGGGATCGCCCTGGTCGAGCTGGC
Source organism: Candidatus Nanopelagicales bacterium (assembly GCA_039812125.1). GTDB lineage: Bacteria > Actinomycetota > Actinomycetes > S36-B12 > CAIYMF01 > Prado023. The sequence goes on from JBDHZV010000059.1 coordinate 15,337, forward strand.
GGTGCTGGTCGGCCCGCAGCAGGGCGTGGCGTCGCCGGGCAGTGTCCTGCTGGCCGGCGTCGCGGTCCTGGCGACCCTGGGATGCGCCGCCGCGGCCCGGACCCCGCTGTCGGAGTCCGGGCTGCTGCTGGCCCTGGGGTGGGCGGCGTGGCTGGTGGTACCCGCGGGGCCCGCGCTGTGGGCGGGTCTGGCCGGGCTGGGGGTCGCCTGGGTGCTGCTGGGGGCGCGATGGGCGCGGGGGCGGCGCACGTCCGGCGTGGCCGGCAGCCTGCTGTCGCTGGCTGCG
>JBDHZV010000060.1:0-15247 GCA_039812125.1 Candidatus Nanopelagicales bacterium
ATCGGCCGGGCGCTCCTGCGGGGGTGACCCGGACCCCGCATGGGTGACCCTGCATGGGCGGCCCGGCGGTGGGCACGACCGGTGGGCACGACCGGTGGGCACGACCGGTGGGCACGACCGGTGGGCACGACCGGGGTCGGCCGGCCATCCTGAGCGTGGGGTGGAGCGTGGCCCGGTCGGTAGGATGCGCGGCGTGGAGGACCTCGACCGACAGATCGTCACCCTGCTGGCCCGGGACGGCCGGATGTCGTTCACCGACCTGGGGCGCGCGACCGGGCTGTCGACCTCGGCAGTCCACCAGCGGGTGCGTCGCCTGGAGCAGCGCGGCGTCATCCGCGGGTACCGGGCGGTCGTGGACCCGGTCGCCCTCGGGCTGCCGCTGACGGCGTTCGTCTCGATCAAGGCCAGCGACCCGGCCGCCGAGGATGTCGCCCCGGATCGGCTCACCGACATCCCCGCCATCGAGTCGTGCTACTCCGTGGCCGGCGACGAGGCCTACATCCTCAAGGCCCGGGTGGAGTCCCCGCAGGCGCTGGAGGGCCTCCTGGCCCAGATCCGATCCGCCGCGTCGGTCTCCACCCGCACCACGGTGGTGCTGTCCACCCCGTTCGAGGACCGCATCCCGGGCTGAGCCGGCACGTCAGCCGGTCGGCTGGGCCTGCGCCCGCCACCACCGGCGGCCCTCCTTGGGCAGGGTGTGGATCGGGTCGTAGTACTCGTAGCGCCGGCTCAGCGCGTCGGGGTCCTCGGCCTCCAGCGCCGTCCGGTAGTTCTTGGTCCACGACGAGATGCCGCGGACCCGGTCGTACTGCGCGACCTGGTGGACCCAGCGCTTGCCCACGAACGGGACGTCGCAGACGATGCGGGGCGTGGCGAACCCGGGCAGGTAGCCCATGATCCCGTGCTGCAGCTCCTGGGCCCGCCACAGTGGGATCCGCCAGTGCTCCGCGTTCGGGATCATGTCGCACATGTACAGGTAGTAGGGCATGATCCCGGCGCCGTCGAGCAGGGCGAACGACAGGTCCAGCAGGTCCGGCACCGAGGTGTTGACCCCGTCGAGCAGGACGCCCTGGTTGCGCACGTCGCGCACGCCGGCGGCCAGCATGGCTCGTGCCGCCTCGGCCACCAGCGGGGTCACCGACGCTGCCGTGTTGACGTGGGTGTGGATCGCCAGGCTCACGCCACGGTCACGGGCCGTCCCCGCCACGCGGGCCATGCCCTCGACGACGGGGGCAGCGAGCCAGTGCTGGGGCAGGGCCATCAGCGCCTTGGACGCCAGCCGGATGTCGCGGATGCTGTCGACCTCCAGAAGCGACACCAGGAATGCCTCCAGCCGGGGCCACGGGAGGTTCGCGATGTCACCGCCGGACACGACGACGTCACGGACCTCCGGATGTGCCCGCAGGTAGTCCAGGATCGCGGCGTGCCGGTCCACAGGGGGCGCGACCATCCGCAGCTTGTCCACCGTGGGAGTCGACGTGCCGACCAGGTCCATGCGGGTGCAGTGCCCGCAGTACTGCGGGCAGGTGGTGAGCATCTCGGCCAGCACCTTGGTCGGGTAGCGGTGGGTGAGTCCCTCGGCCACCCACATGTCGTGCTCGTGCAGCGAGTCCCGGCCCGCCCGGGGGTGGCTGGGCCAGGTCGTCAGGCGTTCGGAGAGCATCGGGAGCATGTACCGGCGGACCGGGTCGGCCCGGAACGCCGCGGTGAGCGAGCCGGGGCCGGCCACGGGTGCCGTGGCCATCATCGTGTTGAGCATCTGCGGAGTGACCAGCATGGGCATGGTGGCGCGCGCGACCTGGTCTGCGGCCAGGTCGTCGTAGACCTCGTCTGCCAGCAGGGGGCCCATCAGCTCCCGCAGCTGGCGCGGGTTCTTGACGCAGTGGGCGCGCTGCCACTGCGCCGAGCGCCACTGCGCCGGGCTGACCTGCGACCAGCCCGGGAAGCGGGTCCAGTCCGGCTCCTCCAGCATGACCCGGCGATAGGTGTAGGGCTGGGCGGGGACGAGCGTCGGGCGGACCGGAGGTTCAGCCGCCTTGGGCGGCACGTGCTCAAGGATCTCCGTCATTGAGCCAGAGTAGCCGGAGGAATCGCGGTCTGACCAGCACCACGCGGGAGAATCGGCGTGAACGTGATCGCCCGGCTGTGTAGGCTGTGCCGCAGTCGCGCAGGGAGGTCGGATGGGCGAGCGGACGTCCCCAGTGGGACTGCACCGGGTTGTCGAACCCCGTGGGGTGCTGCCGCAGGCGGCGTGGCGACTGGACCCCGATCCCCGGATCGGGCCCGACGAGGTCCGGATCCGGGTCCGACGGCTCAACCTGGACGCGGCCTCCTACCGACAGCTCCAGGAGCTCCACCACGGCGACGGTGACGCCATCCGGGCCGACGTGGCCGGGATCATCGCCACCCGCGGCAAGATGCACAACCCCGTGACCGGGTCCGGCGGCATGCTCGTCGGCGCCGTCGAGGAGGTCGGCCCGGACTCGCCCCTGGGCCTGCGCGTCGGCCAGGACGTGGCCACGCTGGTCTCCCTGACGCTGACGCCGCTGCGGGTCGAGGACGACCTGGCCGGCTGGGACGGCCTCGGTGAGCAGGTGCCCTGCACGGGCACCGCGATCCTGTTCGCCCGCTCGGTTGCCGCCGTGCTGCCCGACGACCTGCCCGAGGCGCTGGCGATGTCGGTGCTCGACGTGTGCGGCGCCCCGGCTCTGACCGACCGGGTGGTGCGCCAGCGCGCGGCAGCCGGGGGCCGACCCAGCGTGGTGGTGCTCGGCGCGTCCGGCAAGAGCGGATCGCTGTCGCTGGCCGCAGCCCGGGTGGCCGGCGCGGGGCCGACCCTGGGCATCGTCCCGACCGCGCGGGAGGCCGACCTGCTCGCCCGAGCCGGCGTGGCCGACCTGGTCGCCGTGGCCGACGCCCGCGACCCCGTGGGCGTGCTCGACGCCGTGCGGGGGGCACTGGACGGCCCGGCGGACGTCACGATCGTCTGCGTGGACGTCCCGGGGTGCGAGCACGGCGCCGTGCTGGCCACGGCACAGGGCGGCACCATCGTGTTCTTCTCCATGGCCACGTCCTTCCCCGCCGCGGCGCTGGGCGCCGAGGGCCTGGCCGCCGACGTGACCATGCTCATCGGCAACGGCTTCGCCCCAGGCCACGCGGACCTGGCGTTCGACCTGCTGCGGGCGGACCCCGGGGTGCGCTCCCTGTTCGATGCCCGCCTGGCGGGGGCACCCCGATGAGGCTGCTGATGCGCGGCGGTCCGGTCTACGCCCCGTCCGCCCCAGGGGCAACCGCGATGCTGGTCGTGGACGGCACCATTGCCTGGCTGGGCCCGCAGGCCGGCGCCGCGGTGCATGCCGCCGACTGCGACGCGGTCGTCGACCTCGACGGCGCGCTGGTCACGCCCGCCTTCGTCGACGCCCACGTGCACCACACCTCGACCGGGCTGACCCTGCTGGGACTGGACCTGCGCGGCGTCACCAGCCGTGCCGAGCTGCTTCATCGCGTGACGCAGGAGGCACGTCGGCTGCGCGGGCGTCCGGTCGTCGGGCACGGCTGGGACGAGACGATGTGGGCCGACCCGGCGCTGCCCGGCCGGGGCGAGCTCGACCGGGCCTCGTGGGGCTCGGTGGTGTACCTGTCCCGGGTCGACCTGCACTCCGCCGTGGTGTCCACCGCCCTGGTCGCCACCGTGCCCGACCTGGCCGGCACCCCCGGGCTGGACCAGTCCGGTCGGGTCACGGGGGAGGCGCACCACCGGGTGCGCCGCTACCTGACCGAGGACCTGCCCGGCGGGCTGCGCACCGCTGCCCAGCGCGCGGCGCGGGCACACGCCGCCTCCCGGGGGGTGGTCGCGATGCACGAGGCGGCCGGACCGGACATCAACGGCGAGCAGGACCTGCGCGCCCTGCTGGAGCTGGCCGACACCGAGGCCGGGCCTGACGTCGTGGCGTACTGGGGCCAGCCCGGTGGCCCAGGGGCCGCGCTCGCCCTGGGAGCACGCGGGGCGGCGGGTGACCTGTTCATCGACGGGGCGATCGGGTCGCGCACCGCGCTGCTGCGCCACCCGTACGCCGACGACCCCGGCAGCACCGGGACGTGCCACCTCGACTCCGATGCCGTGGCCCAGCATCTCGTGGCCTGCACCCGGGCCGGCATCCAGGGCGGATTCCACGTCATCGGCGACGCGGCCGCGGACATCCTGGTCCAGGGGCTGCGCGACGCGATCGAGCAGTGCGGGCTGCCTGGTGTACGGGCAGCCCGGCATCGGGTGGAGCACGCCTGCATGGTCGGCCCCGAGCATGCCGAGGTCCTGTCGCAGGCCGGCGTCGTCGCCAGCGTCCAGCCCCGGTTCGACGCCCTGTGGGGAGGTCCCGACGGGGCCTACGGCCGTCGGCTGGGGGAGCGGGCGGACGGCCTGCACGACTTCGCGGCCCTGGTGCGCGGGGGGGTGTCCCTCGCGCTGGGCTCGGACAGCCCGGTCACCGGCATCGAGCCCTGGGAGTGGGTCCGGGCCGCGATGTGGCACCACCGGCCGGCCGCCCGGCTGTCGGGGCGCGCCGCCTTCGCCGCTGCCACCAGGGGCGGCTGGCGGGCCGCCCGGCGCGACGACGCCGGGGTGCTGGCCGTGGGCGCGCCGGCCACGTACGCCGTCTGGGAGCCCACGGAGCTGGTCGTCCAGACTCCCGACCAGCGGGTGGCCAGTTGGAGCACGGACCCACGCTCGCGAACCCCGGGCCTTCCCCGGCTCGATCCCGGCACGCCGGTGCCGGGCTGCCTGGCCACTGTGCTGGCCGGACGGACCCTCCACCTGGCCGACGACGCGGCCATCGAGGCACATGCAGCTGCCGGTCCCGGGACCGGACCGGGAGGTGCGCGATGACCCTGCTCGACCTCGATCCCGGGGTGGTGACCCGCGCCCGTGACCTGGCCGCGCGGGCGGGCCGCCCGGTCGTCGACCTCGCCACGGCGCACACCACGGTGTCGATCGAGCGGGCCGTCCTGCGCCTGGCGGGTCTGGAGGGTGCCGATCACGAGGGCACTCCGTGGGTCAACCGCCTCGTCGACGCCGTTCGCGCCCAGGTCGGCCTGGAGCACGGCGTGGCCCTGCCGGTGTGGGATGCCCTGGCCAGGCAGCGCCGCGAGGGCGGTGCCGACGACGACCCGCTGCTGCGCCTGGCCCAGCGCGCCGCCGCCGGTGAGCTGGACCTGCGGGTGCCCGAGGGTCGGTCCGCCACGGCGGCCACCAGGGCGGCAGTGCGCGCGGCGCGCGCGGGGGTGCGCACCATCGACCGGCAGCGGCGGGTCCGCGAGCGCATGCTGGAGCGGCTGCCCGTCACGCACCGGCCGCTGGTCTACCTGATCGTGGCCACGGGGAACATCCACGAGGACGTGCCGCAGGCGCAGGCCGCGGCCCGGGCCGGCGCCGACGTCATCGCGGTGATCCGCTCCACCGGGCAGTCGCTGCTCGACTTCGTGCCCGAGGGGGCCACGACCGAGGGGTTCGCGGGCACGTACGCCACCCAGGAGAACTTCCGGATCATGCGGGCCGCGCTCGACGACGTGTCCCGCGAGCTCGGCCGGTACGTCCGGCTGACCAACTACGCCTCCGGGCTGTGCATGCCGGAGATCGCGGCGCTGGCCGGACTGGAACGGTTGGACATGATGCTCAACGACTCCATGTACGGGATCCTGTTCCGCGACATCAACCCGGTGCGCACGTTCACCGACCAGCACTTCGCCCGCCAGGTGCACGCGCGGGCCGGGATCATCATCAACACCGGCGAGGACAACTACCTGACCACCGCGGACGCGGTCGAGGCCGCCCACACCGTGACCGTCAGCCAGCTGCTCAACGAGTACTTCGCGCACCAGGCCGGACTGGCCGACTGGCAGCTGGGCCTGGGGCATGCCTTCGAGATCGACCCGGCGATCCCCGACTCGTTCCGCATCGAGCTCGCGCACGCCCTGCTGGCCCGCGAGCTGTTCCCCGACGCCCCCCTGAAGTGGATGCCGCCGACCAAGCACATGACCGGCGACATCTTCCGCGGCTACCTGCTCGACGGGTTCTTCACCCTGGCCGGCGCGCTGACCGGCCAGGGCATCCTGCTGGTGGGGATGATGACCGAGGCAGTGGTCACCCCCTGGCTGTCCGACCGGGACCTGGCCCTGCAGGGCGTGCGGTACGTCCTGGACGCCGCGGGGGGACTGCACGAGGACTTCCGACCGGCGCCCGGGGGCCTGATCGTCACCCGCGCCCACCAGGTGCTCGACGAGGCGGTGGACCTGCTGGGGCGCATCGCCGACGAGGGCCTGCTGACCGCGATCGGGGACGGCACGTTCGGGCTCATGCGCCGGCCAGAGGCTGGCGGCCGGGGACGCGACGGCGTGGCCGTGCGCGCCCCCGACTACCTCAACCCTGTCTGCGAGGTGCTGGCCGAGCCGGTCGTGGGGGAGGGGCCCCGATGAGCCGGATCGTTCGCCCCTACGGCGATGCCACCGGCGACGGGATGGTGCAGCTGTCGTTCACCCTGCCGGTCGCCGCAGGCCGGCGCGCGGACGGCGCCGCCGCCCAGCTGGCCCGACGGATGGGGATCGACCCGGCCATGGTCGTGCATTCCCGCGCGATGGGGCCCCGGTTCACCTTCTTCGTGGTCTACGGGCGGGCCAACCACGTCGTCGACCTCGACGCCGTGGAGGTGGTGGAGCAGGACTTCCCCCTGCTGACGGACAAGGAGATCGAGTCCCGCGTGCGCGACCGGCTGCGCCGGCCCGTGGTCGTGGTCGGGGCGTGCATCGGCACCGACGCCCACACGGTGGGCATCGACGCCATCCTGAACGTCAAGGGCTTCGCCGGCCACAAGGGCCTGGAGCACCTGGCTGCCTTCGAGGTCCACAACCTGGGCGCCCAGGTCCCGGTCCCCGACCTGGTGGAATCGGCCCTGGAGCGCCGCGCCGACGCGGTCCTGGTGTCCCAGGTGGTCACCCAGCGCGACGCGCACCTGGCCAACGTCGCCGAGATGACCGCCGCATTCCGGGAGGCGTTCCCCCGCCAGCGCCGGCCCCTGCTGGTCGTCGGCGGCCCCCGGTTCGACGAGTCCGCCGCGGCCAGCCTGGGGGTCGACCGGGTGTTCGGCCGCGGGACCACCCCCGGCGAGGTGGCCTCCTACCTGGTGCACCGTCTCGTCCCCGAGCCCGAGGAGGGCCGCTCCCATGCCGCATCCCACTGACGGCCCGCGTCCCACCCCCGTGGTGGGACTGGCTGTGGTGCATCGCCGCTACGTGCCGGCCTCCCACGCGCACTACGGCGGCCACCTGGTCGACGGCGCCTACGTCCTGGGCCTGTTCGGCGACGCGGTCACCGAGCTGTGCATCCGCACCGACGGCGACGAGGGGCTGTTCGCCTCGTACCGGGACGTGCAGTTCCTCGCTCCAGTGCGTGGCGGTGACGTCCTCGAGGTCACCGCCACGCTGGTGCGCGTGGGCCGGCGCAGCCGCGACATCGCGCTGGTCGCCCAGGTGAGCGCCCGGAGTGCACCGCACCGCGGGCCCAGCGCGGCCGACGTGCTCGACCCGCCGCTGGTGGTCACCACGGCACACGGGACGGTCGTCGTCCCGGCGCAGGACTGAGCAGCAGGGCGGGGCGACGGCCCGCGGCGGCGACGCCGGGTCGACGCGGGGGTTGACGCGGGGTCGCCCGCCGGCGTCGGCCGCGCCGACCTGCCGGGTCGGGGATGATGGCCCGGTGATCCCCGCCACCAGCGCCCCGCCGCGCATGCTGCCGCGGATGGTCGTCGCGATCGCCGCGGGGATGGCGATGGCCATGGCGTTCGCGCCCTACGACCTGGCCCGCGGTTGGCTGGCGGTCCCCGCGGTCGCCGTCCTCGTGGCCAGCCTGCGGGGGCTGTCGTCACGCCGGGGGGCGGTCGTGGCCGGCGCCGCCGGCCTGGGCCACTTCCTGCTGCTGCTGGACTGGTTGCGCGTCCTCGGCCCCGACGCGTGGATCCTGCTGTCCCTGCTGTGCGCCGCGTTCTGGGCCGTCGCGGGGGCCCTGGTCCCGCGCCTGCTGCGCCGCCCGTGGTGGGTGCTGAGCGTCCCGCTGCTGTGGGTGGTCATGGAGGCCGCCCGGGCGCGGGTCCCGTGGGGCGGGTTCCCGTGGGGGAGGCTGGCGTACAGCCAGGCCGACACCGCGCTGCTGGGTTGGGCCGCGTTGGGCGGCCCGGCGCTGTTGAGCCTGGTGGTGGCGCTGTGCGCCACGCTGGCACTGGCCGCCTGGGACGCCGTGAGGGCCAGGCAGGCCCGCAGGGCGGTCGGCGCTGTCGTCATGGCGGCCCTGCTCGCCGTTGCCGGTGGTTTCCTGCGCGACCGGGAGTGGGGCGGTCCCGACGGCGACCTCCAGCCGATCGCCGTGGTGCAGGGCAACGTCCCCCGGGTGGGCCTGGACTTCAACGCCCAGCGGCGGGCAGTCCTGGACAACCACGTGCGGGTCACGACAGCGCTGGCGGGCGAGGTGGCTGCCGGCCGGATGCCGCAGCCGGTCGCCGTGATCTGGCCGGAGAACTCCTCGGACATCGACCCGCTGCGCAACGCCGACGCCGCCCTGGCGATCGACCGCGCGGCCGACACCATCGGGGCACCGATCCTGGTGGGCGCGGTGATGGCCAACCCGGCCGACCCGGATCGGCCCGGACACCGCGGGACCGTGCTGAACGTGGGCCTCGTGTGGGACCCCCAGACCGGGCCGGGCTCGCGCTACGTCAAGCGCCACCCGGTGCCCTTCGGGGAGTACCTGCCGTTGCGCGACGTGCTCACCCGGCTGATCTCCCGGTTCGAGCGGGTGCCCCGGGACTTCGCCCCCGGGGACGCCGTCGGGTACCTCGACATCGGGCCGGTGCCCGCCGGGGTGGTCATCTGCTTCGAGATCGCCTACGACGAGCTGGTCCGCGACGCCGTGCGGGCCGGCGGGCAGGTTCTGGTCGTGCAGACCAACAACGCAACCTACGGCGGCACCGGGCAGCCCGCGCAGCAGCTGGGGATCTCCCGGGTGCAGGCCGTGGCCAGTGGGCGCACCACCCTCGTGGCCGCGACCTCCGGGGTAAGCGCCGTGATCGGCCCCGACGGCGCGCTGCGCTGGAGCGCACCGGAGTTCACCGCGGATGCCACGGTGGCCGAGGTCCCGATGCGCGCGGGCCTGACCCCGGCGGTGCGGCTGGGCGGGGCGGTGGAGGTCGGCGCCACGGCACTGCTGCTCGGCATCGTGCTGCTGGGCATGGTGCTGGCCAGAGGGCGGCGTGCGCGCGATGCTGGGCCCACCGGGAGCGACCAGCGGCCCCCCGGCCATGCGACCATTGTCCCGTGACTGAATCATTCGCCGACCTCGGCCGGATCCTGGTGATCATCCCCACGTACAACGAGAAGGAGAACGTCGAGCGGATCACCGCGCGGGTGCGTGCCTCGGTCCCCGAGGCGGAGATCCTGATCGCCGACGACAACTCTCCCGACGGCACGGGGCAGATCGCCGACCAGCTCGCCGAGGGTGACGACCACATCAAGGTCCTGCACCGGCTGGGCAAGGAGGGGCTCGCGGCGGCCTACATGGCTGGTTTCGCGTGGGGCCTCGAGCGCGGCTACGACGTGCTGATCGAGATGGACGCCGACGGCTCCCACCAGCCCGAACAGCTGCCCACCCTGCTGGCCGCCCTCCGGGAGGCTGACCTGGTCCTCGGGTCGCGCTGGGTGCCCGGCGGCACGGTGGTCAACTGGCCGAAGTCGCGCGAGGTGCTCTCCCGTGGCGGCAACCTCTACACCCGACTTGCGCTGTCCATGCCCCTGAAGGACGCCACCGGTGGCTACCGGGTCTTCCGGGCCAGCACCCTTCGAGCCCTCGAGCTCGACGGCGTCGCCTCCCAGGGCTACTGCTTCCAGGTCGACATGGCGCGTCGCGTGGTCCAGGCGGGGCTGCGGGTCGTCGAGGTGCCGATCACGTTCATGGAGCGGGAGTACGGGACGTCGAAGATGAGCGGGTCCATCGTGCGCGAGGCGCTCTGGCGGGTCACGGTCTGGGGAACCCAGGAGCGCGCGGCCAAGGTGCGCGCCGCGGTCTCCTCGGCCCGAGCCAAGCGCGCGGCCGCCCGCACCGCCACGCCCTCGGCTGATCCCGTGCCGAGCGCCGGGACCACGCCTTCGGCCGACCCCGACGCCGCCGAGTAGCCGATGGGTCGGTTCCTGGTCCTGGCAGGGCTCGCGCTGCTCACCGCGGCCGAGGTCGCGGCCGTGCTCTGGCTCGTGGGAGCCCTTGGCCCGGTCGGCGCCCTGACGGTGCTGTGCCTGGACATGCTCGCCGGCGTGCTGATCATGCGCTGGGGGCTGCGCGGGCCGGACAGGGAGCGCGGGTGGCGACTCGCCGCGGGCGCTGTCATCGCCCTGCCCGGCCTCGTCCTGGACCTGGTCGGCCTCGCGCTGCTGGTCCCGGGGGTGCGCACCTGGCTGCAGCGGTCCGTGCTGCGCGGCACCGAGACGGCCCTGCGCCGTCGGGGAGTGTCCGTGGTCACCGTGACCGACGCGTCCGGGGCGGCCCGCACGACTGTCGTGCCGGGTGACGTCATCGCCGGCGAGGTCGTGATCGATCCGACCGAGCCGCGGGCCTCGGCACCGGACGCCGGGCCGTCCCGGACGACGAAGGACCCCGGCGCCGGGGCGCCGGGGTCCGGTCCGTCCGTGGTGCGCGGCGAGCTCGCCGGCCCGGACGAGGTCTAGGCGGTGCGCCGGACGGTCTCGCCGCGCATGCCGCGAACCACGTCGAGCCGCTCAGCCAGGACCTCCTCGAGCTCGGCAAGCGAGCGACGCTCGAGCAGCATGTCCCAGTGGGTGCGCACGGGCTTGTCAGGCTTGCGCTCCGGCTCCACCCCGTCGCGCAGGACGGCAGGCTCGCCACACGTCGAGCACTCCCAGTCGTACGGGATCTCTGCCTCTTCGGCGAAGGGCAGCACAGTGGAATGCCCCTTGGGGCACAGGTAGGTGGTCATCCGACGGGGCGCGAAGTCAACGCCAGCATCGCTCTCATAGCTGGTCGTTCCCAGTCGCGTCCCGCGCAGTGCGCCGTCTGCCATCGCAACATGCCTCTCCGCGTGCTCACTGTGGTGGGCAGCACGCATTCGCGGTCCCTTGTGGGGCCGATGTGATAACACACGTGATCGCATGCTTCATTCCCCGACATCGCGCCCGCCAAACCACGACGATGGGCGCATGCGCCGAGTGCACGTGCGGGCCGACCCCCTGCCCCCTGTCCCACTGCGCGAGGTCTCGGGTCTCGCGGTGGCCGAGGATGCCGCCGGAGCCCTGACCCTGGTCGCCATCGGTGACCGCGAGGCCGTGGTCGCATGGGCGTCCGTGGAGCACGGCCCGGACGACCTGGATTGGCACACCGAGGACCTCTCCGGACTGTCCGGGACCCGGATCCCGCACCGGGACCCGCAGCTGGAGGCGGTCGCGGCGGACGGCTGCGGCGGGGTGCTGCTGGTGCAGGAGTGGCCCAACCGGGCCGAGCTCGTCGATGCACCCAGCCGCCGCGTGACCGCGGACCTGGACCTCGTCGTTCCGCCGGACGGGCAGTGGGCACCGCTGCACCGGGCCTGGCAGGACCCGCACGGATCGCACGCCGAGGGCGTGGTGCTGCTGCGGGGCGGGCGCCTGCTCGTCATCGCGGAGAAGGACCCGGCGGCACTGGTCGAATTCGGTCCGGCGGGAGCGGCACCGGCCGGCTTCGGCCCCGGGCAGTGGCTGCCGGCGGGGCAGCGGTGGCTGCCTGCCACGCCGGCCGCGGGGGCTGGCGGATCCGGTGGGGCGGATCCAGCGGTGGGGGAGGGGACCGTGGTCCTGACCGCGCTGGCCGCCTGGTACCCCGATCGGGAGCTGAGCGAAGCCTGCCCGGACCTGTCCGACGCAACCGTGGGCATCTACGGCAACCTCGCACTGCTCAGCGACAAGGGCCATGCCGTCGCGCTCGTCGCGCCGCACCGTCCGGCCGACGATCCCGCGGCCGGGGTCGCCACGGCGGTGGTGGTGGTCGACGTCGCAGGGCTGGCCGACAAGCCCGAGGGGCTGGCCCTGCTGCCCAACGGCGACATCCTCATCGCCTGCGACCGGCCCAAGGCGCGGGACAACCTGTTCGTCATCCGGCGGGCAGCCTGGCGCTCCCTGGCCTGAGGCCCTCAGCGCGCCCCCGGCCACAGGCCGCGCGCCCTGAGCACGTCGGCGAGGACTGTGGGGCAGTCGGTCACGATGCCGTCCACGCCGATGCCGAGCAGGTGGGCCATCTGCAGGGGGTCGTCGACGGTCCACACGTGCACGTCGAAGCCCCGACGGTGGGCCCGACGCACCAGGTTCGGGGTCACCAGGGGCGCCGGGCCCACGCGCTGGGGGACCTGGGCAGCCACCGGGCCATGCAGAGGCGCCCCGACGACCAGCGCGGCCACCTCGACCGGCCCCATCGAGGTGGCCAGCCGAGGTCCGGCCGCCCGGCGCAGGCGGCGCAGCCGGGAGCTGGAGAAGGACGCCGCGCAGACCCGGTCCCATGCGCCCGCGGCCGTCACGGCGGCCAGGAACGGTTCGACGGTGTCATCGGACTTGACGTCGACGTTGAACCGCACCTGCGGCCAGGCTGCCAGGGCCTGCGCCAGGGTCATCGGGGAGTCGCCGTTCGACAGCCGCGCTGCCCGGACCTCCCGGGCGGGCAGCTGCGCCACGGCTCCCGCCCGGTCCGTGGTCCGGTCCAGCCGCGCGTCGTGCAGCACGAAGCAGGTCCCGTCAGCACTGGCCCGGACGTCGGTCTCGATGTACCCGAAGCCGAGGCCCACGGCGTGCGCGAACGCGGTGGGGGAGTTCTCCGTGGCCTCTCGGGCACCGCCCCGGTGCGCCAGGGCGATCGGCCGGGCGCCCAGCAGGAACGGGTGCCGCGCCGGGGCACCCACCTACCGGACGACCTTCACGTAGTCCACCTTGCTCACCGTCCAACTGCCGTCGTACTGCTTGACCCGGGTGCGCCAGTACCCGGAGTAGGCCGCCTTCTCCTTCAGCGTGATCGAGCCGACCCGCGAGGCGGCGGTTCCGACGGTTCGCCAGGTCGTCGTCCCGGAGCGGCGGTACTGCACCTGCACGAACAGGGGCACGGGGTCGGCCCGCCATGTTCCGTCGGGGTAGCGCGCCTCGACGGTGCCGCGGACGGTGATCATCCTGCCCCGGCGGACCGGCTCGGGGGACGCGTTGGGTCGCGCCACCCGCAGTCGGGTGGTGGCTGGCAGATCGGCCGCGGCCGTCGCTGTCGCCGCTGCCAGGGCGCGATCCACCCGGAGCACGCCGTAGCCGAGGTCGTCGTCGAGCCCGTCGAGACTGGCGTCGTCCTGCGCGGTGTACTTGATGAGGTTGACCAGCGTCCCCTTGGTGAGCTTCGGGTAGGCCCCGAGCAGGACCGCCAGGGCGCCGGAGACCTGTGGCGCCGCGAACGAGGTCCCGGCGTAGTCCGACGAGTAGGAGGCGCCCGGCTCGGCAGCGGTGAGCTGCTCGCCGGGTGCCGCGACGTCGAGGTAGCTGCCGCTGTTGGAGAAGTACGAGGCGTCGCCGTCCCGATCGACCGACCCCACGCCCAGCACGTGCGGTCCGGCCGCGGGGTACTGGACCTCGTTGCCCGCCGCGAACGTGTTGCCCGCTGCGCCCACGAGCACAGCGCCCTTGGACCAGGCGTACTCGCACGCCGCATCCAGCACCGGATCGCGGTCGGGCCCGCCCAGGGACAGGTTCACGACCCGGGCACCGCCGTCGGCGGCTGCGATGATCGCCTGGGCCACCGTGGAGGTGTCGCCCTCACCGAGGGGATCCAGCGCGACCACGGGCAGGATCGTGGCACCCGGGGCCACCCCGGCCATCCCGATCCCGTTCAGGCCGGCCGCGACGATGCTGGCCACCGCGGTCCCGTGGCCGTTCGGGTCCCCGTCGCCGAGGTCCTCACCGAGGAGGTCGACCGCGGGCCGGACCCGACCGGTGAGGTCGGGGTGGGTGGCATCCACACCCGTGTCGACCACGGCCACGACCACGCCGGCACCGGTCGATCGCGCCCAAGCGGTGGGAGCACCGATCCGGGGCAGGTTCCACTGGTCGCTCCCACGCGGTTCGTCACCGAGTGCGTCCAACGCCTGCACGGGTGAGTTCGCCGAGGCCACCACGCCCGGCCGCGCATCGAGCGCCTCGGCGAGCCGCACGGCCTCGGCACCGGTGCGCGCGCGCAGCTTGGTGACCCTGGGCGTTCCGTCACCGCCCCGCACGAGGGCGACGACCTCACGATCCGTGCTGCCGAGGTCTGTGTCTGTCCCGGTCACATCCTGGGCCGGCACCGGCAGCGCTCCCAGGTCGGCCGGCGCGGCTGCCCCGGCCGGGACGCCGCCAACACCCTCGTCGCCTCGAACGACGACGCCGAGTGCAGGTTGCGCCGCCAGCCCCACGGCGAGGGCGGCGGCGACGGCCACAGCAAGGGGGGTGCGTGCCACGCGCGCTCCTCGGGTGAACAGGATCGTCGGGCCGGTCGGCCCAGCGCACCCAGTATGCCGCCCACCAGTGCCGAGTCGGCCTCGCCCCGGCCGAGCGGTTGCTGACGTCGCGCGACGGGCTGGGTGGCGACGGGGTGGGCGGCGACGGGGTGGGCGGCGACGGGCTGGGTGGCGACGGGGTGGCAACACGGTCCACCCGTCGGGAGGGCCGCTGTCGACGCGTACGCCCTTCTGGGCAGGACCACGCGGATCAGAGTTATGTCACTCTGTCGCTGAGTCGTTGCTCAACGCGCGCATCGGGCCCGTTCCTGCGCTCGGCCCCGCCCTGGCGCCGCCCCTGGGCGTTGCTCCTGGCGCCGCCCCGCGCACCCGATGTGGGGGTTATGGCCCAGGTTGAGAACCCGCGGCCGGAACCTTGCGCTTGATGTGGGGGTTATGGCGCCTCGACGCGCCGCCGATAACCCACAAACGGGGCGCAGGGTGCACGTGACCCATGGGTGGCAGGAGGGGAAACCCACACAATCCCTGCAAGGATCCCGTGCGCCGCCGACCTCGCCCACATGACCGATAATGCACATTATGTAAAGTGGATGTGGGTGGGGCACGGTCGGGTGCTGGGTCGGCCAGGCTGGCGGACACAATGGCCGCATGGACCTCGTGACCGCCGCTTCCCTGCGCTCGGAGTACCTCACCGCACGCGAGGCGCGGTG